>JAZRZE010000061.1:0-14031 GCA_045601125.1 Elusimicrobiaceae bacterium | reverse complement strand
AAAAGGCGTTAAAGATTTGAAATAAAAGTAAAAAAAATGAGAAGAAAGATTGCTCCCAAAAAGTTAAATACTTTTTGGGAGCATTTTTTATTTGTTGCTCTTTTAACCATATTTATTGTTAGTTAATAAATAAAAATGATAGAATAAACTAAGTAATTTAATCTGTATATAAGGGAGTTATAGATGAAAATATCAAAATTGTTTTTAGTTGGTTTTATTGCCGTTATACTTGGGGCTTGCTCCACTCATAAACCGGTAGAAGATATAAGAGAAGATTTTGGTCAGGTTTTTTCTTTTTATTATCAACAACCTGATCCTCAACATCTTAAAAAAGCAATGTCTGCTTTGGAAGAACCGGGAGTTTTTGCACCGCAGGTAGCAGCGCCCTTAACGGGTTTTTTATCTGCTTTGGCCTCTCAACGTCCTCAAGATTGGCAAGTTATAAAGAATATGTCTTTTAAAAAGAATAAAGAATTAAATAGTATCTGGTCTTCGGTAGACAAATATAAACAACTATTAGAAGAAATGCTTTCCAAAGAAAATGTAGTTGTTGTTACTCCCGAAGATTTGGATTTTTTATGGGGTGCTTTTGCAACAACGGGAGATTCGCGTTTTGCTCAAATTGTAGCGCGATCGGCAGAAATTCCTCTAGGCGGTCCACTTGTAAAGGCGGCGGCGGAATGGTCGCTATCTTCGCAACGTGAGCAACACCCTCTTCTTGATAAAGCATTACAAGCGGGTATTCAAACAGACAAAGAGGCAATTTTAGTTTTCAATATATACAAATAAATTATTTTTTATTTGTAATTCTTTTCCATTTCGGCTTTAAATTCTAGGAAAGTGCCGTTTTCTATATGCTCGCGCACCTGTTCCATCATGCGTGTTAAAAAGCGAATATTATGTATGCTTATTAAGCGGTGGCTTGTTAACTCGCCTGACCTAAATAAATGCGATAGGTAGGCGCGAGAATAGTTTTTACACACAAAACAATCACATTTATCATCAAGCGGTTTATCTTGGGTTCTAAACTCGGCATTTTTGATATTTAATTTGCCGCTAGATGTCATTGCTTGGCCGTTTCTTGCTACTCTTGTCGGCCAGACGCAGTCAAACATATCAACGCCGTGAGAAATACAATCTAAAATTTCTTGCGGTGTGCCAAGCCCCATTAAATAGCGCGGTTTTTGCTCGGGCAAATAAGGGATACAATGTTCTAGGGCAAGGTTCATTTCTTCGCGTGTTTCGCCGACGGAAAGCCCACCTATACAAAAACCGTGCAAAGGCAAAGTAGCCATTTCTTTTGCGGCGTCCTCTCTAAGTTTAGGGAAAATTGAACCCTGCACAATACCAAATAAAAGCGAGTGCGGCACATTAAAACTGCCGTCAGCATTTTGTGTAATACCCTGCTCTATCATAGAATGGTATTTTGTTGCCGCTCTTTTGGCCCAGCGTTTAGTAATTTCTAGGGCCTTTTTTGCCTCTCTTTCATTTGCGGTTGAAGGTATTAAAACATCAAGGCAGGTCCATATATCAGAACCGATTTTGCTTTCATATTCAATAACTTTTTCCGGCGTAAAAAAATGCTTTGAGCCGTCGTGGTGGCTTTTGAACCAAACGCCTTCTTCGGTAATTTTTCTTAAATGCGATAAACTATGCACCTGAAAACCGCCCGAATCCGTTAAAATACTGCCGTTCCAGCGCATAAAATTATGCAGTCCGCCCATTTTTTCTAAAAGTTCCGTTCCCGGTCTTAAATACAAGTGATAAGTGTTTGATAAAATACACTGCACTTTAATATCTTCCAAATCTTTTTCCGTCAGAGCCTTAACGCAAGCCTGTGTGGCAACAGGCATAAAAACCGGGGTTTTGACAATGCCGTGCTTAGTGTATAAAACACCTGTTCTTGCGGCACTTTTAGTATCTTTTGCCTTAAGATTAAAGGGGGGAATAACTTTGATATTTTCTAAATTTGTCATAGTATTAACATTGAATCTCCGAAAGAATAAAAGCGGTATTTTTGCGCCACCGCTTGGCTATATGCCTCATAAATAAAATCTTCTCCTGCAAGAGCGCTAACCATACATAAAGGCGTGGAATCGGGAAAGTGAAAATTGGTAATCAGTGCGTCAATTGCTTTAAATTTATAACCTTGATAGATAAATAAATTTGTCCATTTTTGCCCGAAGGAAACTTTGCCTGTTTCATCGGCAAAACTTTCAATGGTGCGCGTGCTTGTCGTGCCGACGGATATTAAACGCCCGCCGTCTTGTTTTGTTTTATTTATTAAATCTGCGGTCTCAGGCGTGATTTGGGCAAGTTCGGCAAGCATTTTGTGTTCGGTCGGCTCGCCGCGTAAAGGTTTAAAAGTGCCCCAGCCCACATGCAAAGTTACATAATCAACATTTACGCCCATATCTTTAATTTTGTTTAGTAATTCTTGCGTAAAGTGAAAACCCGCCGTCGGTGCGGCAATAGAGCCTTCCACTTGTGCATAAACGGTTTGATACCTTTCTTTGTCGGTGGCTATGCTTTTTGAAAGACCTGCGTGCTTGCGCGCTTTTTCAATATAAGGTGGCAAGGGCATAAGCCCGTGTTTGTGGGTCCAAGGCAAAATATTGTCGGTATTAAATTTTATTATTGCCTCGCCCGCGTCTGTATTGCCCACAACTTCGCCTTTTAAATTATCTTCAAAAACAAGTTTGGTTCCGGGTTTATATTCCCTAAGTAAAACTGCCCAGGAAAATTTATCTTCCAGTTGGCGAACTAGCAAAATTTCAATTTTTCCGCCGGTTTCTTTGTTGGCAAAAATCTTTGCGGGGAAAACTTTTGATTTATTCATTATAATAGTGTCGCCTTTTCTTAAGAAAGTCGGTAAATCCCTAAAAATTTTGTGTTCTATCGTGTGATTTTTTCTGTTAAGAACCATCATTCGGCTACTGTCGCGCGGGTCCGCGGGATTTTTTGCAATAAGTTCATCAACATTAAATTTTTTAAAGCGTTCAAAAGCCATATTAAATATTCTCCAAAGTTGCGCCGGGGTAGTATTGTTTTAAAATATCTTTATATTTTTTACCGGCTTCGGCCATACCTTTTGCGCCTTCCTGGCAAAGCCCGCCGCCATGTCCGTAGCCTTTACCGCTGAAGGTAAGGTCGTTTATACTTGTAATAAAGCAACTTTTAAATTTAGTTGCGCCCACGCCGACGCGAAAAGTATTACAAGGTATAGTTTTTGTTGTTTTCGTTGTTGTAATTTTTAAATCTTTTGCTCTGCCGCTGGAAGTTTTTGAGGCAATTTTTACGCTTTTAATTGTGCCTGCAATTTTATTTTTTTTGAGAAAAGTATTAACTGTATCTTTGCTTAAAGTATGCTTCCAAGTAGCGCCTGCACCGTGTGAGCAATAGCCGCATTTTGCGCCCCGCAAAGGTTTTATCGCCGAAGATAGCCAAGGGGGGGTATCAGTATGACCGCCGCAATTTGCGTGATAATAGGTAAAGAAAACATTTTTATTATATTTTAAAACTTGGCCTTTTGTTTCGTCTACGGCTTTTTTTACGGAGTCATAAACTTTGGCAGAACCTTTATACATTTGGCTGCGGGTATCACTATATAAATCAAAGGGATTATTTTGCGTATTTTCTATACTTTTTAAGGTATAAGTGCGCGCGGCAACGGCTTGTGCTTTAAGGGCTTCTATGGGCCAGGAATAACTCATTTCATAAGGCAAAACGCCGTAAAGATATTCTTCTAAAGGCAAGAGTTCAACAATTTGGGTTTTTGCGGCGGGTTTTATTAAAAGATTACCATTATAAGTATTGCCGTTTATAGTAAAAGTATCTTTTTTGTTTTTTAAGGAAATTTGCACGCCTTTTGTGCTTTTAACCGAACCTGCCTGAACTTGTTTTGCCGTTGTGGAAATTTTAAAAGTGCCGGCTTTTTTAACGCTGTATTTTTTATTGTTTGCTAAATCTTTAACAAAAATCGCGCCGCTTGTTTTAACCGAAACTGGGGTAGAATCTTCCGCAATTAAAACGCGGACATTTGTTGCCGCAAAAACTTTTTGCGTGGTCAAAAGAAAAGCGCACACTAAAAAGAAAGCAAAAAGTTTTACGGTGGAAAAATGTTTCATAAGTTAAAATAAAGTATTTGGTTTTTTGTGGCCTAAATGCTGATAGGCCTTTGCACTGGCTACGCGCCCGCGCGGCGTGCGTGTGATGAAACCTGCTTTAATTAAATAAGGCTCAATAACATCGCTAAGGGTGTCAACTTCCTGGCTGACGGCTATTGCAAGGTTTTCTATACCCACAGGGCCGCCGTCAAACTTTTCAATTAAGGCAGATAAAATTTTCTTATCAATAGTGTCAAGGCCTTCTTTATCAATATCAAGGGCTTCCATTGCGTGAGTCGCAATTTCGGCGGTGATAATGCCGTTGCCTTTAACTTGCGCAAAATCTCTGACGCGTCTTAAAAGGCGGTTAGCAATACGGGGCGTTCCGCGGGAACGTCTTGCAATTTCCTCAAGGCCTGCGCGCTCGGCTTCAATATTAAGCAAGCGGGCGGAGCGGGCAAGAATATCTGTAATTTCCTTAATTTCGTAAAACCCGAGATTAAAAACTATACCGAAGCGATCTCTTAAAGGCCCTGTTAGAAGGCCGCTTCTTGTGGTAGCCCCGACTAAAGTAAACTTTGGCACGGATAATTTTAAAGTGGTTGAACCTGCTCCCTTGCCTGTATTTATAAAGAAAGTAAAATCTTCCATAGCAGGGTAAAGGGCTTCTTCTACGGCTGGATTAAGGCGGTGTATTTCGTCAATAAACAAAATATCGCCTTCACTAAGTTCGGTTGTAAGCATAGCCGCAAGGTCGCCCGGGCGGGCAAGCACGGGGCCTGAAGTTGTTTTGATATTTACGCCCATTTCCTTTGCTAAAATATTTGATAAAGTAGTTTTACCAAGGCCCGGGGGGGAATAAAACAAGCAATGGTCCAAGGCCTCGCCTCTATTTTTGGCGGCCTCAATAAAAATTTTTAAATTTTCTTTTAGTTTATCCTGACCGACAAATTCATTAAGAGTTGTCGGGCGCAAAGCATACTCAAAGGAAGTTTTTTCCTGGTCGTCTGCTTGTATATTAAGATATTCGTTTTTAGAGGTCATTTTTTAAGTATCCTTAGGGCTTGTTTTATTAACTCTTCCACATTAGTCTGTGCGGAGTTTTGTTTATAAAGTTGTTCTATTGCGCGGCGCGATTCCTGCGCGCTATAGCCAAGGGCGCCAAGCGCATTTAAAACATCTGCCATAAAAGGTATCTCGGCTGTTTTAATTTTAACTTCACCTTGAACGGAAATTGTGTCCATTTTGCCGCTTAAACTATCAATAAGTTTCTGCGCGGTTTTTGCGGTAAAACCGAAAATTGCGGTTAAAATTTTTGGGTCTTTATTTATGATAGCATTGTGGAAATCTGCCACGCTTCTAAGTGCTTTATTTAAAAAATCAAGGGCTTTTTTGGAACCTGTGTTAGGTATTTCATTTTTGAAAAGTAAAAATAAATCTTTATCTGCTTTAGTTAAAAAGCCGTAAAGCGCGGTGCCGTCGTAGGGGGAAAGACTTTCCGTTATATAAACCCCAAGATTTTGCCCCTTTTCCACGGAAGCAATACTTGAAGGCGCCATATTGACTTCATAACCAACACCGCCTGCAAGTAAGATTATGGTATTATCACCAACTTCAAAAACTTCACCTGTTAAATACGCTATCATATAATATTATTTTACTTTATTTTTGAAATTTTTTATTTGTTCTAAACGCGCTTGTTTAATTTTTTCTAAAAATGCTTTTTGCGTGTTTATTTTATTTAAAATCGGGTTCATCTTTAAATGGCAAAGGGCGATGGCTGCGGCATCGGCAACATCGTCGGGTTGCAACACTTCTTTTAATTTTAAAATCAGTTGCACCATCCTTTGCATTTGTTTTTTATCAGCCGCGCCGTTGCCGCAAAGTGTGGCTTTAATTCTGCTTGGTTGATAGGAAGAAACCTCTATACCTTTTTGATGTAAAGCAAGCAAGATAACGCCGCGCGCCTGAATAGTGTGGCCTACTCTTGTTGCTTTTTTTAAAAAGAACATTTCTTCCATAGCGGCGCAAGTGGGCTGAAAAATATCTGCAAGGCGCAAAACTTCGCGGTAAGTTTCGTCAAGGCGCGCCGCTAAAGATAAATCTTTGCTTGTATGGATAAGTCCGCAACTTTCCAAAACGACACCGGCTGACCCGTTATCAGTTAAAACGGCCCAGCCGGTTCTGTCTAAACCGGGGTCAATGCCCAAGATTTTATTTTTCTTCAAGTTTGGCTAAAATATCGTCGGCAATAGAATGGTTTGCATAGACATTTTTTGTATCGTCGTGTTCGTCTAAGGCTTCAATCATACGCAAAACTTTGCCGGCAACTTCTTCGTCTTTAATTTCCACTTCGTTAGAAGGAACCATACTGATTTCGGCAGATTCAAGTTTAATACCTTTTGCTTCCAAAGCGGATTTAACGGCTTCAAAATTTTCCGGTGAGGTAAGAACTTCAAAGCCTTCTTCTTGGGTAATAATATCGTCTGCACCTGCTTCAAGGGCGATATTCATAAGGGTTTCTTCATTTGTTGCTTCTTTGCCAATTAAGATAACACCTTTCTTGCTGAACATATAAGAAACGCAGCCCGTTGTGCCGATACTTCCGCCTTTGTCGGAAAAGGTTTTTCTGATTTCGGCAAAAGATCTGTTTTTATTATCAGATGTGCATTCAACGATTACGGCAACGGAACCTGGTCCGTAGCCTTCGTAGGTGATTTCTTCGTAAATTGTGCCCGGGATTTGGCCTGTACCTTTCATGATAGCGCGTTTAACGTTATCTGCAGGCATGTTTGCTGCTTTAGCATCGTCAACGGCTTTTCTCAAGCGGGCATTGCTTGCCAAGTCGCCACCGCCGATTTTGGCAGCGATAGTAATTTCTCTGATAAGTTTAGTAAAAACTTTACCTTTTTTTGCATCAACGAGGGCCTTTTTGTGTTTAATACCGGCCCAGTGTGAGTGTCCACCCATAATAAAACTCCTTAATATCAAATATAAGATTATTCTAGCATATTTTTTTGCTTAATATTTAATAATATAATAAAATACTTACATAACATTGTTTTGCCCCATTAGCTCAATTGGCTAGAGTATCGGTCTTCGGAACCGAGGATTCGGGTTCAAATCCTGAATGGGGCATTTTTTATATTATATTGACAAATTCCTAGTTTTGAAATATACTATTATTGAACCCTTAGAGAGGATAGGAAATCATAGCTGCTATCCTTATTGAGAGCACAGTTCATCAATCTCTCTCACTCTCAAGGTTCTCTTTTTTTATTGACTGATTTTTAAACCTATGTTATACTATTATTAAGAACTAATGTGAACTGCAGAAAGTCGCTGCCGACTGCCGTAGGTTTCCTACGATGAGGAATTCAGCGCCCTCCACATTGGTTCCCTTTTTTTATTTAAAAATCTTTTTTAATATTGTATTTTTTTGCTAAACTATAATATATGAAATCAATTAAAGGCGAGGGCAGCGTAAATTGCCCACATTGCGAAGAAGTTTTTGACGCGGAATTTTGGACACTTATCCGCGGGGATGAAGATTTAGAGTTGAAGGATGCTCTTATCGGGGGGGAGTTAAACCTTGTTTCCTGCCCCAGTTGCGGCCACTTTTTTTATCACGAAAGAACTATAATTTATTTTGACCCGACTATTGAACTTTTGGCTTTTGTTTGGGGCGGTAAGGAAGAAGACTTTGAAAAACAAAAAGCGCAAATGCAAAAAGATTTTGAGTTATTAAAAAACAATTTAACTTCTTTAAATATTGACTATCAACCTTTTTATTTAAAAAGTCTTACCGAGTTAAAAGCAATGATAGAATATGAAGAATTTACCCGCACCCAAAGCGAAGTTATTGCAGCCCTTGCGGCGCAAAATAATTTTAAAATTGTTGCTTTAAAACCATCTTTGGCAAGAGTTTCGGGCTTTCCCTTTTACGCACCTATATATAAAGAAGAATATAATATAGAAAATTTTGTAAAAGCAGCGCAGGAACTTTTAAAGCAAAATTCCGCCTTAAATATGCTTAAAACTATGCTTGACGAAGTTAAAAAAACTTCAAAATTGCCCGCGCAAGTAAAATAATATGGCAAGTAAAGAGATAAAAATTTTAAAGGAAATCGGCGCTTACGCCGAAACTAAAAAACTGTCCCTTTGGGCTGTTGGCGGTTTTGTGCGCGATTTTTATCTCGGTAAAAAAACTTACGATATTGATATTTGCGTAGAGGGTAAAATTGATGATTTGCTTAGTTTTTGCCGCAAAAAATACGGTGCAAAAATTACCCGTTTTGAAACTTTCGGCACAGCCAGAGTTTCTTTAGAAAACGGGTTAAAACTTGATTTTGTGCGCTGCAGAAAAGAAGTTTACCCAAAGCCGGCAAGTTTGCCGCAGGTTGAACCTTCAAATTTAAAAGATGACCTTTTTAGGCGTGATTTTACCGCAAATGCCGCAGCCTTAAGTCTTTTACCAAACGAATTTTTTAAAAGTTATGATTTATTTGATGCAATAAAAGCAATAAAAAAAGGGTATATAAAAATTCTGCACGATAAAAGTTTTATTGACGACCCGACAAGAATTTTCCGCGCTATTCGCTTTGCCGCGCGCTTTAATTGGACTATTGAAAAAAACACTCTTTTTCTTCTAAAAAAAGCAGTTAAGGAAAATTATTTACTCTTACTTTCGCGCGCGCGCTTAAACCACGAATTTATTAAAATTTTGGAAGAAGCGCGTCCGCTTGCCGCTTTAGAAATGCTTAAAAAATTTGATATTCTAAAATATTATTCGGCAAATCTAAAGATAAATACAAATATTGAAAAGGTTAGTGATTTATCTAGTCGTCTTGCCCTGCTTGCTTTTTATTCTAAAGACGAAAATTTGATAAAAAATTTAACTTTGCCGCGCAATATTTCAGCTGAGGCACAGGAAGATTTTAAACTCTTAAAAAATCAAAAAGCAGTTAATTTTGAGCTATCAAAGGAACAAATAAAATTATTAAAACTTTGCTACCCCAAAATAAAACCTGTTGCTTTAAAAAAATGTTTTATTGATGGCGCTTGGCTAAAACAGCAAGGTATAAGTGGCGCGCAAATCGGCCAAGTTTTAGAAATTATCGCAAAAAATCAGTTCAAAGGGCTTTATAAAAGCAAATCTCACGCCCAAAAAGAAGTCCAAAAACTCCTAAAAAAGTAAACTAGGTCTAAAGTCCTATTTCTAGGATGGGTCTTTTATCTGCTTGCGCGCTATGTAAATATTTAATAATCTATAAATGAATACCCTTATTGGAGAAAAATTATATGTCAACAAACAGAAAAAAAACCTCTTTGGTTAGTGTTTTTAAAAACCTTGTAAATACAGGATCTAAAAAAGATTTAAACGATATGCTCGTTTGCTCGGTAAAAGTTTTTGATACTTTGAGCCAACCCTATTTCATTTTTGATAAAGAAGGAAAAATTGCCTACGCAAATGCCGCCTTGTTAAAAGCACTTAATTTAGAAGAATCTCCCGAGAATATTTTTGCTTTAACGGATAAAAAAGAGGCAGAAGAATTTTTGAAAAAGACAGAAAGTGTTTTTTCTCTGAAAAGCAATTTAAACACCCCCGTTGAACTTGCTTTTTCCAAAGAGGGGTTCAGTATGATGGCAACCGTTTCTTATCTTGCGGGCGAAGATAAAAAACAATATGCCGTTGCCGGTCTTATCACCAATGATCAAGATGAGAAAATTTTAAGAAGCAAAAACCTTTTACAAAGCATTTTAGATAATGCCCCTATGGCAATTTATACAAGAAATGCCGACGGTGGACTTACCTTTTATAATAAAAAAACTTTAGAAATTTTTGAAGAAGAAGCTAACAGTCTTATCGCCGGGGATTTACACAAAAACCAAACCGCGAAAAACGAAGAAAATTACAGAACAAGAGAATCCGAAATTATAAAAGAAGATAAAGTTGTTCACTATCCGCAAGAAGCATATACCACAAAAGAAGGCAGTGAACTTATGCTTGATTTAATTAAAGTGCCTATAGCCGCAACACAATCTAATCCTGCTTGTGTTTTGACTATTGCGCAAGATATTACGGCGCGCTATATTCAAGATAGCGAAAACTTAAAAACCCGCAATATTTTACAAACCCTTTTTAATAATGCGCCAATGGCAATTTACGCTAGAGACCCTAAAGGCGAAATGCTCTTTTTAAATCAAAAAACTTGGGAAATTTACGGTAATGAAAAAGAATCAAAACTAAACGAAACCCCAGAGCAACAAGAGTATTATATAAAGAGAGAGCAGCAAGTTTTAAAAGATAAAAAAATCTTAGATTTACCGGAAGAAGAATATACCGGCGCCGATGGCATTAAACGCATTTTTCACTTAATTAAAGCACCTGTTTACGACCAAGACGGTAAACCTATGATGGTAATAACTATTTCCCAAGATGTAACGCAAACACGCGAAAAGGAAAAAGAAGTTATCAACACAAGAAACTTTTTGCAAAAAGTTTTAGATAATTTGCCCGTCGCCGTTTATGCTAAAGACCCCGAAGGCAAATATCTTATATGGAATAAAAAATCGGAAGAGATTTTTGATAAAAAAGCACAAGATGTTATCGGCAAGCAATACTATAATGACCAAATTACTCCCGAACAAAAAGAATTTGTCGTTATGCAGGACCATCAAGTCTTTGATAAAGGTAGTGAAATAGATATTCCTCAGGAACTTATTTCCACTCAAAAAGACGGCATAAAAGTTATGCATACCGTAAAGACCCCCTTGTTCAATGAAGACGGCACGCCTAATTGTCTGCTCGGTATTAGCGAAGATATTACCTCAAAAACTAAAATGGAAAGGGATGTTTACGAATCACGCACCAAATATTCTTTGCTTGTGGAAAACTCCCGCGAAGGTATTTTGATTTTTGAAAAAGATAAAATCTCTTTTGCCAATCAAACAATTTTAAGTGCCTTAAATACCACGTTAGAAGATATAGAAGGTAAAACTTTCAAAGACCTTGCCAGCAAAGAACATGCCGATTTAGCAGAAGAATTTTTTGAAAAAACTATCAACGGCACGGCAAGCGCACCTTTTGAGATTATCAAACTCCGAGAACTGAAAAACGACGGCGTTGTTGAATTTGAAGTTTCTGCAGCGGATTCAAAATATCTCGGTAAAAAAATCTTAATAATGTTCTTAAGAAATATTACCGAAGAAAGAAATATCAAACAAACTTCTTCTTTTACTACAGATAGACTTTATCAGGTTTTTGAAAATGCAAGTGTTCCGCAAGTCGTTTTGCAGTATAACGGTTATGTCTATGATATGAACCGCGCCGCAAGAGAAAGACTTGGTTTTACCTTACAGGAAAAGCCGATTTATACAAGTATTTATATAAAACCTTCTCTTCCGATAAAAGCACGCAAAGCTATGCAGAAAATGGAAGAGGCCGACTTTGAAGCGGAAATAGATTTTTCCAAACTTGAAGGACTTAAAGAAGTTACAAGGAAAGATAAATTAAAATTTGCCGTTCATATGTTGCCCATAAATAAAAAGCAACTTACCAGCGGTAAAACAGTAGCGGATTTTCTTTTGGAATTAAATTTCAAAGACAACAGTCCTGTTCTTTCTTCTGACGGCAAATTGTTGGAAGATAATCCTTTGGCTTATCAAGATGCCGTTTTGCTTGCAAACCGTAAAGGAATAATTTTGAAAGCCAATAATCAGGCATTGCAACTTTTGAATGTTCCTTTTAAAGATATTGAAGGTAAGAATTTAGCTGATTTTGTAATTCCGGGTGAAAAACTTTTAATACAATCCGATATCGCCGAAATTTATGCCCAGAACTTTATAAAGAATCGCAATTACAGTTTCCAACTTGATAAATCTGTTTTACCTGTTGAAGCAAGCGGTTCTTTAACAAAAGATAATAATTTCCTTTTCTCTTTAAGGAACAACACTCCGCGTAAACAATTAATGGATAACCTTGAACAGCGCAGTTCTTATATACAGGCCTTACATAATGTAATAGGGTTTTCCTTACTTGAGTGTGATGTCAAAGATGATAAGTTTTTACAGTTTACTACTGCAAATAATGAGGCCTTTAACTTAACCGGTTATACTTTGCAAGAACTTATGGATAAAACTCCGTCTGATTTTTTACTTTGCGAAGGTAGAACCAAAAAGCAAGTAGAAGATTATTTAGATAAAGTTTTTGATGCCGTTAAAGACGGCTCACCTGCTAAATTTACGGCAAAAATAAAAGGCAAAAAAGACATTCTTTCCGTTGAAATGCGTGTTTCTTACTTTGAGTTAAAATCAACCAAAAAAGCAATTTTCTTACTTCGCGATAATACTACCGAAAAAGAATTAAAAACAAAATTGATTGATAAAGAAGAAGAACTTAAAGGCATAAGAAATATCTTGCCCGGTCTTTATTTAAGGATGGACAAAAACGGTGTTATAAAGGAATATAAGGCAGATCTTTCTTGGACTATTGCGGTATTCCCTACGGACTATGTTGGCAGAGCGCCAAAAGATTATTTGGGCGAAAATAATGCCAAAAAGTTAATACCGCTTTTACAAAAGGCAAGGCAGAATAATATACCTATACCTACAACTTTCTCTTTAGAACATAATAATGGTACAAGATTTTATGAGGCGGTAATTTCTCCTATTATCGGGGAAGAGGATTTTCAAGTTTTAGTCAGCAGAGTTGATACTAAAAAAGGACTTGAAAACAGAGTAAGGGATTTATATGCCTTCTCTCCTAGCGGAGAAAATAGTTTCATAAACAATATGGAAGACATTTTGAACTTTGGTAAAGAGATGTTCAAAGCGCAAATCGGGCTTATTTGTCACTTCAGCGGACGAGCACAGGAAGAAGTGGTTATCAATTATACAACCCCTAACGGCACAATTAAAAAGAATACAAAAGTTATAGTTGATGAGTGTTTACAACCTATCAGAGAGGGCTTTATAAGCGCTTATGAAAAACTTTCCGAAGTTAAGTGTGAAAAAGATTGTTTCCATAACAAATATGATATATCTTCCTTAATTGCCGCACCTTTGTTTGTAAACGGTAAAGTGGAAGGTGCAATTTGCTTTATCTCTAGGGAAGGGGCCTTAATGACTATCGGACAGGAAGAACGCAATTTAATAAGTTTCCTCGGTGGCCTTATGGGCGTTGCTTTGGAACTTAGAAAATCTAATAAAGCAATGGATAATACCTTTACGGCTTTACGCAAACTTGTTGCCTCACTTGATGTCCCGTCTTTCATTACCGATGAATATTTGGGCTTAAAGAATATCAATGAGATAATGAGTAATATTTGCGGTCTTTATAGATTTGAAGATGTTCAAGATAAAAATGTGTTCAGTCAAGTTGCTTTTGATATGACAAAGACACAAAAGACTTTTGATGATGCCTTTAAATCTTCAAAAGGCGGAGCTTTTGATTTTATCTTTGATACTAAACTAGCCGACGGTACTATGGAAAATATGCTTTGGCATATAGTGGAATTAAGAGATGGTTCTAACGATGTAAAAGGTTTCTTGTTCGTGGGTGAAAGTATTAAAGATTTGCCCCGCTTTAGAAATTTAATTTACGGTCCGCAAAAGCATAATTAATATATAAAACTAATCTAAACATATGGGACTTTGGGCCTAGAGAAATCTAGGACCAAAGTCTCTTGTATTATATATATAAAATGGTTAATATATAAATATGGGGAAACACTTTATAAAACTTTCCAAAAAAGTTACAGCGCTAGCCCTTGCGCTGATATTATTATTTAACTTAACCAGCGAGACCTTTGCGATGGTAGCGCAGGCAGCTCCGCTTGCAAATCTTTTTGAGAAAGAGAAAAAAGAACTTGAAAAAGGTCTAAAAGAATTAAAAGCCAAAGACGAAGCTCTTAGCGAAAGTAAG
>JAZRZE010000060.1:0-2930 GCA_045601125.1 Elusimicrobiaceae bacterium | reverse complement strand
AATGTCGGGCCGGAAGAATATAATAAAAACTTATCTCTACAAAGAGCCAATGCTGTTGCAGAGGAACTCGCTAGACAGAAATATCCTAATAAAATCCGCACTTATGGTGCAGGATCTTCAATGCCTATTGCTTCTAATGATACAGAAGAAGGTCGCGCACAAAATCGCCGCGTGGATGTTGTTCTAGTTAGAGGTGAGGAAAATAACTAAATAAGTTATTTAGTCTTAAAAGAGTCCTTCGGTTTTACCCGAAGGACTCTTTTTTTTACTTATGGATTCGTCTTTTTTGTTTTATTTAATATCTGTTTTTTTTATTTCTATGGCTTTTTTATAATTGTTTTCTAGTTTTGGGGTAAGATAATCCATAGACCATTTTGCACTCCATTCTTTTGCCTCTTTGCTTTTTTGGGAGTGTAAATTCTTATCTGATAAAAGGTCTATAACTCTTGCGGAAAATTCATTTAAGTCATTTTTTATCATAAAGCCGCCATTATCGCCTTGCATAACATCAAGGGTTCCCATTTCCCCTATAGCGACAACCGGCAGGGCAGTTCGCATTGCTTCTATCGTAACAAGGCCTTGTGTTTCCGTGCAACTTGGAAAAACAAAAACATCTGCTAAATGGTAAAAATAGGGAAGGGTTCTTCTTTCCCTATAACCTGCAAAACAAATTGAGGAAGAAAAGGAAAGGGTTTTTGCTTTTTCTTTAAGATTATCAAGTTCCGGTCCGCCGCCGACAATAAATAAGACGGAATCTTTAAATTTTTCCCTAACTTTATCAAAAACATCAAAGAGCATATATAAGTTTTTTTCTTTGGCAACCCGCCCGACATATAATAAAATTTTCTTGTTTTCCAAAACAGGAAATTCTTTAAATAATTCTTTTTTAAATGAAGGAACCTTCGTTTCGTCAATTATAGAAACGCTGTCATCAATGCCTGTGGGAAGAATTTTAATATCACGGTTTATTCCGTAGGAACTTAAAAGTTTATACATCCTTTCCGTAGGAGAGATAACCACTTGTGCCCGTTTTGCAAAAAAGCAGACAAGAGTTTTTCCGAGTTTTTTGGCAAAAGATAAAGGAAGAAAATGCGCATAATTTTTTATATAACTTTCCCACATAGTGTGGCTTGTATAAACAAGGGCAATGTTTTTGCGTTTGGCATAGATTCTTGCAAAAATACCGAGTGTAAATTCCGTCTGTATATGAATTACATCCGGTTGAAATTTATCCATTTCCTCTTTGACGCGTTTCCATTTCGTTGGTTTTACAAAGCGATCTTCACTTGAAAAAATAGTGGTCATTGACGGGACACGCATAACCGTCATATCTTTTATTGCAGTATTTTCAATTGTGATATCGGATTTAGAATCATAATCCGGGCAGACAATACAAATTTTATGCCCCATTTTTGCAAGGGCTTCGCCAAAAGATTTTACGGAAACACCGCCGCCGTTTACACGAGGAAAATAGGTATCAGTAAACATGGCAATTTTCATATCGACTTATTGTATCATTATTACTTGACCTGCGCAAGTATAAATTGACCGTAATACTTTAGTTGTATTTTTTTGATATATACAGTAAACTTGCCTATTGAAACGAGTGAGAGAATTTTCTAAAGATATATAATAGAAACTAATTATTTCCTTTTACGAAAGCCAAGCAGTTGGCTTTCTTTCGGAAAATTAAAAACCCACCAAAAAGGTGAGTTTTAAATGGTGGGCCGAAAAGGACTCGCCCTGCAGTAAAATTCCTGACGGAATTTTCTTTCGGGCCGGGCTCGCGATGTTCGCCTTTTGCTGCGCAAAAACTCACATAACGCTCCGCCTTTCTCGCCCTTACGAAAGCCAAGCAGTTGGCTTTCTTTCGGAAAAATAAAAACCCACCAAAAAAGTGGGTTTTAAATCTTGGGGCAGTAATTTTTGATTGTGCTTAGGTTCTTAGAAGGAGTTTGGTTGCGTGCGGGAATTTCCCTATTTAACAGGCATTTAACAGGCAAATAACAGGGTTTTTTATAGTTTTTTATTGCTTACTACCACGATTTTAGATATATAGCAACAATTCTCCCCCCTTCTGAGAAATTATTACTAAAACGCTCCAAATTCCCTACTCAGATTAACAGGGAAAAACAGGGAAAAAATAAAAAGTTTTAATAAATAAGTTTTGTTGTATTTATAAAATAGAAAATAAGAAAAATTTTATGATATAATATAATTAGTTTTTATGTGGAAATTATGGGTATAGCCGGGTGTATCACCAGGCTAGATAGGATTGCTTATATTTATACCCGAAATTAGGTAGATATAAGCATTCGCAAGCTCTTGCTTATATCTACCTAATTTCGTGTTGATTTAAATAGATAAAAACTTATATTTATATGTTAGAGAAATTTCTAAGTAATATTGATTGGAATAAGGTTAGAATTAAAAGATATCCAAATCGTATTTTCTTGTGTGGCAGTTCTAAAGATAAAAGTATAAGGGCAGTTTTACGCGATAATAATTCACAAAACTACAAATATATATTTGCAGAAACTGCTATGAATTGGCCTGATGCCAAAGCTTTCTCTAGTGATTTTTTAGAATTAGAAGAATATATAGCTGCAGCTGTCAAATTAATAGTTATTATTTCTGAAAGTCCTGGTTCTTTTGCAGAGATGGGAGCATTTGTTTCTAATACTGACATTAATGATAGATTGTTACTTATAACGCAGGAACAATATTATAAAGCTCATTCTTTTATTAGGTATGGCATTATTCAGCATTTACAAGGAAGTTCTATCCCACCAACGCCACAAATATGTGTTATACCAGATATTAAAGATGAGAATGCTCTGTTCGAGTTTAAAGAAGATATTGTGAAGATAGTATCTGAATCAATAAATTCTTTCCCCAAAAAACCTACAGCAAAATTTGAAAAAGATAAA
>JAZRZE010000059.1:0-2793 GCA_045601125.1 Elusimicrobiaceae bacterium | reverse complement strand
AAAACTATCTCCAAAATCCTATGCCGTGCTATGCTGGATTTAGTTTGATGTGGATTTTAAAACCCCTGAACAAGAAGTTCAGGGGTTTTAAAAAATGCTATAATATTTATATAGGCATTATTAAATAAAAAAAGGTGTTCATAAAATCCTTTTAATATGCTATAATATATTTAACCCCATAAGTTAGGGGTTTTTTAATCGGTGTAAACCGGCAAGGCAAAATTACAGCGCAAAACTTAAATTTTGCGACGGTGTTTTTGCTTGTTAGTATAGTAATAATTTCCGCGTAAAAGCGGCTAAATAAGGTAAATAAAATGGCAAATGAAAGATTAACTTTTGTTCTTTCTTGCACAGAATGTAAAAATAAAAACTACTATTTTGCTAAAGGCAAAAAGAAAGATTATAAAGTAGAATTAAATAAATTCTGCAAGAAATGCGGCAAACAAACATTACACAAAGAAAGCAAGGCCTCTAAATAAGAAGGTCAAATAAATTTAAGGTAATATGGGAGCGTCGGTTAACTGGCAAACCATTGGTCTCCAAAACCAAGACTGAAGGTTCGAGTCCTTCCGCTCCTGCCATTACTTTTAATAGGTAGGATATAATGAATAAAATAGTAAACTTTTTTAAAGAATCTTACGGCGAACTTAAGAAAAGCGTTTGGCTTTCCCCACAACAGATGCGCCAATCAACGATATTCGTTTTTATCGTTGTTGCTATAGTCGCCCTTTACATCAGTATTATTGACTGGGGTTTGGGCGCTCTTCTTAGCAAAATTCTCGGAGGTAGATAATGTCCGAAGAAACAGTGCAAACTAATAAACCCGAAACTCCGGCCGGCGAAAAGTATTGGTATGTCGTTCATACCCAAACCGGTCACGAAGATAAAGTTAAAGGGAAAATTTTAACCCAAATTAAAGTTCAAAATTTTGCTGATAAAGTCTTTAATGTCTTAGTTCCTACCGAAGATGTCGTTGAAGTTAAGCAAAATAAAAAAACTTTAAGAAAACGCAAATTTTTCCCCGGTTATATCTTAGTTGAAATGATTTTGACAAGCCAATCTTATTGGTTTATTAGAAACATTATCGGCGTAACAGGTTTCTTGGGAGACCCGACACCTGTTCCCCTTCCGGAAGAAGAAATTGCCGGTATCGTTGAACTTACAACTTCTAATGATGGTAAACCTAAACACGCCGTTCAGTTTAGTCACGGCGAGCAGGTCCGCATTACAGAAGGACCGTTCAAACACTTTGTCGGTGTTATCGAAGAAGTCAACGAAACCAAAAACAAACTTAAAGTTATGGTTACCGTTTTTGATAGAGCCACCCCCGTTGAAGTGGACTATTTACAAGTGGAAAAAATTAACTAGATTTTGTTGTACTCCGTGTTAAAAATACGGAGATTTAAGGAGTATAATTAAAATGGCAAAAGAGAAAAAAATAAAAGGTTATATTAAACTGCAAATTCCTGCAGGTTCTGCAAATCCTGCGCCTCCAGTAGGTCCCGCTTTGGGCCAACACGGCGTAAATATTATGGAATTTTGCAAACAGTTTAATGCAAAAACCGCAAAATTAGAAAAAGGGATTAAGATTCCTGTCGTCATCACTGTTTATGAAGATAGATCTTTCTCCTTCATCACCAAGATGCCGCCTATGGCAGTTCTTATTGTAAAGAAACTCAACCTTAAAAAAGGTTCAGGCACACCGCATAAAGACAAAGTAGGCAAGCTTACTCAAAAACAATGTGAAGAAATCGCCGCAGAAAAATTGCCCGATTTGAACACAAAAGATATTAAGCAAGCAGCAGAAATGGTAAAAGGCACCGCAAGAAGCATGGGTGTCGATATTGTAAAATAAATAGGAAGTTAGGGAGGGTTCCTTTAAAAGAACCCGTAAACCTTAAGGAGTAAAAATAATGATTGGAAAAAGACTTAAAGCAGCCAAAGAAACACTTGAAAAGGGTAAATTATATACTCTTAAAGAGGCTGTGGCATTAAGCAAACAAAACGCAAAAGCCAAGTTTGATGAGACTATCGAACTTCACGTTCGCTTGGGTATTGATACCAAGAAGTCTGATCAACAGGTTCGCACTATGGTCGTTTTACCGCACGGTACCGGCAAAACCAAAAGAGTTGCCGTTTTAGCCAAAGGTGAACACGCCCAAACCGCTCAAAAAGCAGGTGCAGATATTGTAGGCGGTGAAGATTTGGTAGAAGATATAGTAAAGGGCAAGATGGACTTTGATGTTTTAGTCGCTACTCCCGATACTATGAAAGATTTGGCAAAAGCAGCCAAAATATTAGGTCCTCGCGGCCTTATGCCAAACCCGAAAGCCGGCACCGTTACCTTTGATATTACTACCGCTGTTAAAGAATTAAAGGCCGGTAGAATTGAATTCAAAGCAGACACCTATGGTATCGTTCACGTTCCCTTAGGTAAAGCCTCCTTTGACGAAGGTAAATTGTTTGATAATGCAAAAGCAGTTTTAGAAACTATCAACAAAGTTAAACCGACCACCTCTAAAGGTGTCTATGTCAGAAGCGTAAGCATTGCTTCTACCATGGGTCCCGGTTTACACGTTGATACAAATAAATTAAACGCGTAAGCAAACTCTTTTGCCGCCCCGAATTTCTTTAATGAAGTTCGGGGCTTTTTTGTCTTTAGAAAACCCCGCGCTAGGCGTGGGGTTCCGTATAGCTTTCAGCGATGAGGCGGATAGAAAAACTCCTTTTGTGTAAAATATAAATTGCAGTGGCAACTGCAATTTATATACAAAAGGAGGTCATTGAAATGAG
>JAZRZE010000058.1:0-3758 GCA_045601125.1 Elusimicrobiaceae bacterium | reverse complement strand
CTGATTTCTTCTTTCCTTGCCGATCCTTGAAGGGATGTATTTCGCGAAACACCTAAAATTATAACTTCTCTATGACACATGTTTTCAAGTAAAGCGGGGTAAGCATCTTTTGCCTCGACCCCGTTGCCGTAAGTTAAACTATCGCCGAAGGCAACGATAGGGCCTTCCTTGGCAGGATAATTTACAATTTCCTGTTTTGAACAGGCAATAATAAAAAATAAAAATAAAAATGTAAAAATTTTCTTCATAAATTTATATACTATTACTATGCTGATAAATGACAATTACCTTAATTTAGAACAAAGTTACCTCTTTCCTATGATAGCAAAAAAGGTTTCCGAGTTCAAAAAAAATAACCCTGAAAAAAAGGTTATTTCCCTTGGCATTGGCGATGTTACTTTGCCTCTGCCGCAAGTTTGCATAGAAGCCCTAATTAAAGCGAGTAAAGAAATGGGGCAAAAAGAAACTTTTCACGGTTACGGACCGGAGCAGGGCTATGACTTTTTATTAAACGCTATAATTGAGGGCGATTATAAGCCCTTAGGTATTAACTTATCTAAAGAAGAAGTTTTTGTTTCCGACGGCGCAAAATGCGATGTCGGTAATATTCAGGAAATTTTATCAGTTAATAACAGCGTTCTTATTTGCGATCCCGTTTACCCCGTTTACCTTGATACAAATATTATGGCAGGGCGCAAAATCAGTAAACTTATTTGTAAGGCGGAAAACAATTTTATTCCGCAAGTACCTAGTTATAAAGCCGATATTATTTATCTTTGCTCGCCCAATAATCCGACAGGTAGTGTTTTAACTCATCAGCAATTAAAAGAGTGGGTTGCCTACGCAAAGAAAAATAATTCCTTAATAATTTTTGACAGTGCATATAAAGAATATATCCAAGACCCGACTTTGCCGCGTTCTATTTATGAAATTGAAGGCGCAAAAGAAGTAGCAATAGAAATCCGTTCTTTTTCCAAAACGGCAGGTTTTACCGGTCTTAGATGTGCTTATATGGTTGTCCCGCTTGAATTAAAAGGTCAAGGACCGAACGGCCCTGTCCAATTAAATTCTTTATGGCGCAGACGCCACACAACTAAATTTAACGGCGTTTCTTATGTCGTTCAAAGGGCCGCAGAGGCGATTTACACATCGGAAGGTAAAAAAGAAATAAGAGAAATGATTTCTTACTATATGACAAATGCCAAAATTATTAAAGAAGAACTTGGCAAAAAATTTAAAGTGTTCGGCGGGGAAAATGCCCCCTATATTTGGCTTGAAGTTTCTTGCGATTCTTGGCAGTTTTTTGATGAACTTTTAAATAAATGCGCCGTTGTCGGCACGCCTGGCAGCGGTTTTGGACAGGGCGGTAAAGGTTATTTTAGATTAACTGCTTTTGGCTCGCGCGAAAATACTTTAGAAGCTTTGGAGCGTATTAAAAAATTATGAAAGCAATACCTTTTATAAAAATGGATGGACTAGGCAATGATTTTGTTATTATTGATTGCCGCAAAACACAAGAAGTTGTCAGTTTAACCGCTAAAGAAATAGAAAACATAGCAAACCGCAGAACGGGTATCGGTTTTGACCAACTTTTTATTTTAACTGATTCGGACAAGGCCGATGTTAAAATGACTATTTATAACGGTGACGGCTCTTTGGCCGCTGCTTGCGGCAACGGTTCGCGCTGTATAGCGAGTTTAATTTTTGAGGAAAAACCTTCCAAAAAGGAAGTTCTTATTGAAGCCCCTAAAGGCAGAATTTTGAAGGCCTATAACAACGGGCAAATAAGCGTTAATATGGGCGCGCCGGATTTTTCTTGGCAGGGTATAGGGCTTGCCGAAGAAAAAGATACCTCTAATTTAACAGAACTTTTGCCTAATATGAGTGCTTGCGGTGTTTCTATGGGCAATCCTCACGCAGTATTTTTTGTTGAAGATGTCAGTAAAATTGACCTTGCTAAAGTCGGTCCTTTAGTAGAACATAATCCTCTTTTTGTTAACCGCACTAATGTAGAATTTGCGCAAGTCGTAAGTCCTTCAAAAATACTTATGCGTATTTGGGAGCGGGGCGCAGGTATTACACAGGCCTGTGGCAGCGGGGCAAGTGCTACACTTGCGGCAGCCTATAAGAAAGGACTTTCTTCAAATAAAGCCGAAATTGTTATGCCGGGCGGTTCTTTAACTATTGAAAATAAGAACGGCGAAATTTTAATGGCAGGGCCTGTTCACAAGGCCTTTATCGGTCAATTTTATATATAAAGGACATTAAACTGTCTTTCTCTTTTGTGCGTCTGAAAGAAAAGAAATCCTGTTCATTGCAGCAAGTGCAGGTGCAGTGGCAGCCACGTTTAATTTTAAGTGGGTCAACGCCTTCTTGCATTAGTTGTAAAACAATGGCTTTAGTTAAATCTACAAAAATTTTGCCGTCTTTTTTAATAAGGCATTCTTCTGGAAATTGACCGGCTACATCTTCTTTAACTTCAAAGCAGCATTTTTCAATATGCGGGCCGATATAGGCAAGCAGTTTTGCCTCTTTATTTTTTTCTTTAATTAAACGGGCAAGTTTTTGAGGTAATTTTTTTACAATTCCGCGCCAGCCGCAGTGAGCAAGCCCTATATATTTGCCTTCTTCATCCCACAAGAATAAAGGCACGCAATCGGCGGTCAAAATCATCGCACCCATATTATTTAAACCGATAAGCCAAGCATCTGCGATATGTTCTTTCTTTGCTTTATAAGCGGCAAGGTCTTCTTCACTAGTAATAGAAATAATAGTATCAGTATGTTCTTGTTTCAAACCAAGTATTTTACCGGCGGGTAAGTGTAATTCTTCAAAAATTTTTTTGGCTGTTTCGCTGTCGCGCGCATTGCCGAAATCTTTTGATAAAGTGCCGCCTATAAAACCGGCTTCTAACATTCTTTCATCGTCGTAAATTCTTTTCATATATAAAATCTTATTTCCTTTGCTTTTAAATTAAAACCTAAAATTGTTTTGGCAAGAGCGGAAAAGTTTTTTGGGCTGTCGCTTACAAAAAGTTCAATTTTGCCTTTGCCTGTTTTATTTAAAAGATTTTCTTTTTCAAGCAGGGATTTTGCTTCTTTTGTTATTTCTTTTGCGGAATCTACCAAAATAACTTTAGGTAAAAACTTTGCGATATTTTTTTTGATAACAGGGTAATGGGTGCAACCTAAAATTAAAGTGGAAGGTCCTGCTTTTTTAATTTCTTTTAAATATTTTTCTATGGCAAGTTTTGTCATTTTATCGTTTGCAAGGCCTTCTTCTATCAGAGGCACAAAAAGCGGACAGGCAATCTGTTTAACTTTTGTTTGTTTATTTAATTTTTTAATTTCCTTTGCGTAAGCCTCGCTTTTAACTGTGGCGCGTGTGCCGATAACAAAAATATTTTTATTTTTGGTTTGGGTAGCGGCTTTTGCGCCGGGGGTAATAACACCTAAAATCGGCACGGAAATATGCTTTTTTAAAGTATCTAAAGCAAGCGCGGAAGCCGTATTACAGGCAACTAAAATCAGTTTAACTTTTTTTGATTCCAAAAATTTTGCAATATCAAGGGAAAACTGGCTGACGGTTTCTTTTGATTTAGAGCCGTAAGGAACGTGTGCGCTATCACCGAAGTAAATAATATTTTCATGCGGCATAACCTTGTGGACTTCTTTTAAAATGGTTAGTCCGCCGAGTCCTGAATCAAAAATACCGATAGAATTTTGCGCCTTTCTCATATAAATAATTATATAAAAATA
>JAZRZE010000057.1:0-32720 GCA_045601125.1 Elusimicrobiaceae bacterium | reverse complement strand
TATGAAAAAATTTTTTCATATTGTGTTAATTCTTCCAAATTTTTGGACAAAACAACCATATTTAATGGTACAAAACGCTGCATAAAATCTATAAAATCTGAAATTAGTTGTTCGGTAGATACACCTGTATATTTTTTGATTAGTTGTTGACAAATATTTGTTATAGTTTGCGGTTTTTGTGTAAGCATAGCAAAGAATATAGCTCCATTCTTATCCAACACTAAACTCCGATGTTCCTTTTGTTGCCATAAATAACCTATGACTTTATATCTACGAAAAAATGTATCCTTGTGTAATTTAATATACATATTATTTATCCTCTTTTATGTTTTAATAGTTCCTATCTACGTATTCTAATTATTTATTTGATATTCTTTTTTAGTATAGACATCCAACAAAATTTAATTTAGATTGTAAAGGGTATATACTATTTTATTAACAAAACCTTCTCTTATTAATGAAAGTATCAACAAGAGAAGGTTTGATATGTGAATTTACTCTCCAGTTTTACAAGAAGCCCCAACACCGCAGTTACCGTTATAACTGTATGTTGGACAACCACAGCTGAACGACTCACGTTCTTCCATATTACCTGCAATAATTTGTGGTTTATTATATGACATGCATATTCACCTCCTTTTTAAAAGATAACAACAAATTAAAATATGTATTTTATAATTTTACTAACAAAAAAGGCGGCGATTTTGTTAAAAGCAATTCTCAGTAACCTTTAACAAATAATCGCCGCCTACCCAAATCTCTTTTCAGAGAACAGGGTAATACAAAGCGACTATTTGTTGACTGAGAATTTGCGCCGGAAAGGTTTTATTTCCTTTGCTCGGTATGGTCTTACTCCATACTTCAACAAATAATCTTCAAATTGTAAAAACTACCTTTTTGTTATATAACCTTTTTACTCCTTAAATATTAAGTATAAGATAACTTTATTATATCAAAAAACACTTTGTATAACATAAAATAATTTATATAATGATATTACGAATATGATTTATACTGTTACTTTTAATCCCTCATTAGATTATGTAATGTTTATTCCTTCTTTAAACATAGGGGCTATCACCCGCGCCAGTCGCGAAAATATTTTCCCCGGCGGAAAAGGAATAAATGTTGCAGTTGTTCTTGAGCGTTTAGGTATTCCCTGCACCGCGCTAGGTTTTTGCGCGGGATATACGGGTAAAATGTTACAGGATATGCTTAAAGGTTATGTTTCCCACACTGATTTTATCAACTTGCCCGAAGGTCAAAGCCGCATAAATGTTAAATTAAAATCAGAGCAGGAAAGCGATATAAACGGGCGCGGTCCTCTTATACCGACATCAAATATAGAAGAATTACTTAACAAATTAGATAAATTAAAAGAGGGCGATATTTTGGTTTTATCGGGTAATGTTCCCACCGGTATAGACTTTGATATTTATGCCCGCATTTTACAAAACTTACAAAACCGCGGAGTCCAATCTATCGTAGATACGGAAGGACAGTATCTTTACAAAACATTACCTTACAAACCTTTTTTAGTCAAACCCAATACAGCCGAACTTGCCGCTTTATTTAAAGTGCAAATTGATAGCGAAGAAAAACTTATACACTATGCTAAACAACTGCAAAAAGAAGGTGCGCAAAATGTTCTTGTTTCACGCGGGGCAGAGGGTGCACTTTTAATAAATAAAGAAGGCAAATTATATTCTGCACCGGCGTTTAAATTAAAAACTTCTGTTGTTAATTCCGTTGGTGCGGGCGATAGTATGGTAGCAGGCTTTTTAGCCGGATGGCTCAAGAGTAAAGATTATACAACCGCGCTTAATTATGCTTTAGCCGCAGGCGCTGCCTGTGTTCAAAGCGAATGGTTACCCGAGCAAAAAGATATTTTGTCTTTTTTATAAAGGAGAATTTATTATGAAAATTACCGATTTAATTACTTCTGCAGGTATTTGCTTAAATGCCGGTGCTAATGATAAACAAGATGCCTTGCATCAAATTACCGAACTGATGAACAAGCAGGGAAATGTTGCCGATTTAGAAAAATATCGTCAAGCAGTTTTAGCGCGCGAAAAAGAAAGCAGCACCGGTGTTGGCGAAGGTATTGCTATTCCGCACGCAAAAACTTCCGCCGTAAATAAACCCGGCCTTGCCGCTATGGTAGTGCCAAACGGCGTAGATTTTGATTCTTTAGATGGCGCACCTGTTAAATTAATTTTTTTAATTGCCGCGCCCGAAAAGGCCGAAAATACTCACGTTGATATGCTCAGCCGACTATCTGAAATGTTGATGGATGAAACTTTCCGCGCAAATTTACTTGCCGCCAAAACAGCGGAAGAGTTTTTAAAGGAAATTGATAGGGCCGAACAAGCCGCTTTTGCTCCACAAAAAGAAGAAGCAAAAAACACTGCCTACGAAATTTTAGCCGTAACCGCTTGCCCGACGGGTATCGCACATACTTTTATGGCAGCCGAAGCGCTGGAAAAAGCTGCCAAAAAAGCAGGTGTTTTGCTTAAGGTGGAAACAAACGGCTCAAGCGGTATAAAAAATCCGCTGACCGCGCAAGATATTGCCAGTGCTAAAGCAATTATAGTTGCGGCAGATAAAGCAGTAGATATAAACCGTTTTGACGGCAAGAAAGTTATTTTTACAAAAGTGTCACAGGGTATTCATCACCCGCAAGAGTTGCTTGAGCGCGCTCTTAAAGAAGATGCTCCCGTATTTCACGCGCAAAACAAATCTCAACCTATTAGTGCGCAAAACGACAGCGCTTTACGCAAAATTTATAAATATTTGATGAACGGCGTTTCGCACATGCTGCCCTTTGTAATCGGTGGCGGTATTTTAATTGCTTTATCTTTTATGTTAGACGGTGCAAATGCCGGAACAGCACAATTTGGTTCGGGCAATTCTTTGGCATATTTCTTAAATCAAATCGGAGGGCTTGCTTTTGGTTTAATGTTTCCTATCCTTGCCGGTTATATTGCTGTTGCAATTGCCGATAGGCCTGCTCTTATGCCCGGTATGGTGGGCGGCTTGCTTGCTAAAACGGGTTTTTCGCTTTCCGTGTCGCAAGATTTATGGCAACCTTCGGGCTTTTTGGGTGCTTTGGCGGCAGGTTTTATTGCCGGTTATTTAATTTTGGCAATTAAAAAAATGTGTTCAAAATTTCCTGCTTCTTTAGAGGGTATTAAACCTGTTTTGATTTATCCTATTTTAGGTATTTTGGGTATTGGCGTTGTTATGGTCTTTATTGTTAATCCGCCTATGTCTTGGCTAAACACAAGTATCAATAGTTTTCTTGCCGGTTTATCTACCGGTAGTAAAGTTATACTCGGTTTTGTGCTTGGCGCAATGATGTCTATTGATTTTGGCGGGCCTATAAATAAAACGGCTTATGTTTTCGGCACGGCTGCAATTGCAAGCGCACAATATGATATTATGGCTGCCGTAATGGCGGGCGGTATGGTTCCGCCGCTTGCTATTGCCTTAAGCACGCTCTTTTTTAAAAACCGCTACACTGTTGCCGAACGCCAAACAACCGCAGGCAATTTTGTTATGGGCCTTTCGTTTATTACAGAAGGAGCAATTCCATTTGCTGCATCTGATCCTTTAAGAGTTATTCCCGCTTGCGCAACAGGTTCTGCCGTTGCAGGCGCCTTAAGTATGTATTTCGGCTGTCAATTACCTGCGCCGCACGGTGGCATTTTTGTAGTAGGTATTATGACGCATACCTTTGGCTTTATTATTGCTTTACTGGTAGGTTCGGTTGTTGGTATGGCTTTGCTTGCTTTACTTAAAAAACCAATTTCCGCAGAAAAATAAGGAGTATTTATGAAAGAATTTACATACACTATCAAAGACCCGGCAGGTATTCACGCAAGGCCGGCCGGCATTTTAGTTAAACAGGCCATGTCTTTTAAAAGCACGGCTACTGTTAGCAAAGGGGAAAAATCGGGCGATTTAAAACGCATTTTTTCTGTTATGGCTTTAGGCGCAAAACAAGGTGATACTTTAATTATAAAAGTAGAAGGCTCCGACGAAGAAGAGGCCGCTGCTAAAATAGAGGCATGCTTAAAAGAGCATTTATAAATTATGAAAAATTGGCAAGGCTTAGGCGTTTTTCCAAAGATAGCAATCGGTCCGGTTTATGTTTTATATGACGGGGCTTGTGCTATTTCTACGGATAAAATAAGTGATGTTTCTGCCGAAATTACCATTTTTGAAAAGGCCCGCACGCAAGCAAAAGCGCAACTTCAGGATTTATATCAGCAAGCACTCAAACAAACGGGCGAAGAAAACGCCGCCATTTTTGAAATACATCAAATGATGTTAGATGACGTCGATTATCTTGAAAGCATAAATGATTTTATTCAAAAAGAAAAATACAATGCCGCTTATGCCGTAAAAAAAACCGCCGAAAAATTTGCTGATTTATTTTCCCAAATGGAAGATGAGTATATGAAAGCGCGCGCCGCCGATGTGCAGGATATTTCAAATAGATTAATCCGCATTTTATGCGGCAAGGCAGATAGTTTTGCTCCTTTACAAACGCCGTCTGTTATTGTTGCACAAGATTTACTTCCGAGCCAGATTTTACTCTTTGATGAAAAATATATTTTAGGTTTTGCCACCGCCAAAGGTTCTGTTAATTCCCACGCCTCAATTTTAGCACGGACAAAAGGTTTACCCGCAGTGGTGGGTCTTGGTATGGAGTGGCTAAATAATTGTTCTAACAATCAAACCGTTATTTTAGACGGTAAAAAAGGAACTTTTATAACCGAGCCGGATGATATTTCCTTAAAACAAGCCAAAAAAATGCTTTTAGAACAAGAGGAAGAAACTTTGCAACTTGCCACGCTAAAAGGCACGCCCGATAAAACAAAAGATGGGCGCGAAATTAAGTTATATGCCAATGTCGGAAGTTTAGCGGAACTGAAAGAAGCATTTAACTCCGATGCGCGCGGAATAGGTTTATTTAGAACGGAATTTCTTTATTTAGACCGCCAAGATTACCCTACGGAAGAAACTTTATTTGAAACTTTTAAGCAAGCCGCGCAAATAGCAAAAGAAAAATTAATTATTTTTAGAACACTTGATATAGGCGCAGATAAAAGTGCTCCTTATTTTAATTTGCCTTCGGAAGAAAACCCTGCTCTTGGTATGCGTGCAATTCGTTTATGTTTAACACAGCCGCAATTATTTAAAACGCAACTTCGCGCTTTGCTGCGCGCTTCTGCTTTTGGCAATATTGCTATTATGTATCCAATGATTTCTTCCTTAAAAGAACTAGAGCAGGCGCAAAGTATTTTAGAAGAAACAAAACAGGAACTTATTAAAGATAAAATCGCCTTTAATAAAGATATACAAACAGGTATTATGATTGAAACACCTGCCGCCGCTTTAGTAAGCGAAACTCTTGCTCCTTTGGTAGATTTTTTTAGTATCGGAACAAATGATTTACTCCAATATACCTGTGCTTTAGACCGCCAAAATTCCGCTTTGATTTCTTTTACCGATTTACATCATCCTGCTTTGCTTAAACTGATAAAAATAACTGTGGATAATGCCCACGCCGCAGGTAAATGGGCGGGCATTTGCGGTGAACTTGCCGCAGATACTTCTCTGACGGAAACTTTTTTGAGTATGGGTATTGATGAGTTATCCGTTGCCGCGCCGCATATTTTGCGTGTGCGCCGCGCAATTCAGCAAAGCGGCAAAAAATAAATTATTTCTTTTAAAAAATACCGCCGACAAAAAATCGGCGGTATTTTTATGTGCTAAACTTTACTAAAAGCGGTAGCCAGATGTCGGTCCGAAGCGGCATAAACAGCCCGAAGGGCGTCCGCCGGAACTTGTTGCGGAATAACTAGGCGCTTGCATTAAAGACCTGCCAAAAGAATAACAGCATTTATTGCAATCGCTTAAAGAGCGCGGTCTATTATTAACGCAATAGGCGCAGGTATTTCCGTAAAAAGTAACACCTTCCAGTCTACAAGTTTGGTTTTTATTTCCGCCGGAAGTTTTCTTTGTATTACCGATAGTTTCTATATTTGTGCCGTATTTATAATTTGTTGTTTCTATGGCAATATTTGCTAAACCTTGCCCCAAGGTTTTGCCAAGTTTGCCCCAAAAGCCGGGTTCTTCTTTTTCTTCGCTATTATTATGATTATTAGCATTTAAAGCGGCATATTTTTTATCTGCTGCGGCTTGTTTTTGGGTAGCAGCGGCGATTTTATCAGACATATCAAATTTTTCTTCCTCTTTTTGACCGACGGCAATTCCATAATTATCCTGATAATTAGAATTTTGCGAGGCTTTTATTGCTTTATCTCCGCCAAGGGCGCTAAGCATCATTGCATCAATATCATCCTCGTCGGAAACGGAAACAGGGTCGCTTACCGGCGGAACTTTAACGGGGCTAGCCATTATAATCTCATTATTTGGATCTGCCGTTGAGTGCGCTACATAATTTCTTACATTTGCAGCATTTCCTCCTTTGGAATATGTTCCGCCTTTATTTTCCACAAATGGCGCGCCGATACCTTGCCTTAAAAGTTCGGCCTCCCCGGTCAAATTTTCTCTTGTGGCAACGCCGTGCGTGTTTGGAATATTTTTATGGGCTTCGTCATAATACTCGGTATTGGCTAAAGATTGGGTCATAGCATTATGCATTTGCGCCGTAGCTGAGGGTTGCTGGCTATTTTGCGCAAAAACGCTTGCAGTTAAACAAAATAGCGTCAAAATTAAAATATATTTTTTCATATTATCTTGAAAACCTTCTAATTAATCTGCCTTCGGCAACTTGACCTTTATGTGTTTCTTCCAAATTCTTTGGGCTTTGTTTTAATTTTTCTTGGTCAATTTCTTTTGTTTGGCCTTTGCCGTCTGTTTTGGAAGCATATATTTTTTCTACTTGGGTAACGACACCGCGGTCAAGGGTAAAGATATAGTGATATTCTTCAACGGAATAATCAGCGGCTACACCTTGTTTGCCGTCAACGGAATATTTATATTCTCTTTCTTCGGCTGTTTTATAGGTAAGAACTTCTCTATATTCACTTGGGCGTTCGTGGATAGTAGGTTTTTGGCCGAATTTATCTTGAACGGCTTCTTTGTTTGCGCCGATTAAAGCAAAAAGTTCTTTATCGCCGGTTTTATATCTGCCGTAAGTTTTTTTGTAATTTTTGGTAGAGCAATTATTATTGCGCCAGAAATCGGCATAAACATAATAATTTTGTTTGCTTGTATCTGCGCCTTGCATTTGTGTTAAAGCAACTAAACATTTATCAAGTCCTGCAAGCATATATTTAACTGCACCGGGGTTCCACTCTTTTAAATTAGATGCAAGGGTTTTTGCCAGATATAAAGAATACCCTTCTTTTTTGACAAAATTTATATAATCGCCTTTTGCGCCTTTGGCAATTAACATACGGATAATTTCGGTGTTGTTATCTTTTTGGCAGCGGGCGGCAAAAGGTTCTTTTCTGCCGCGTCTTCTGAAAGGGTCGCAAATGCCTGCGGCATAAGAAAGATAATCATTAAGTTTATCAGCTTCAAGGGAATTATAGCGTTGTTTAAAAGTTTCTAAATCACTTGTTAAAATAGCATTGTAAGTGGCATCTTCGGGGTCGGTTCTGCCGAAGGAATCTGCAAAGGTTGTTTTAGTTGCGACAGTTTGGTTTGTATTTGTTTTGCCTGTGTCAGTTTTTGTATTTTTACTTCCGCCGCATGCAATAAGGAAAATAAATATAGCCATAAGTATAGTTAGTTTTTTCATATAAAAACTCCTTTTTAATATATTAATTACTATAAAAATTATACTAAATAGTATTAGATTGTTTTTGCGATTTCTTCTTTTGCTTTTTGCATAATGGCAGGGATATCCGCGCCCACAATATCAAGGCCTTCGGCTTTAATTAAAGTTGTATCTTTTATGCCGTAAAAATTATTGCAAAGATATTTGATATAGCCATAGCCAAAAGCATTATTAAGTATCGGCCCGCCGGCAGTTGTAATATAAATAACTTTTTTTGCTTTACATAAACCCTCAATTTCGCCTGTTTGGGTATAGCGGAATAAAAGCCCGACAACATTTATATTTTCAACATAAATTTTTAGCATAGCGGGAAAAGAAAAATCCCAAAAAGGCGCGGCTATAACAATAGTATCGGCGGTGGCAAATTGTTTTGCTTTATCAAAAATGGGATTAGTAAAATCTTTTTTTCCTATCAATTCGGAACGATAATTTAATCTTTCAAGGTTTAGAGGTTGCAAATTTTCTTTTTCCAAATTAATTTCGGTAATAGTGCCTTGTAATTTTGATAAAACGACATCGGTCAGTTCTTTTGTGCGGGAATCTTTGCGCACGCAAGCATTGATAAAAAGTATATTATTCATAACTAATCTCCTATTAAACAAGAATAAAAGGGGAACAAAATTATTCTACAAAATTACAAATAAAAAAGCCCCCGTAAATAGGGGGGGCTTTTTAATATAATAAACTTTTAAGTTTATTTTACGCCGTGCATCCAATGTTGGATTTTGCGGGTCATAATCCACATAATTATACCAAACACAATAGATCCGATTGCCGGCACGGAAAATAAAGTTGTAAGGGACCAACTTTCATATTTACTTGCAAGTAAACCTGCCAAAATATTACCGAAGAAACTTGCCATAAGCCAAACGCCCATAAATAAAGATAAGAATTTAAGCGGGGCAAGTTTAGTTACCATTGATAAGCCCACAGGGGATAAGCAAAGTTCACCCATAGTGCAGAAGAAATAGGTTAAAATTAACCAAATTGCGCTTACGGGGCCGCCGCTTAAGAATAAACTTGCGCCTATTGCAATAGCAACGAAACCTACGCCTTGTAAGAACAAGCCAAATCCGAATTTCGTCGGAATGGAGGGTTCTTTTTCGCCCATTTTTATCCACATTTTTGCAAATACGGGAGCAAACAAGATAACGCACAAGGGGTTAACTGCTTGGAAATAAGATGCCTTTAAGTTAATAGTATAACCAAAGATATTATAATCAAGTTTCGTTGCTTCGGAAGCAAAGAAGTTTAAGGAAGTTCCCGCTTGTTCAAAGAAAGCAAAGAAGAACACGGCAAAGAATACGAAGGTGAAAATTGCTTTGATTTTATCCCAATCGTCTTGGGTTAAAGGAGCATTAGAATCATGTTCAACAGATTTTTTACTGGTAACGGGGTATAAGCCGATTTCGCCAAGATAGTGTTTTTGAGAAACGAGATACCAAATCAAACCGATAACCATACCGATACCTGCAGCTAAAAAGCCGTATTTCCATTGGGGAACAAATTGGAATTGGAAACCTAAAATATTATGTAAGGTTTCACCTGTTTTGCTGGGTTCACCCAAGAAGCCGCAAATAAACGGAGCAATGAAAGCACCTAAGTTAATACCCATATAGAAAATGGTAAAACCGCCATCTCTTCTGGAATCATTAGGTTCATAAAGTTCACCGACTATTGTTGAAATGTTCGGTTTAAAGAATCCATTACCGATAATAATTAAAGTTAAACCGGTAATTAAAGCGAGTCTGGGGTTAACAATTTCATATGAGGCAAGAGAAAATTGACCAAGTGCCATCAAAATAGCACCGATGGTAATAGAATGGCGTTTACCGATAAATCTATCAGCCAAATAACCGCCCAAAACGGGGGTTAAATAAACAAGTGCGGTAAACATACCGTAAACTTTACTAGTTAACTCTTTTGAATAGTTAATAACTTCACTTGCCATAAAGAGGGAAAGAAGCGCTCTCATACCATAGTAGTTGAACCTTTCCCACATTTCAACCATAAAGAGCATATAAAGCCCTTTAGGGTGACCTTGTTTTGTTACATCGCGCGTAACAGCGTCTTGCATGGATTCCTCCAATTTTAATTATTTGTTTGTTCGTTTTCTTTTATTTGAAACAAATAATTTTTTTACTTTTTCTTTTTGCTTAAATTTAAAACCCCAAAACTTTTAAATTTTGGGGTTTTAACAAAAATCTTTTTCTAAAAACATTAAACCCCAAGACTATCTTTAAGTAAAATAGTCCAAATCATAAAGGGAGAGTGTTTAATGTTTTTTAACATACAAATATTATACCAAAATTTTAGCCATTAGTTTTATATAATTTAGTTATGAAGATAATTTATAAAAATGCAAAGATAGTTTTTAACGGTAAAATAAAACAGGGTTCTGCCGTCGTAGATAATGATATTTTACAAGATTTTATTTTCGGTGAGATTAAAAAAAATAAAGATTTTAAAACTATAGATTTAAAGGGTAAATATTTTGCCCCGAAATTTATTGATACCCATATTCACGGTGCTTTTGGTTTCGGTGCAGACGGTTCCGCGCAGGATTTACTCAATCTTTCAAAAGAACTTGCTAAAGTCGGCGTGGGTGCTTTTTGCCCGACACTTTACCCAAGCGCGCCTGAAGAAATGCTAAAAAAATTAAAAGATTTTTCTAGCGTTATGGGTAAAGAAAAAGGCGCAAAAATTATAGGTTTTCACTTGGAAGGGCCTTTTTTATCACCTAAAAAACCGGGTGTGATGAAGCCCGAAGATATAAAAGAAATAGATATTTCCTTAATTGAAAAATTATATAAAGCCGCAAACGGCAAAATTATTGCCATAACCGCTGCCCCCGAGTTAAAAAACTTTGCTAAACTTGCCGCGTGGGCGCGCAAAAATAAAGTTATTCTTCAACTTGGGCATACAAACGCAACTTTTAAAGATATGCAAAAAGCATTTTCTTTGGGTGCGAAACACATAACGCATTTATTTTTGGCTATGAGTCCTTTACATCACAGAGAACCCGCTGCCGCCGGAGCTGCCTTGATAAATAAAGATTTTTCCGTTGAACTTTTGGCTGACGGTTGCCATATAAAACCCGAAGTTTTGCGCCTTGTTTTTGCGCTAAAAGATATAAATAAAATAATTTTGATTACCGATAGTTTAACGCCTTGCGGTAAAAAAAGCGGGCTTGCCAACGGCGAGGAAGTTATTTTTAAAAACGGAGTTTTTGTTCGCAAGAAAGACGGCGTTATTGCCGGTTCCGCTTTGACAATGGCGCAGGGTTTAAAAAACTTAATTAACTTTGGTTTAAAACCAGAAGACGCATTTTTATGTGCAACTCAAAACCCCGCAAAACTTGTATCTGCGCCGGAAGGTATTTTTAAAAAAGGCAAAAAAATATCTTTTAATATTTTTGATAAGAATTTTAATTTAGTAAAAATCTAAATTTCAGATAAGTCAAAAGGGCCGTTATGCTTGGCTTTTGGCACAATTATTAAGTTTTTTTCTTTAGTCCACTTTTTGCTTAACTCAAGCGGAACTGTTTTGTCCTTTGCGCCTGCATAATGCACTTGCGGCACATTGGGCAAAGTTTTTAGATCAAGCGAGTTTGTTAAAAGCGCATTACCGAAATACTGCGTCCAAGTTTTATGATTTAATACACCTGCAACAGTTATCCATTTTTTTATTTTTATTTCTGGGTGATTTTTTATAATCAGTCCGCTTAAAAGAGCACCGCCCGAATAACCTATCAAAACAATTTCTTTATTTTTAGCGATTTGTTTAATTGTCTGCGCTGTATCAGATACAATTTTTGGCGAAAATCTGCCGATAGTCCAATCTTCTTCTTTACAATTTTGCGTTTTTATGTATTGGCAGGGGCGCGCAAGATAAACAATGTTTTTATTTGTATTTTCAAAGGCAAGTTTTCTAAAAAAAGTATTTTTGGGGGTTGGGTTATTTGTCGGTAAACCGCGATAGTTAAAAGCGTTTCCGTCTCCTTCCACAAAAATATAAATAGGTGTATTTTCATCCGTAATTTTTTGCCAAGTAGCAAGGGTATAGGTATTTTGTTTTATGGGGATATAAGAAAACTCTTGCGGTGCTTTAAAAGTTGCGCAAGCAGTTAAAGCAAAAATAAAGAAAGATAATAAAAAGTATTTCATAAAAATATTTTATAAAAAAAGCCCCTGCCGTTTTTGGCAAGGGCTTTAGTTCACTAATTTTTAGAAGCGGTAAGTGCCTTTTAAAGAACCGGTATGGCTGGTAAATTTGCCTTTTAAGTTAAAGTCATAAGCAAGGTTCAAACTTACTCTGTCGGAGATTGCCATTTCCGTTCCGACTCCTGCTTCAATACCGAAAGCATTTAATTTTTTGCTGTTGATTTGATAAGTGCTATCGCCGATTTGGATTGTCGCTTTACCGTCGTCACTTACAATATCATAAGTCAAGTTAAGATGTACTTGCGAGGTCCAAACAAAGCCGTTTTGCGCTTTGATTTCGGTTTGATATTTTGTGCCTAAAACAAAGGTCAAAACATCATTATCATCATTTTTAACTTTTTGGCCGAGCAAGTCGGTATAGTCAGCAGTCATAAGATGGGTAAATCTTAAGGCTGCTTCAGGTGTCCAATGTTCGTCAAGTTTATAGCCGGCAATTGCTTGCGCAACGATATTTTGAACATTATAATCTGCTGAAGTGGTATCATTTTTATCGTCGTATTTAGCAAAACCGTAACCAAGTAAGCCTTTTAAGTACCAAGCGTTCATTTCCTGTAAAGCATAAGCAAAAAGCGTGTGTCCGTTTGCTGTTAAATCGTGTGATTTTGCGTCCATCTTGGTATTGTTGAAAGCATAACCAAAACCAAGTGTGGTATTATCCGCTACTTTGCCGTCAATACCGAAAGAGGCTCCATAAGTGTTTCCGGAGAATTCGCCATCACCAGTATTATTTGCGTGGGAATATAAGGCTTGTAGCCAGATAGATTTTTCGGTAAAGAAATCTCCGCCTGCTCTGCCTTGTGCAATATCTGTTAAGCGGTTTGCAACATTTGCGCCGATAAGGTTATTTAAACTTTGTGTTGCTGCCAAAACTGCCTGTGTTCCTTGCGGTGCAATTTGGTTTAATTTTTCAATATAACCTTTTGCGTCATGTGTTCAAGGTCAAAGAGTTCATTATAAACATCTTGGGCTTTTGCGTTTAATTCTGCTTTGTTCACAGCGTCCCAACTATTGCCTGTTTCAACATTGTTTTTTGTTCCGCCGTTTTCTTCAACAATTTGTTCCGGTGTTTTTAATTTTGCGACGATATATTTACCAAGGGTTGTGCCCGGTAATACGGAATACATATTATTGGCAAACATATTAGCAAAATCTCTATCATCAGCGTAAGTTGCGTAAATTAAATTTAACTCGCCTGTTTGCTGACCTCTTTCAAGGGCGTCAGGATCAGTAACAGTTAAGGATAAAGCAGCATTTTCGCCGAGGGTCAAAGTATCCGCAAATAAAGTAGTGCCGGCAAATCCGCTTGAATCAGGGTTAATTTCGGTTAAGGTTAAACCTAAAGTTCCGTTAATATTCATATTACCAAAAGTAACACCCATAATGCTCGGATTTTCCACATTCAAGGTTGCATTTTGTGCAACATTAACAGTATTATTAACATTGTTGCGTATATAAGCATTAGCGCCGCTGGGGATATTGACAACACCATTTCCGTAAATTACAGACTCCCCACTACCGCCACCAAATTCGCCGGAAAGGTTTATAATGCCCGGATTGGTAACAAGACCTCTTATATGAGAATCAGCGGATACATTTAATGTTGTCCCCGCATTAAGAAATATACCTCCCATTCCAGAATTTGAGATATTCGCACCTTCAAGATTTACAATATCATCGGAATCAAAGTAGAGATAGCCATCTTCAAGTTGAATATCTCCGGTGAAGGTGCCGGAGCGTAAATAAGTGAGGCCTCCCCCTGTTATGGTGTTTCCAAAATTATCAGCGTTGACATATAATCTTGCGTATGGCTCGACTTCAATAGTATGATCTCCAAAATCTACACCATTATTGACAGTTACAGTGTTTGTGGCAACTATTAAAGCATTGTCGTCTGTTTTTGTTATGGCAAAACCTTCGGGCAAAGTGCCTTGTAAATATACATATTCGCTATTTGTAAATGTGCCGGAAAGATTTAAACCATTAGGGTTGCGGATAGTTAAATAATGTCCTGCATTATTTGTTAAATTGCCTGCCGTAAGGTAGGAAGAACCATCCATAGTCATAGTGCCGTTATTTATGATATTGGCAGTTCCTATATCAAGATTAGCCCCGTTAAGGGCAAAACTACCGCTGTTTGTAATATCTGCGCTATTAGATAAGGTAATATCTTCATAAGAAGTAAAGTTTGCTTCATCAGCCAAAGTTAAACTGGCTTGGTTAATAGTAGCATTATTTACTACTGTGCCGGAAACACCTAAAGTACCTGTTCCGGTAATAGCATTTGCGTTTGTTCCGCCGTTTAAGTATAAACCGATCATTATCAATATTAAGATTATCTAAAGTGATATGAAGATTACCGTTATTTGTCAGTGTGCTTTGGGAAATTGTGTGCCCAACCATATCAAGATTAACGCCGTCTGCGATAATAAGTTGTCCGGTCTTTGTTGCTTGGGAGTCAATAATATTGCTGTTTGCTATTGAACTTGACCCCTGAAGATTTAAAGTGCCTTGGTTATTGACGGCATAATCTTTAAGGTTATTTAAAACGATATTGTTCAAAGTTAAAGTTTGCCCTGCACCTACTGTGATACCTTGTGTATTATCGCCGTCGCCGACGATGGCTCTTGCGTCGCTACTATCACTTGTGATAGTTAAAGCCGTTGCGCCTTGCGCACCTAAAGAAGTGGTGGTGTCTGCTTCTATATTATCCGTTAAGGTGGTTGTATTACTTGCACCTGTAACAGCAATATCACTTACAAGGTCAGTCCAAGTGTGACGGTAGCAGCAGATGCTGCATTAGGCAAAAGTATAGCAATAGAACAAATAATTGCTAAAACTTTGCCGAGAAATTTCTTTCCGGACAAACAATTTAACATTTTTACTAACTCCTGATTTTTATAATAATAAAGAATAAACAACAAAAACATTATAATATAATTAAGATTTTTTGTTAAAGATTTTTGAAGATGTGTTGTAAATAATATTTTTTACGAGTATTTTCGAGCAAATTTTAATTAGTTTTTTCTGTTAAAACATACCAAATACATTTTGAGATTATTTTTTAGAGGTGTGCTAAAGCACACCGACTATTTTTTATTTTTTTAAGGCAAGGTATAGTGGGGATCGCGTGCTATCCGAAGTCTTTAAAAAATAAAAAAGAGCAAAAAATAATCCAAAATAAAAATACCCCCAATAAGAATCGAACTTATATCCCCTGCTTAGAAGGCAGGTGCTCTATCCATTGAGCTATGGGGGCATATTTATATTATATCAATAAGCACAGTTTAGTGTCAAATATTTAAGAGGTAAAACTACTTTATTTTGTTATACAAATCGCAAACGGAGGTGTAGACTTTTTCCATCACTTTATTAAAACTTGAGCCGCTAAAAGAAATCGGATCTTTAACACTTTCTTCCTTATCGTAGATATATTCCTGCAGCATAAACACTTTATCGGTAAACTGAGCAAAGCGGTCCAAAATATCTTCTTTTTGTTCGTCTGTCATAGTCAAAATTAAATCGCAATTTTCCAAATCTTTTTTTGTCAGTAAAGTTGATTTATGGTCGGTTTTTTCAATACCTTTAGACGCTAAAAAATCCCATATTTTATCAGGCACGGCATAATAATCTTGCGCGTAAATACCGCGCGAAATCGCCTGAACCTGTGTATTATTATCTTTTTTAGCAAGATTATTAAAAATGCACTGGGCGCCGAAACTTCTGCAAATATTAGCGTGGCAAACGAAACAAATCTTCTTCATATAAAAAATTATATTAAATTTTAAAGACTAGCTAAAAAAATATTGGTATAATATATTTAATGAGAAAAATCTTTTTCTTAACTAATAAACAAATAATTTACTGAGTAAAAGGCAGGCATACTTTTGTCTGCCTTTTTTTATTATAGGAGGAACCCCTTATGTTATTTATGCCAAAGGAAGTAAAGTTTTTTGATCTCTTTGATGCGCAAGCGCATCTTGTTATGGAAGCCGCTTCTTTGTTTAAAAAAATCGTTTGCACTCCGGAAATCACAAGAGATATCGTCAGCAAAATGCACTCTATTGAACACGACGGCGACGAGGCCTGCCACAATATTATTAATACCTTAAACGAAAGTTTTATCACTCCGTTTGACAGAGAAGATATTTTGGATCTTACCAATCAAATGGATAATATTATTGACGGTATTTATCTTATTACAAACAGATTTTATCTTTTCAAAATTTTTGAGCCTGCGCAGGAATCAAAACACCTTGCCGAGATTATTGAAAAATCAGCTATTGAAGTTCATGATGCCGTTATGTCCTTAAGAAACAAAAAGAATTTTGAGCAGACTTCAAAACATTGCGTGGAAATTAACCGTCTTGAAAACCTCGCCGATGAAATCCGCGATGAAGCCCTTGCCCGTATACTTAATGACGAAAAACTTAATCCCTTAATGGCAATTAAGCAAAAAGAACTTTTTGAAGAAAGTGAAGGTGTTACCGATATGTGCGAACACGTGGCAAATACTATTTCTTCTATCTTGGTAAAAAATAATTAGGGTATTTTATGTTTTGGATACTTTTTTTAATTTTTCTTGCACTTGCCTTTGACTACTTAAACGGTTTTCACGACGCGGCAAATTCCGTTTCTACAATTATTTCAACAAGGGTTTTATCACCCAGGGTCGCAATTTGGTGGGCAACGGCGTTTAACTTTTTGGCCTGTTTTATTTTCCACATGGGCGTTGCCAAAACAATAGGCGGCGGAATAGTTGATATTCATGTCGTTGATATGAACCTTGTTTTTGCCGCTTTAATGAGCGCTTGTATTTGGAATCTTGTTACTTGGTGGTTTGGACTTCCGTCAAGTTCTTCCCATGCTTTAATCGGCGGTATTATAGGGGCGGCTTTGGTCAAGGCAGGACCTTCTTCCTTAATTATGGGCGGTATTTTAAAAATTGTTGCTTTTATCGTTGTTGCACCGATTTTGGGTATGGTTTTAAGTTTTATTGTTTCCATAATCGTTTATAGAATAGGTGCCTTTTTTAAATATAGACAAGTGGATGCCTTTTTTAAAAAAGCAGAACTTTTTTCCGCAGCTTCTTTTTGTTTAGGCCACGGAAGCAATGATGCCCAAAAAACTATGGGTATTATCACGATGATTTTATTTAGCGCCCTTGCCGCCGATCCGGAAATGGCACATAAAATTGCAAATGTTATAATGACCAAACAGGAAATTGCGCAATTCCAGCCCGGTGCCGAAATATTTGTGCCTTGGAGTGTTAAACTTGCCTGTTACGGGGCAATCGCACTTGGCACCCTTTCCGGCGGGTGGCGTATTATTAAAACTATGGGCCAAAAAATTACCCACTTAAAACCAATCGGCGGTTTCTGTGCGGAAACCGGCGCTTCTTTATCTTTGTTTGTTTCTTCTTGGTTCGGTATTCCCGTAAGTACAACGCATATTATTACCGGCGGTATTGTAGGCGCAGGAATGTTCCAACGTTTTTCCGCCGTTCACTGGGGAGTCGCCAGAAGAATAGTTTGGGCTTGGTTTATTACTATGCCTATTGCAGGCGCAATAGCAGCTGTGTGTTATCTCTTAAAAACCCTTTAATTTGCGCACAAGATTTTAATTTATTATCATATACTTATGCATAACACAACCCCTTATGTTAATTTAGCGTCAAAATACCGTCCGCAGACTTTTGAAGAAGTCGTCGGGCAGGAAAGCGTTTCCACCACTTTAAAAAATGCTTTAAAGAGTGGTAGAATTTCGCACGCTTATTTATTTTACGGACCTAGGGGTTGCGGCAAAACAACAACGGCACGCCTTTTGGCAAAGGCCTTAAACTGCACCGGCAACGGTAATACCGCACCGACGGCTACACCTTGCGGTACTTGTCCGCAATGTAAAGAAATTGCCGCTTCCGGCGATATGGATGTTTTAGAACTTGATGCCGCAAGCAATACACAAGTTGAAAAAGTTCGCCAAGCGATTATTGATACCGTTTCTCTTGCTAATGCGCGTGATAGATATAAGGTTTTTATTCTTGACGAAGTGCACATGCTTTCCGATTCTTCTTTTAATGCTCTTTTAAAGACTATTGAAGAACCGCCCGCCCATGTCGTTTTTATTTTGGCTACTACGGAATTAAATAAAGTCCCTTTAACCATAACTTCCCGTTGCCAAACTTATCGTTTTAAACCTATAACCGAAGAAGATATTACAAATCATTTACTTGACCTTGCCCAAGCCGAAGCCATTGATTTAGATGAAGACGCCGCGCGTGTTATTGCCCACTCGGCAGGCGGTGCATTAAGAGATGCTTTAACAATTATGGATAGGGCAATTGCTTTTTCACAGGGCAAAATAAGTAAAGAAACCGTTGCTAATATGCTTGGGCTTTTGCCGCAGGATTTGGTTGTAAAAGCAACAAAGGCTTTAGTTTCAAAAGATACAAAAAACATGCATGAAGTCTTTACTTCTCTTAAGGAAGAAGGCTTTGAGGCCTTAAGTCTTTTAAAAGATCTAAAAAATACACTTGGCGGACTTTTTTATTATTCCTTAAAAACAGCGCCTTTACCTTTTGAGGGCGCAGATGATTTGCTTAAAGAAGCGCGCCCCGTTTATATAGCGGGCCTTACGCGCAAAATCGGCAAATTAATTGACGAAGTTAAATATTCTGATACTCCGGCTTTAATTGCCGAAGTCGGTTTATTTACCATTATGGAAAGCACTTTTGATGTGGACAGTTTTATTACCCGCCTTGAAAATCTTGAAAAGGGTATAATTTCCGAAGATACGGAAAAAAAAACTCTAAATGATACTTTTATTGAGCAAGCGACACCCCAAACAGAAGAAAAAGCTGCCATAGAGCCCCTAAAACAAGAGGAAGAAACAAAACCTGAACTTTCCGCGCAGGAAAGATGGATTCTTTTTACAAAAACGATTGCCGCGCAACATCCTTTTTTATATGAAATTTTACAAAGTGTAAAAGTGGATTTGAAAGATAAAAATAATTGGGTTTTGAGTTTTAAATATAAAGATAGTTTCTTAAGGGATAACTTAACTAAGAGAATAAAAAATTTTCACAATGTATCTAAAGAATTATTCGGCGAGCAGATAAATTTTGAAATTGTTCTTTTGCCGGAAGTAAAAAAGCCCCTAATCAAAAAAGCGACAAAAACTGTTTATGCTATTTCAAAGCCAAAAGCAGAACCTAAAAAAGAACCGATTTTAACTGCTGAAAATAAAACAGATACAACCGAAAAGTCCCAAGATTTACCGGCACAAAAGCCCTTAATTTCTAAAGCAAAACCTTTTGGAAAACAAGATTTTTCCGCCGATATAGAAAATAAAACAAAAAGCAAAATTTTGGAAAATATTTTAAATATTTTTGACGGGCAAGTGGTGGATTCTTTATGAAAACTTTACAAAGAGTTATAAACGCTTTTAGAAAATTTCCCGGCGTAGGTCCGCGTCAGGCGGAAAGATTTGCATTGTATCTTTTACGCACAAGTGAGGCGCAAGCGGCGGAATTTACCCAAGCCATTTTAGATATGCGTCTGAAAGTGGGTTGCTGTCCAAAATGTTTTTCTTATAGCGAAAATGGCTCTTTATGCGAAATCTGCAGCGATGATACCCGCGATAGTTCTTTGCTTTGTGTTGTAGAAGAGCCAAAAGATATTGAGGCTTTTGAAAAAACCAAAAGTTATAACGGTTATTATCACGTTTTGCACGGCAGTATTGCTCCGATAGAAGGGCGAAACGCGGATAATTTGAAATTAAAAGAACTTTTAGCTCGCGTGGAACAAGAAAAAGATACTCTTAAAGAAATTATTATCGCTACCAATCCCGACAGCGAGGGACAGACAACGGCTTTATATCTTGCCGATATGCTTAGAGATATAGGACCGAAAATTACGCGTCTTGGTTATGGTATGCCACTTGGCGGTAATATAGATTATATCGACGAAATGACCCTTTCCCACGCTTTGAAAGGGCGCACAAAATTATAATGCATATTTCTTTTTATAAACGCTGGGCAGTTATCTTACTTGCAATTTATGCTTTATCTCTTGCCTTCTTTTTAAAAGCGCCTAAAGAAGATGATTCATTTAAACAATTTGCCGATATTCCCTTATCTTTAAAGGGGGAGGTTTTTTCTTATCCCACCTATAAAAACGGTAAAACAAATTTTATTTTAAAACTTGATAAAACTTACGATAATAAAAAAGTTTACGCTTATTGTTTTAAGGAAAAATGTAAAAACATTTTACGAGGTTCCTTAATTTCCTATGAAGGTAAAATAGAACCTTTGCCAAGAGAGGAGAATTTCGGTTCTTTTGATTTTTCCTTATTTTTAAGAAGAAAACATATCGCTGCTCAAACAAGAATAAATGATATCGTAAAAAGTGAAAAAGCAAATAATTTTTGGCTTACAATTTCCAAAATCCGCAAAAGTATTTTAAGTATTTTTGAGAAAGATTTTGATAAAGACCTTCTGCCTATTATCAGCGGTATTACGCTTGGCGAAAAGGGGAATATTTCACGTGATCTTTACTATGATTTTCAAGATAGCGGTGCTATGCATTTACTGGTTGCTTCAGGTGGAAATATCGGTTTTATTACTTTAATAGTTTATTTTTTATGTTCTTTGCTCGGTTGTAAAAGGATTACAAGCGCAAGTGCTGCTTTAAGTTGCGCATTATTTTATACCCTTATTGCCGGCGCAGATGCCCCTTTACTTAGGGCTTATCTTATGGCTTTTTGTTCTACTCTTGGTTTTATACTGGGGCGTAAAAGCGGGGTTTTACAGGGTTTTGTTTTAGCCGGGCTTATTATTTTAATTTTTAATCCGCAGAGTTTATTTGAGGCGGGTTTTCAGATGTCCTTTCTTGCAACACTATCCATAATTTTATTTGTAAATAATTTTAAGTTAAAAAAGAATTTACCAAGATATGTAAAAATTTTAGCGGAAATGTTTTTGATTTCTTTGATTGCGCAATTTTCTCTTACAGCGGTATTTTGTAATTATTTTCACAAAATTTCTTTGATGGCGCCTTTATCAAATATCATTTTAATACCTTTAAGCGCTGTTATTATGTTTGGCGGTTTTTTACTTTGGTTTATTTCTTTTTTGCCCTTTGCTTTTTTAACAAAAATGGTTGTTTTTATTTTAAATATTTTGCTTATAGATTTTAAAATTTTTGTGGAGTTTTTTGCTTCTTTGCCGATTTCAAAGATAATTATGCCTTCTTTAAACCCTTTAACGGCAATCAATTTTTATTTAGTATTTTTTGCCTTTCTTAATTTACCTTTAATAAAAAATAAAAGGAAATATATTTCTGTTATTTGTTCTGTAAGTCTTGTTTTATTACTATCTTCTTTCTTTTTTAATACTTCCGAAACGGAAGTTTTAAAAGGGCGTTATAATTTTGTTCTTCTTAATAAAGAGAAAAATTTAACAAGAGTTTTCGGCGCGGGTGTTAAAGGAGATATTTTGCGTAATGCTATGCTGACACTGGGCACAAAGGAAATTGATTGTTTGTTTGTCAAAGGTTCGGCAAGTTCGCTTTACGCGCTTAAAGATTTATCAGATATAAAAATAAAAAATATTTATCTTGAACAAGATTCTGTTTCCGATAAATCGGAAAACTTGCTTAAAAATACTTCTGCTAAAATAAATGCTATTTTCACGGGGCAAGAATATTGCGGCGTTAAAATATTAAAAGAAGGAAATCTTAATTTATCTTATCAAACTGAAAAAATAAAAGTTCTCGGTAATATGAAAAAATTTTTTATTGAAGGTAAAGAAGTGGTTTTTAGAGAATAAGAAAATTATCTAAAAGGGATTCTGTCTGTATCGTTTTCTTTTTTATGAGATAAATAATTATCCAAACTTATTTGCCCGCCACCGAGAATAAACAAACCAAAAAGCAAAGCAAGCGCAAGCATAACACCTACTATATTTACTCTGTTAAAATCGCCGGCAAAAAAGAAAAAACCGGTAAATAAAGTTGCTATGATATTAGCAATAGCGGCAAGCCTTGTTTTAAAACCGATAAACAACATTATACTTGCAAGAAAGGTTAAAGCAGCCACGCCTACGCAAATAGGGTAAGCATAAGGTAATCCGATATCAATAGCATTTTGAACGAAGGCCTTTATGTGTAAAGTTTCGCCGATAGCTAAAAAAGCAAAAGCCAAACTCAAGAGTATTCTTTGCACAAATAATACAAGAGAAAGGCTTTTGCTTTTTTGCATAAACTAGAATCCTAGGGAAGCATTAAGGGTATAAAATCTTTCTCTGTCTTGACCAGAGTTTTTGCTGAAATTATACCACTCTACCGCGCCATTAACATTTACTACGGCTAATTTTAATGTTAAGCCGAGTCTTAAATCATCCGTTTCTTCAAAACCTTTTAATTTGATTAAACTGTAAGAAGCATAAGGTCTAACTATTTTATAAGTATAACCGGCATCCACAGAAAAGGAATAATCTAAGAAACCGCCGTACACGGCGTTAAGCCCGGGTATATCAAGCCATATAGGTTGATAAACACTTGTTGAGGGGGAATAATCTATTGCTTTTGTATAAGTTGCACCTAAATCAAGACCGCCTTTAGCGCCGCGTATAAAAGCATAGATATCCGTTTCATTGATATCAACATCCGGAGAAACATAAAAAGTGTGGAAAGTTTTTCTTGCTCCTGCGCCGATTTTTAAAGAATCCATCGGCATTACGCCCATCATAAAATGGGCTATATCCAAAGAAGCATAACCGCCTAAAGAATAATTAGAATAGCCATTCTTTTTAGGAGTATAAGAACCTTCCGCACCGATTTCCAAGATATCTAAAAACGGTGTTTGCCAATTTAAGCCAAGTCCGTATTTATACATAGTATCTATGCCATCTCTTGAATACATAGCAACTTGCGGCACAATTCCAAGCCCCGGCACAAAAGGCACACCCATATTATAAGAGGCCCTTGCTACGCTATAACCGTCGCTACCTACAACAGCCACAGCATTAAACTGCGCATTAGCGACGACAAAAGAGCAGCAAAGCATTAAAAATACTAATAACTTTTTCATTATTTTTCCTCGTTATTTTTTAGCAGCAGGAACATTTTTTTGTTTTTGCTGTTTTGGCTTTTCTATCTTCTTCTTGTAAGAACTTTTGATAGTTGTGGGCTTTTCTGTTCTTCCAAGATTTTTTGTGATAGCCATAGCCGATAATTAAGGGGATTGCTAAAGTTGCTTCGCTGTAAACCATTTGTTCTTGAGAAGTGGAAACTTTACCCCAGCTGGAGGCTTCCTTCAAAGTAGAGCCGGATAAAGCACCGTCTCTGACATCGGCAACAGTGATTTGAACAGCATATTTGTGCATAGGAATATCTGCGCCCAAAATTTCAGCAGCAACTACGGTGTCCTGAACAAAGTTCTTCGGCACGCCGCCGCAGAACATCATAAGGCCGCTTTCTTTTGCCGCCATTTTAATTTTGGTAAGTTCCAAGAAATCTTTTGCGCTGTCAATTGAAACATGGTGAACAGGGTTTTCTGTCTGATGTGCTACAAAACCGAAACCGGCAGAGCAATCGGAGAAAGCCGGCACAAATATAGGCACACCTTTTTTATATGCATTATAGATAATAGAATCTTTACCTTTCTTTTGTTTTTCAAGCCATTTACCCATTTCATAAATAAATTCTCTAGAAGAATAGGGGCGGGGTTCAAGCATATTGCAAATTTTGTGAACGCTTTCATCACAAACTTTAAGTTCATCTTCGTTGATATAGGTATCGTAAATTCTGTCAATATGTAAATCGCGGAGTAAATTGTCGTCGGCAAAGTGTTGATCGCCTTTATAATGTTTATAACCTAAAGCCTCAAAGAAATCTTGGTCAACAATGTTTGCGCCGTTAGAGATAATTGCATCAACCATATTATTTTGAATCATATCAACAACAACTTTTTTAAGTCCGGCAGAAACGAGTGAACCGGCAATTGTCAAAAAGACGCAACAATCTTTTTCCTTAAGCATTGAATTATAAATATTTGCAGCTCTGTTTAAATCTCTTGAAGTATAAGCCATATCAGCCATATCATCAACGAGTTTAACAACATTGTGTTTTTTAATATCAATGTGTTTGATTGTTTCCTTAAGGAAATCTTTTTGTTTCAATTTTGCCATTTTTTGGGGCCTCCTAATTGCTATAATGTTTTATATAATTATTATATAATTATTGTAGAATTTTTTAAATATTTTTTTAAATTTTTTGGAGAAAAATTATGTATAACTTTATCAAACAAGAAGATTTGCCCGTATATGAAGCAATTATGCAGGAATATGAAAGACAAAAAAACCGCATAGAATTAATTGCTTCGGAAAACTTTACTTCGCCAGCGGTTATGCAGGCACAAGGTTCAATTTTAACCAATAAATATGCCGAAGGCTACCCCGGCAGAAGATATTACGGCGGTTGCGAATTTGTTGATAAAGTTGAAAAAATTGCTATCGAAAGAGCAAAAGAACTTTTTAAAGCAGAAGGTGCAAATGTACAACCGCACAGCGGCACACAAGCAAATTTAGCGGCTTATCTATCTTTGATAAATCCCGGTGATAAAATTTTAGGTTTAAATTTATCGCACGGCGGTCATTTATCACACGGACATCCTTTAAACTTTAGCGGAAAATATTTTAAAGTAGAAGCCATAAATGTTCGCCAAGATACAAATGAAATTGACTATGATGAGGCCTTAAAAATAGCAAAAGAATTTCAGCCCAAACTTATTATGGCCGGTGCATCAAATTATTCCCGCATTTTTGATTGGGCCTTTTTAAGAAAAATCGCTGACGAAGTCGGCGCTTATTTGGTTTGCGATATTGCTCACTATGCAGGCCTTGTTGCCGCAGACGAATATCCAAGCCCCGTTCCTTATGCCGACCTAGTTACAACTACAACACATAAAACTTTGCGCGGTCCGCGTGGCGGTTTAATTTTGTGTAAAGAAAAATATTTAAAGCAAGTTAATTCTTCCGTTTTTCCAGGCAATCAAGGCGGCCCTTTAATGCACATAATTGCGGCAAAAGCCGTTTGTTTCGGCGAGGCTTTAAAACCGCAGTTTAAAACTTATCAAAAACAAGTTAAAGCCAATGCAAAAATGCTTGCCAAATCTTTAGCGGATAAAGGTTATAAAATTGTTGCCGGCGGCACGGATTGCCATTTGCTTTGTGTTGATTTAAGGCCTAAAAATATTACAGGTAAAGAAGCAGAAATCGCCCTTGATAAAGCAGGCATAACCTGTAATAAAAATACTATTCCTTATGACCCGCAAAAACCTATGATTACAAGCGGTATCCGTCTTGGCACACCGGCCGTAACAACGCGCGGTATGAAAGAAGTAGATATGGTAAAAATTGCAGATTTTATTGACGAAGTTATAACAAATCATACAAACGAAGAAAAACTAAAAGAAATATCTTTGAAAGTGGAAAATTTCTTAAAAATTTTCCCTTTATATAAGGAGTTAATATAATATGATACAAATAGGAATAATTGGCGGTAGTGGCCTTTATAATGTTGAAGGCCTAAAAAAAATTAAGGAAGTTTCCGTTAAAACACCTTTCGGTAATCCTTCAGATAAAATTATCACGGGTGAAATTGCCGGCATAAAAGTAGGTTTTCTTGCCCGCCATAACAGGAATCATATTTTTACTCCGTCGGAAGTTCCTTACAGAGCAAATATCTATGCCTTAAAAAAACTCGGCGCAAGTGCTATTTTGGCTTTTAGCGCAGTCGGTTCTCTGCAGGAAAAATTTCCGCCTAAAACTTTAGTTATGCCCGACCAAATTATAGATAAAACAACTCTTCGCCAAAATACTTTTTTCGGTAATGGTTTAGTTATTCACGCTCCTTTTGCACACCCATTCTGTAATTGCTTGCAGGAAATTCTTTTTAAAGAAGCAAAAAAATTAAAAATAAAAGCAGCCAAAGGCGCAACTTTAATTACTATGGAAGGGCCAGCTTATTCAACAAAAGCTGAAAGTCTTTTCCACAAAAAAATGGGTTGGGATTTAATCGGTATGACTGCCTGCCCCGAAGCCAAACTTGCACGCGAAGCCAGCTTGCGCTTTGCCCAAGTTTGTATGGTAACCGATTTTGACTCTTGGAAGGAAGGCGAAGAAGTAAGCGTTGCTAAAGTTAATGAAACAATGAAATCTAATGAAGTGGCCGCCAAAAAACTTATTTTAGCCGCCATTCCTTTAATTGCCCAAAAAACTTTTTGCACTGATTGCAAAAAACAAATGCCCGATTTAAAGGCAAGCCACAATAAAAAAGTGGATAAAAAAGTTTTGGAAAAACTTAAAGTAGTCTTAAAACAAAATTTTTAAAAATCTTCTGTTTTTGACAGTTATCTCCCTTATTTTGTAAAATATACTTACCGGTAGGTAAATAGATTTTTTATGGCTAAAAAAGTAAATAAAACCTCTAAAGAAGAAATAAAATTAAAAGCATTTGAGTTAATGGCAAAGCAAGGCGTGCAGAGTGTGTCTATGCGCCAAATTGCCGATGCTTGCGGTGTCAGCAAACCGATGCTTTATTATTATTTTAAAGATAAAGATGATTTACTTTTTCAGATGATAAAAGAAAGAGTTGACGGCGTAAATAAAAGGTTAGTAGAAGGTATTAAAGAAGATTTATCTTTGCAAAATATATTTGAAATTTTATTTAATTCTCATTCCTTCGGGGCAAGTGATTTTAAAAAAACCTCTTCTTTCTTAATTCATTTAAGCGTTTATGTCCAAGGTAATAAATCTTTGGAAAATAAACTTTTGACTATTCGTAAAGAAGCCAATAAAAGTATACATAATGTTCTTAATTTGCAATATAAAAAAGGCCGCCTGACCAAAAAGAATAAAGAGATAGGTTATTATTTGGTTTTGGCAATTTTCTCGTTTTTATCTATGTGCGGCGTTGATAAAAGCTTAAAGATAAATAAGGAAATAATAAACGCTATGACCGGTGCTATTTTAAAAGGGATTTCTTATAAAGGAGAAGTAAAATAAATGAAAAATAAAAAGATGTTAATAGTTGCTCTTGTGTTTGGTTTAATAAGTTCTTTTGCTTTTGCCCAAACTGCAAGAGATGGGGTAGATTTGTTTGCCTTACAAAATGCAGACGAAAATGCTATTACCATTGATCAGGCAATTGACCTTGCATTAGAAAATAATTCAAGCATACAAATTGCCCAAAAATCAGCGCAAATTTACGACCAGCAAGTTAAGCAATATTGGTCTTATGTTTATCCGCAAATAACTTTAAGCGGTTCTTATACGCGCACCATTCATCCGCAGGAAGCGATAACTTCTATGGGTAAATTCAGGATGAGTCTTGATAATGCCACCAGCGGCACGGCCGAAGCCACGCTTTTGCTTTGGAAAGGCGGAGCCGTCAGTGCGGGGATAATGATGGGCAAATATCACTCGCAAAGCGGGTATTTGCAACTTAACGAAACGCAAAATCTCATTAAAGATAATGTAAATACTTTATGTTTCGGTATTATTTTATCACACGCTTTAATACAAGTTCAGCAGGAAAATCTTGATATTGCAAAAGATCACTTAAACGAAATTGAACAAAAATACAAACAAGGGCTTGCAAGTGATTTAGATGTTCTTAATCAAAAAGTTAAAGTTTCCAATACCGAACCTTCCTTAATACAGGCAAAAAATGCTTATGAAATAGGACTTCTTACTTTAAGAAGAGTTTTAAATAAAGATCCTCAAGATCCGCTTTCTTTGAAATGGCAACTTAAAGATATTTTTGAGTATGAAATACCAAACCTTGAAGACCTTTATGAAATAGCCCAAAAGAATAGACCGGAGTTAGTAATTTCCGAACTTAATGTAAAAATGGCAAAAGAACAGGTTAATGTTGCTAAAGCAGATCATTATGGTTCACTCACGGCTTTTGCAAACGCAACTTATACCGGCTCCTCAAATGAAGTTATTATTCCGATGAGCAGTTATAATTCTTCTTACGGAACCGCTGTTGGTTTAAGATTAAGTATTCCCTTATTTGAAGGGTTTAGGGTAACTTCTCAAGTGCGCCAAAAAGAACTTGCCTATGAGCAGGCCGTTATGCAAGCACAAGATATTCAAAGAGATATCAAAATTGAAGTTAAGCGCGCTTGGCTTAACTTAAATGAGGCAAAGGAAAGAATTATTTCCAACAGAGGAACTATCGGCCAAGCCCGTAAGAATTTACATAGTACTAATTTAAGATACAGAAACGGTCTTGCAAGTCGTCTTGACCTTGATGATGCCGCTTTACTTTTACACGATGCGGAACTTCAATTCGTTCAAGCGGTTCACGATGCTTATGTGGCGTTTTCTAACTTAAGTTACGCCGTAGGTAAAGATTTGAAATAGATATTAATAGGAGATAAAAATGAAACATATAATAAAACCAAAAAATGAAAAAGAACGTAAAATAGCAGGTTATCTAATTTGGACTGTTGTAGCATTAATAGTCGTGGCATTGGTCTATAACTTTGCCTTTAAAAAGGATCCTTCCAAAATTTTAAATGAAGTTAATGCCGATGTTTTTACCGTCTCGGTTGAAAAGCCCGAATATAGAGATTTAAAACATCAACTTTTGACTTCCGGCAGTTTAAAAGCCCTTGAGGAAGCCGTAATTTTCCCTCGTGTTTCGGGCAAGCTTTTAAAGAATGTTTTAAGGGAAGGCGATAAAGTTAAAAAAGGTCAAACAATTTCTTTAATTGAACGCGATGAGGTCGGTGCGAAATATGAGCCGGTTGTTGTTCCTTCCACAATTAACGGTGTTGTGGGCAGGGTTTATTTAGACCCCGGTGCAAATGTTACTACCGGCACACCGGTTGCTTTAGTTGTTAATCAAGATAAAATAAGAATTGCTGTTGATATTCCCGAAAGATATATCGGCGAAATTTATAAAGGCCAAAGCGCTTGGTTGACAGTCGAATCTTTGCCAGATCAAAAATTTCAGGCAACTTTGGATATTATCAGCCCTGTGGTTGATTCTTCAAGCCGCAGTGTTGCCGTTGAGTTTAAGGCAGATAATAAAGAAGGGAAACTTCGCTCCGGTATGTTTGCTAAACTTGATATTTCCCTTGCCGAACAAAAAAACGCTTTATCTCTATCTAAGAAAAATATTTTGGAAAATGAAGACGGCTCTTATTATGTTTTAGTTCCTTCCCAAGATAAGAAAACTGCGGAAAAGAAAAATATTAAAGTCGGTTTCAAAAATAATGACCATTGGCAAGTTTCCGGTATAGATGAAAAGCAGCCGGTGTTAAACTTTGTTTACGGCCTTAAACAAGGCAGCCCCATTGAGGTCAAATAACTATGCAAGACACAAATGAAATAGAAGATATAAATGTACAAGACAAGAAAATGGTGAATCCCAAAGCCCCAAAGAAAATTAAAAATGCAACGGGCTTTACGGCATTTTTCATACATAGGCCGGTTTTTACCATAATGATGAGTCTTGCTTTAGTTGTTGTTGGTTTAATGTCTTACAGCAATATGGGTGTCAGTTTGTATCCCAGTATGGATATACCTTATGCTATGGTTCAAACTATTTTGCCTGGCGCCAGCCCGGAAGAAATGGAAACTTCCGTCACCAAATATGTAGAAGAAGCCGTCAACCAAATTGAAGGTGTTGACGAAGTTTCTTCTTTCAGTATGGAAGGTGTTTCCTTAGTTGCGGTTAAGTTCGTTATGGATAAAGATGCCGCAGTTGGCGCGCAAGAAGTTCGTGATAAGGTAGATCAGGTAAAAAAAGATTTCCCTGACGGCACTGAGCCGCCTGTAGTTATGAAACTTGATATGGATGCTATTGCCGTTTTAAATGTTGTTGTTTCCGGCGATAGAGATATTATTGAGTTAACAGAAATCGCCAAAAAGAAAGTAAAAGAAGGTATTGAAAACGTTTCCGGCGTGGGTTCTGTTAATATCGTTGGTGGTAGAGAAAGAGAAATACACGTTATTGTTAATCCTTTTAAACTTTACTCACTTGGTTTGCCTATTACAAAACTTACCGGTGCATTAAAAGAGCAAAACTTTGAAACACCGGGCGGTAAAGTAGAGCAACCGCATGAATCTTATAATTTGCGTATTTTAGGGCGCATACCTGATGTAAAAAGTTTTGAAGATATTTTTATTGCAACAAATAACGGCGTGCCTGTAAAAGTTTCCGATGTGGCCCGTGTTGAAGACAGCGGCGAGTTTGAAGAAGAAAGTTCTATTTTAGACGGCAACCCTTCTGTTACCTTAGAAGTCAAAAAACAAAGCGGTTCAAATACTCTAGCTGTTATTCAAGGGGTAAAAGATAGACTTACTGAAATCCAAAAAACTTTACCGCAAGATATTCAAATAACCTTAATGGCGGACCAAAGCGGCACAATTAATGCAAGCGTTCACACCGTGCTTGAACACTTGTTTTTAGGTGGCTTTTTGGCCGGTGTTATGGTTCTCGTGTTTATGGGTTCACTCCGTTCTACTTTGATTGCATTTTTGGCTATACCTATATCTGTTATCGGTGCATTCTTGTTTATGAATATGCGCGGTTTTACAATTAACAATATTACCTTGCTCGGTTTGACTGTGGCTGTCGGTATCGTTATTGACGACGCTATTGTTATGCTTGAAAATATTTATAGACACATGGAAAAGTATAACAAAACACCTATGCAAGCCGCGCTTGACGGTTCAAAAGAAATTACCGCAACCGTTGTTGCAACAACGCTTTCAATCTTGGTTATTTTCTTACCGCTTGCTTATATGAGCGGTATGGTAGGGCGTGTTTTAAGCAGTTATGGTTGGACGGTTGTTTTTGCTATTGCGCTTTCCGGTTTAGTGGCTTTGACTTTAACGCCTATGCTTTGTTCAAAAATGTTAAAAAAAGCACCGGAAAAATCCCTCTTTGATAAAATTATTGACGGCATTAACTTAAAATTAGTTAATTGGTATATGCCGTTTTTAAAATGGTCCATCAACCATAAAATAATAATGACGGTTTTTGCTATTTTATGTATAGTGGCAATTGTTCCTATCGCAAAGATGATGGGTGGTGAGTTCTTCCCTAAAGAAGACAGCGGTAAAATAAAAGTTGCTATTAAAGCGCCTGTCGGCACAAGTTATAGCGAAACAAAAGATATTTTAACTGCTATTGAACAAGATATCCGTCGTTTGCCTTATATTCACAGTATTTTAAAAATTGCGGGTAAAGGAACAAGTAATATGTCTTCTTTTTCAAGTTCAAATCCTACTAACGAAGGTTATTTGCAAATAGAACTTGAAGATAGAGACAAACGCCAAGCCATTAACACGCAAAAATATATTGATAGTATGCGCAATATCTTAAAGAAATATGATGGGCTTAAAACAAGTGTTATAGTGTTGAGTGACAGCCCCGCAAACGGTAAGGAAGTTGAATTTAAAATTACCGGTCCGGATATTGAACAACTTTCAAAATATGCAAATACTATTATTGCTAAACTCGAAAAAGATGGACGCTTCCGTGATATTGATTTAAACTTAGACCTTGCTAAGCCAGAATATCGTGTTGTTATCAACAGGGCAAAAGCAAATAATTTAGGCGTAAAAGTTTCTAATATCGCAAGCGCGCTTAGAACTATGGTCGGCGGAACAGATGATATTACAAAATATAAAGAAGGCGATGAACTTTATGAAGTCCGCGTGCGTGTTGAAGAACAATACAGAAACACAAAAGAAACAATTTCCGCCTTACAGATACCCGCTTCAATAAACGGAAAAGACAGCGTTGTCCGTCTTGATAGCGTGGCTACTATTGAAAAAGGCGTCGGTCCAAGTCAAATTAACCGTTTCCAAAGACAAAGAGAAATTACCGTTGAAGCAAACCTTAACGATATTGATACCCGTTCCGCTATAGCTGTAATGACGCAGGCCTTTAATGACCTTGATGTTTTACCCGGTTATAGTGCCGTTCAAAGCGGTATGGCGCGTGAAATGGGCAGAATGTTTATGAGTTTTATTACGGCTTTCATTTTGGCTTTCTTGTTTAAATATATGGTGCTTGCAGCCCAGTTTGAAAGTTATACTCACCCCGTTGCAATTATCATCAGTTTGCCTTTGACTTTACCCTTTGCTTTAATTGCTCTTTGGGCAACCAGACAGAACCTTAATATTTTTAGTATGCTTGGTATGTTTATGCTTGTGGGCGTTGTCAGTAAAAACGCTATCTTGCAGACAGATTATACCAATCAACTAAGAGCGCGCGGTTATGGCCGTACAAATGCTATTTTACAGGCAAACAAAGTGCGCTTAAGACCTATTTTGATGACGACTCTAACCTTGATTATGGGTGTTTTGCCGATGCTTATTTCCCACGGCGAAGGTGCCGATTCAAGGCGTTCCTTGGCTATCGTTATCGTTGGCGGTCAGGCCTTATCCTTGCTTATTACCCTTTTGATGACGCCTGTTACTTATATTATTATGGACTCTATCGGCGCGTGGTTTAAGAATAAGATGTCAGGCGAGCCGATACCCGAGGATAAAGACGCGGAAGTTATATATTCTGAAGTTCCGCAAGAATATTAATTCTTGGCGGCTTCGGCTTTTGAGCTATTTTTAATTTTTTAGAAATTTCGGATACACGGGG
>JAZRZE010000056.1:0-7839 GCA_045601125.1 Elusimicrobiaceae bacterium | reverse complement strand
AAAATAGGCAAAGTAAAAATTATGGATGGCTATGTTTTGGAAAATGTTTATATAGATAACGAGATAGCTTATATTCCTGCAGGAACAATTTTGCCTTTATCTGTTATGGAGTGTATGAGTTCTAAAAAACCTTTTGATGATTCAAGAGTAGCAGTTGTGGGAGAGCATTTTACCGCTCGTGCAACAAAGAATTTTGTGGATAAAAACAAAGTGCTTGTAATTCCTATTGGTACAAGATTTGAAGGAACAATTCAAAAAGTTGTAAAAGAAATTGACTAAATGCTATAATTTACCTAAGGAAAAACACGTGCTATTTGAGTGTTTAAATATATTTAGAGGAGAAAGTAATGAAAAAAGTTATTATGTTCGCTGCTGCTATTATGTTTTCCGCAGCGGCTTTTGCACAAGTTACCGTTTCACAAGGCGGAAAGGTAACTACTTATGAGAAAGGGGCAACTATCACCATTGATAGCAAAGATGTTACCGAAGTAAAATATGGTAAAATCTCTATTTCCATTCCTAAGGGTAAAAGAGTTGTGGTTAGCCAAAATAAAGCAGGGAATATTGTTATTTCCGGTTATGATCTTTTAGGTGTTAAAATTATGGGTAAAGAAGTTCAAGCAGATGATGCTGCCGTTTATGTTGTAAATCCTACAACACAAACTGTTACTAGAACTGCTATTGTTGCCAACAATGTTACATCTCAAAACAATCAACAAAATACAAATAGAAATAATCAGCAAAATAAAGGCACACAAAACATAGTAAATAATCAATCTGCTCAGCAAGAAAATGCTGCCCAAGAAGCCTTCCCGGAAGTTAATGATTATGTAAATGAAATCGCTTCCCAACAAGCAGTTGAAAACGTTGAAGAGCAATTAAGCCCTTCTTCACCTAGATAAGAGAGGAAAATATTATACTTATGAAAAAAATAACATTACTTGGTTTTATTCTTGCTTTTGCAGTATTGGCAAATGCGGCGGGTCAGTTGAATTTTATGGGTTATGAAGCCGTTACTTATGATGATAATATCTACTTAACCCACAAAGATAAAAAAGACTCCTTTATTAATACCACAAGAGTTGGTGTTAATTATATGGGTCAAATCCCCAACAGTTCTTTGAAATTGGATGCAGCTGCCGTCGGCGGTTATCACTTCTATACAGAAGATAATGATAAAAACGCTTATGCAGATGCAGCAGCAAATTTAGAACTTTATAATGACAATTTTACACTCGGAGATAAATTCTTATTCACCTCTGATCCTGCTAACTCAGAATTGACACAAAGAGCAAAACGCCTTAACAATAATGCTTATGTCTCTTATGTCACAAGCAAAGAAAAAATGTTTGGCGTTGGTGTTAAAGTTTCCGATGTCTTTGACAGATATTTTAAAGCAAAATGGGAATCACTTAACAGAAACCGCATTAACTTGGGTGCTGCTGTTTACTATAATATGTCCAGCAAAACAAGTTTTCTTGCTGAATATACTTTCACAGATATTGATTATAAAGTAAATAACGACAATAATTCTAACGGTGGAACAGTTGCTTTAGGTGTTGAAGGTCAAATTGCTCCTAAAGTCAAAGGAACCGCAAAAGCAACCTATACTTACCGCAATTACAAACATGATTTGGCCGGTTATAAAAACTATGCAGATTTGTTTGGTTACGAAGTTGCTTTATCTTGGAAACCGACCACCCAAAATGAAATTCGCTTAAGCGGCGATAGAACTTTTGAAGAAACCGTTTATACAAATAACCGCTACTTTATTTCTACCGGAGTTAACTTGTATGCTTCCCAAAAACTCATGGACAAGTTCACTCTTGCTTTAACTTTGGGTTATGATAACTTGGCTTATGAAACGAGAGTTGACGGTACTAAACGCAACGACGATGTTTATCGCGTTCGTCCGGAAGTTAACTATCAGTTCAAAGAATGGTTAAGCGCCGGTGTTTGGTATCAATACAGAAAACGCAATTCTAATCTTGCTGACGAATTAGATTATGATAGTAACAAAGCAGGTGTTTTTGTAAAAGCAGTTTTCTAGTTCTTACCTGAAATTTTAAAATCCCCGAGATTTGTTTCCTCGGGGATTTTTATTTGTAATAATTTTTTTAACAGAACGATTTATTTATATTTAATTATCAAAACTTTGTAGGGGGGTATTCTTTTTTTACCGAGTAGGTCTTTTGCTTTGTTCGGTAGTATGGGGGAAAGTTCTTCTTGAGAAGAGTTAACAATTAAAGTATAATATCTATTTTTATAAAACCAAGTTCTGTTTTCAAGTTCTTTAGGTAAATTAAAAGGAGTTTTTACTTCTTGGCCTTTTTCTATAAAATAACTGAATTTTTTAATATCTTTTAAAGTTTTTTTGAGTGCTTGCCAAACTTGCGTTGAGTAGTTATTTAATCTGTTGCCGTTAATATTAAAAGTATAATAGAAAAGTCCATTTGCACCGTTAGCAATACTCTGCCAGGACATAAAATAAATTTCTTCCTCTGTGGGAAAACGCCCTATTCTGTCATTATCGGGCCTATATTGTTTAAAATCTTTCCAATTAAAGGCCTGCACAACGCCCCAGAAATTTGTTTTAGGTGCAAGTTTCGCTCTTGCTAAAGCAAGTTCTTGGCCGAAACTTTCTAAAGCAAGGTGCGGCACGGGATACCAATCTACCATTAAAATATCTGCTTTGTTATAATAATCAAATTCGGTTTTACCTTGACCTATGACAATGGCTGTCGGAGCATTTGGGAGTTTGCTTTTTACTTCGGCATTTATTTCTGTTATTTTAGGAGGGGCAACTTTATGGACATCGGGTTCATCGTAAAGATACCACGCTAAAACAGGCCAAGTGTTTGCTTGTTTTATTTCTTCTTCGCCAATTATTCCGTCGGGATAAAATACGGCTTTAAGCCCTTGCTTTTTTGCGGTTTTTGCAAGGATTTCTAAAGCAGAAAAATTTCTATTGCCTGCTTGGAAACAATTAAAACCCGCTTTTTTAATAATTTTTATATCTTCCGGAGTGGAAACTTCATAAATACATAAAGGTAAGGCAAAAAGATTCAAAGTTAAAGAAATAAAAAATGAAAAAAATATAATTTTATGATACATAATTATCCTTAAATAAGCAGGGAAAATTTTATCATAAAACGCCCATTGTTTTAAGCATTTCTTTTAGGCCTGTTTCTAAAGTATATTCCGGCCTAAAACCTGCCTCTTTAATTTTTGAAATATCGGCAAAACTTTCTTTTATATCACCGGCACGGACCGGAGCAAAGTTGATTTGCGGTTTATAATTAAAAAGTTTGCTTAAAATTGCCACCAATTCAAGCAAGGTATAATGAGCACCGGCTGCGACATTATACACTTGTCCTTTATCAAAATTAAGGGCGGCAAGGATATTTGCTCTTGCTATATCTTTAACAAAAACGAAATCGCGCGTTTGTTTGCCGTCACCGAAAATTGTTAAAGGTTCTTTTTTTATAAACGAATCAACAAATTTGGCAATAACAGCGGCATAAGCACTATTGGGGTTTTGGTTAGGACCGAATACATTAAAGTAGCGAAGTGCAACCGTAGGCAAAGAATAAAGTTTATTATATTTTTTCAATAGTTCTTCACCTTGTAATTTACTTGAGGCATAAGGACTTTGGCAAGACGGGGCGGCATCCTCTTTACAAGGGGGGATGGTTTTATCTCCGTAAATTGCCGCCGAAGAAGATAAAACAACTTTTTTTGCTTTTATATCTTTTGCAAATTCAAGAGTATTTAAAGTCCCCTGTGTATTGGTTAAAAAGGTTTCTTCCGGTTTTTCTATGCTTCGCGGAACGGAAATCTGTGCTGCCAGATGTAAAATATAATCAATAGTCTTTGGCAGTTTGTTAAGGTCTGCTTTGCAAGAGATATCCCCTTTGATAAAAGTTATTTTACCCGAAATATCTTTAAGATTTGCCAAATTGCCGCTAGATAAATTATCAAATACAAAAACAGTTTGTCCGTTTTGAACTAGTAAATGGGCTATATGAGAGCCGATAAAGCCGGCCCCCCCTGTAATAAGCCAATGTTTCTGTTTTTTCATATCAAGCATATATATATTATATATTATTTGGATAACAGCATTTTGGCTACTAAAAAATTAAAATAAGCGTGATGAAAGGCAAGACATTTATGGGTTAATTGTATAGACACATTCCTTCTAAAGTGATACAATGTTTTTATATATGGTTAACAAGAAAATTTCTTCTAAGCACAAGCGTTTTTTCCGTATTTCTCACAGTAAGCAAATTATGTTTTACTTGATGGCTTATGATGCCATTGTAATCAATATGGCATATTTTATGGCTTTATGGTTGCGCTTTGATTTACAGTTCCTTTCTATTCCTGATAGATATTTATCGGCCTATTTAGGTTTTGCGCCATTTTATACGGTATTTTGCCTATTTTTATTTTGGGAATTAAAACTTTATCAAAGTATTTGGCAATATGCCAGTGTAGCGGAAGCTAATCGTATTATTCTTGCTACGGGGATATCTTCCGTAGTGCAGACTATTGGTATTACTCTTTTGTTCCAGCGTATGCCACTTTCTTATTATATTTTCGGAGCACTTTTCCAATTTGTATTAATTGCATTTATTCGTTTTATATATCGCTTTTTATTGTGGGAACGAGCAAAACACTCTAATTCCGATACCGATATTACTCCTTCTTCGCGTATTTTACTTATAGGTGCTGGCGATGCCGGGCAGATAATTTTGCGTGATATACAACGCTCTAAACTTACTCACGGCAAAGTTTATGCCATTATTGATGATGATCCCGATAAATGGGAACGCAGTATCGCCGGTGTGCCTATAGTCGGCGGCAGAGATGAAATTTTATCTGCGGTCAAAAAATACAATATCAACAAAATTTATTTTACTATTCCTTCAACTTCCGCCGAAACCCGCAGGGATATTTTGAACATTTGTAAAGAAACACAGTGCCAAATTAAGGTTTTGCCCGGTATTTACCAATTGGTTAATGAAGAAATTTCTGTCCGTCAATTAAAAAATGTTTCCGTTGAAGATTTACTAGGCAGAGAGCCGATTACTATGGATATGACGGATGTTTCTAAGTTTATTACCGGTAAAACCATTTTAGTAACCGGCGGAGGCGGAAGTATCGGTAGTGAACTTTGCCGCCAAATTGCGTTTTATAAGCCTAAACAACTGATTATTTTTGATATGTATGAAAATAATGCCTATGATATCGAACAAGAACTTAAGCGCAAATATCCTGATTTGAATTTAAAAGCCATTATAGGTTCTGTGCGCGATAGTAAGCGTATTAACCGTGTCTTTGAAACTTATAAGCCGGAAATTGTTTACCACGCGGCTGCGCATAAACATGTGCCGTTGATGGAAGGTTCTCCTTGTGAAGCGGTTAAAAATAACGCTATAGGCACCTATAAAACCGCTTATGCCGCTATGAAAAACGGTTGCCAGCGTTTTGTTCTTATCAGCACAGACAAAGCAGTAAACCCTGTTAACATTATGGGCGCTTCTAAACGCTTGTGCGAAATGATTATTCAAACTTTTGACTATATGATTAAGAATCACCGCGAACAGGAATTGCCCTTACTGCATGCTCACATGAACGACGACCTTTCTTCTATGGATAAAAAGGTCCAAACTATTAAATCGGAAACCCAATTTGTGGCGGTTCGTTTCGGCAATGTGCTTGGCAGTAACGGCTCTGTAATACCGCTTTTCAAGAAGCAAATAGAAGAAGGTGGCCCAATAACCGTTACCCATCCGGATATTATCCGCTATTTTATGACAATTCCGGAAGCCGTCAGTTTAGTTCTTAAAGCCGGTGTTATGGGCAAAGGTTCTGAAATTTTTGTGCTTGATATGGGCAGCCCCGTTAAAATTGATACTTTGGCGCGCAATTTAATTAAACTTTCCGGTTTACGCCCGAATATAGATATTAAAATTGCTTATACGGGTCTGCGCTCCGGTGAAAAATTATATGAAGAAAAATTGATGTCCGAAGAGGGCTTAACCCGCACGGAAAATAATTTAATCCATATCGGCAGGCCTATTCCCTTTGATAATGATACTTTCTTAACACAAGTTAAGCAACTTATGAACGCAAGTTATCGCGAACAGGAAGATGAAATTTGTTCTCTGGTTGCTGATGTCGTTAGTACTTATCATCCGGCAAGTGAGGTAAAAAAATAAGTTTATGATACTTAAATCTTTTGAAAAGAAAATATGGCTCAGTTCTCCTACTATGCACGGAGATGAGCAAAATTTTGTTAAAGAGGCCTTTGATACTAATTGGGTTTCTACTGTAGGTTCGCATTTAGCCGAACTTGAAAAAACCGCTGCTGCTTATGTTGGTATGCCTTACGGTGTTGCTCTTGCCAGCGGAACAGCCGCTTTACACTTGGCCGTTAAACTAGCCGGCATAAAACAAGGGGAAAATGTCTTTTGCAGTGATATGACATTTTCGGCTACGGTTAATCCTGTGTCTTATGAAAAGGGACAACAGATTTTTATTGATAGTGAATATGATACTTGGAATATGGACCCTTTGGCTTTAGAGCAGGCCTTTAAATTATATCCAAATACCCGCGTGGTTATGTTGGCACATTTATACGGAACTCCTGCTAAACTTGATGAAATTTTATCTGTCTGTAAAAAATATAATGCAATTTTGATAGAAGATGCCGCCAAATCTTTAGGTTCTACTTATAAAGGCAAACAAACCGGCTCTTTTGGTAAGTATAATATTATATCGTATAACGGTAATAAAATTATTACTTGTTCCGGTGGCGGAATGTTATTTACCCACGATGAGGAATCCGCTAACAAAGCGCGCAAATGGTCTACCCAAGCGCGCGAAAAGGCCCCTTGGTATCAACACGAAGAGTTAGGATATAATTATCGTATGAGTAATATTTTAGCAGGTATAGGACGCGGACAATACCTGCATTTAGATGAGCATCTAGCCCAAAAACACGCTATTTATGAACGCTACCAAGAGGGCTTGAAAGATTTACCTCTTACAATGAATCCCTATATCAAAGGGGAAATGAAACCAAACTGTTGGCTTAGTTCTATTTTAATCAAGCCGGAGGCAATGTGTCACCAAATAAGGGGAGAAAAAGAAGTTAGTTATGTTAAAGAAAAAGGCAAATCTTGCCCTACACATATCATGGAAACTTTGGCAAAATATAATGTGGAATCCCGCCCTATTTGGAAACCCATGCACTTACAACCTATTTACCGTAATAATCCGTTTATTACCAAAAAAGGTGAGGATAACACAACTGATGTAGGTGCGGATATTTTTAATCGCGGTTTGTGCTTGCCTAGTGATAATAAAATAACGCCGGAACAGCAAGATATTATTATTGAAATTATTAAGGGGTGTTTTAAATAATGAAAAAAACGCACAAACCTTATGGCCCTTACGAGAGGTATTTTAAACGTCCTTTTGATATACTGTGTTCCTTAATTGCGATTGTTTGTTTTTGGTGGCTATTTGCAATCATTACTATTTTAGTGCGTATTAAACTTGGCAGTCCTGTTTTATTTACTCAACAACGCCCCGGTAAAGATGAAAAAATTTTTAAACTCTATAAATTCCGCACTATGACGGATGATAAAGCTAAAAATGGAAAACTTTTATCTGATGATCAAAGATTGACCAAATTTGGTAAGTTTTTGCGTTCCACCAGTTTAGATGAGTTACCAGAAGTTTTTAATATTTTAAAGGGTGAAATGAGTTTTGTCGGTCCAAGGCCATTACTTGTGGAATATTTGCCGTATTATACTAAAGAGGAACATC
>JAZRZE010000055.1:0-12699 GCA_045601125.1 Elusimicrobiaceae bacterium | reverse complement strand
CCACACAGAGCACCAAGAGTAAAGCGGTTATACCTATTGCAATAACAATTTCCAGTTTAATCTTCATCTTCTTCATCAAAGTGCATTAAAGTATGCAAAATTACTTTGGCATCGCACATAGTAAATTTGATACTTGATTTTTCATTAGGGCTATGGGGCACACCGTATAAACGGGAAGCAACAATAGCCGGTAAACCTAAGTTTCTGATACCTGCGGCAAAAGTTCCGCCACCGCAACCGATTAATTTTGGCTCGGCATTATTAATTTCTCTTGTTGCGGCGCAGTAGCGTTTTACAAGGTTGGAAGTTCTTGAAGTAGGTATAGAAGAAATTTTTAAAGTGCGTTCAACATTAATTTGAACTTTAAAATCTTGTTCTACGGTTTTTGCTATTTTCTTAATTTCGTTTTCAAGTTCTTTTTCCGTATAGCAAGGTAAAAGGCGGCAATCAAGATGGAAAACATCCACACCGGGAACGATATTTACGTTAGACACATTATTTTCCTTTTTAGAAGGGGTAAAAGTGCTTACGGGAATATCATAAAGTTTATCTTCTTTATTAAATTTTTTGGGTAACTGGTCATATAAACGGGCTACCAAATTTGCTCCTGCAACCATAGCATTAATACCGATTGTAGGGTAAGCACTGTGGGCTTGCTTGCCGATAGTGGTAATTTTATACCAAAGGGAAGATTTTTCCGCTATTTCAATTTCGCAACCTTTGACATCTCCGCTGTCTTGGACTAAGAAGGAATCTTCCTTTCCAAAAAGGTGAGGCATATTTTTTAACACATGGGGTAAACCGTAACCTTCACCGATTTCTTCATCTGCAATTAACATAATACCGAAGTTAACGGGCGGTCTTTTACCTGATTCAATTAAAGTTTTTGCCGCAAGTAAAGCAGCGGTAATTGCTTGTTGATTATCTTCAACGCCTCTACCATACATTGTATCACCGTCCGGATCGATTTGTAATTTATAAGGTTTTGTTTTCCACAAAGATAAATCACCGGGGGGAACAATATCAAGATGGGTTAACAACCAAAAAGTTTTTTCTCTGTCTTCACCGAAATATCTTGCAATTAAGTTAGGGCGAACGCCGCCTTTTGCTCTTTCATCTTGGGAGTTTAATCTTGTAACTTCATCAAAACCGAATTTGCTAATAACTTTTTCAAGGTAATTTGCTTTATCAAGTTCACCTTCGCCACCGTTGGCAGGGGATATTGCCGGGCGGGAAGTCATATTCGCCTGCAAATCCACAATAAACTCTTTTGAGTCGTCAATTTCTTTATATAATTCTTGCATCATTTTCTATCTCCTTCAAAATGGGTTTTGTATATCAATAAATTTTGTTTGAACTTTGAATTTTTTTGATACATAATTCATTAAGGCCTGAACACCAAGTCTTTCCGAATTATAGTGACCCATTGCAATAAAATTTATTTTGGCTTCGCGGCAATATTCCGTTATATATTCATCGCGAGAGCCGGTTATATACAAATCTGCTTTTGCTAAAACGGCCTCTTCCAGCATATCATGCGCGCCACCGCTGACAATAGCAACAGTATTTACTTTGCTGGGTCCGAAGAATAAGGCTTCTCCTTTCAAAATTTCGTGTATCTTTTTAATATCACAACTTTTTGCCGTTTTGCCTATAAAACCGATTTCTTGACCGTGATAAGTGCCAAAAGGTTTTAAATCTTTTAGTTTCAATAATTTTGCTAAACAAGCATTGTTGCCGATAACTTTATGTTTATCAAGCGGCAAATGATAGCCGGCAAGATTTATATCATTTTTGGTTAGGTAAGCGATTCTCTGTCCGAACACCCCTGTAACGGTTTGCACTTGATTCCAAAAAAGTCCGTGATGAACGATAATCATATCGGCATCAAACTTTTTTGCTTCTTTAAACAAAGCCATAGTAGCAGAAACCCCAAAAACAATTTTGTTTATTTGAGTTTTGCCTTGAACTTGCAAACCATTGTGTTCCGGACAAGCGGACACATCAAGGTATTTGTTTAAATCTTTAATAAGAGTATCGCGCTCCACCATATAAATATGATATCATTTTATAAGTATGAAAAAAAGTTTAATCCCTTTATTCTTGTTATTTTTTTGTACAAATTTACTGGCAACGAGTATAGCCCCCACTTTGATGGAAGCAGATAAAAACCCCGAAGATTTTTATAGTTTGCGTGTGGAATATCCTTCTCAAAATAAAGTAATGGCTACAAATATAAAAAATACTTTTTTATTTGGCAGAGTTTACCAAAAGGATAGCAAATTAACAGTTAACGGGCAGGAAGTTCCTCTTTATAAAAACGGTGCTTTTTTAACCTATCAACCTTTAGAAATAGGCGAAAATGAATTCGTTTTTGAAGTCATTTCCCCAAATGAAACAGAAGTTTTTACAAGAAAAGTTATTGTTCCCGGTTTTGATGCGGAAAAATACGAAGATAATTATAAATTCGATACGGAAAGTATCTTTCCGACAGATCCGATTAATTTAAGAGAAGGTGATAGCGTAAACTTTTTTGTTTACGCAAGTCCTAATAAAACAGTTACTTTGAGTGTCGCTTCTCATAAAGATGTTTTGATGGCTGAAAACCCCAAAAATCCCGGTCTTTATGAAACCCTCATCGAATTTACGGCAGAAGATGTAAAATTCCGCTCACAAAAAGCGGTTTATAAAATAATGGGCAAGGCAAATAAGTTTAAAAATAAAATTTTTTCAAAAGGTAAAATACGTATTTTTCCAAAAGATCATATTTTAGCAATAGGTAAATTGCGTAAACAAAGCCAGCGTTTAAGACCTGAACCTCAAAAAGGAGAACATATTTTGGAAACGCGTCTTTTCGGTAAAGTAAAAATAACCGGTCAGTTAAATGGCTTTTATAGAATTTTACTTGCAGACGGTCAGGAAGGTTGGCTTGAGGAAAAATTTTTAAAAACGGCCACTTATTTTAATACTCCCAAAAATAATGCTTGGAAAGTTGATTTACAAGAAGAAGAAAATAAATCCGTCTTAACAATTTTTAATAATACAAAAACAAGTTTTAAGACGGAACAAACCCCGGTAGGTTTTGAAATAACACTTTTTAATACTCAACTTTTGAACACTTCTCAAGAGGAGTTAAAAACTTCTCTTTTTAATGACGTTTCCTTTGCCAATATCCAAGATGAGGCTCAAAAAATTACACTTAATTTTGATAGAAATTCTCAATTATGGGGATTTGACTATAATTATCAAGGGGAAAACCTTGTTTTTAATTTCTATCATACGCCGAAATTTAATCCGACAAAAGCAAAGCCTCTAAATGGTGTTAAAATTGTTTTAGATCCCGGACATAGCCCAAAAAGAACAGTCCCTTATGACGGCGCTGTTGGCCCGAGCGGTATGCTTGAATATGAAATCAATTATAAAATCGCGCTTAAAACAAAGGAAAAACTTGAAGCACTCGGAGCAACTATTTTTATGTCAAAGGAAGAAGACGAATATATGCCACTGAACAGACGGCAGGAAAAGGTCCTTTCCGAGCAGGCACATTTATTTATCAGCTTGCACAATAATGCCTTGCCGGACCAAGAGAATCCTTTATCACGCCCAAGAGGTTTTTCCTTCTTTTACTATTATCCGCACAGTTATACTTTTGCGGAAGCCATTGAAAGAAGTTTTGTCCGCCATATTGCTTTACCTGACGACGGTATTATACAAAGAGATTTTTCCGTCACGCGTTCAAGTCCGCAAGTGCCGGCAATTTTAATTGAACATGTGTATCTTATTTTGCCGGAGCAGGAAGCCTTGCTTTCCCAAGATAGTTTTGTAGAAAAACTTGCAACGGCAACAGCGCAAGGGGTAAAAGATTATATTCGAGAAATTGTTAAAAAAACGGCCGGTAATAACAAATAATTCTCAAAATTTGCTAAAATAATAAATATACACGCCGGGGTGCTGGAATTGGTATACAGGATAGTCTCAAAAACTATTGCCCTTTAGGGCTTAGGGGTTCAAGTCCCCTCCCCGGTAGAAATTTAAAAACCGCCTTTGAAAAAGACGGTTTTTTAATTTTTATGGGGAAGCAGGCAAACTGCTTTGCTTGCGTTTATCTTATTCAAAAGATTTTTTCATTTGAAGATCTGGTGTGAATAAATCTTTATTATATTCATATCTTATTTTAATTTTAAAATCGTGTTCTAATTTTTTATCTAAAAAAGGCCACAAAATATCATAATAAAGGGGGGAAAGGTTTTCCGTCGGTCCTTTAAGAGTAGTAAGTCTGTTTACATAAATTTCTTTTTTACCTTCTTTAAGGGCCTTTGCTATGGTTTGTTGCCTTACATTATTGCTTGTATATAAAGCCCAATGCGGAATAAAAATTAAAGGAGAAATAACTATTCCGAAAATAAATAGAGTTATTGCCAAATATTTAAATAAATTAACCTTATAGATATCCTTAACTATAAATAAAAGCATACAAAAAGATATAAAAAAGAACATCGCGCCGGAATAAAATGCTCTTATTGAAACAGCCGGCGCCATAAATAAAGCAAAAGCCAACGCAAAACCGCAAGCACAAAATAAAGAACTTAAAAGGAAATTTTTATCCTTTATTATTTTTGATTTATTATCTATCAGTAAAATAAGTAGTCCTAAAGCATTTATAACAGGTAGCCATAAAGTTGCCGCTAAAAATCTGTTAAAATTTACCACAAATAATAGCATTTTCGTAATAGGGGGAAGACTTGTCCAATCAACTTCAAGAGGTTCTTTTTTTGCTCTTATAAAACTGGCTCCACTGCCGAACATAGCACTAATCCCCAAAATAATACCGACTAAAGCAAAGTAATAAAAGTTAGGTATTTTAATTTTTTTGTATTTACAGTAGATTAAAAATAAAATTGTTAAGCCAAGCATCATAGGTCCGGTATTTTCATTAGACATACCGGTGGCAAAACCGCAAAAAGTCATCAAAAAATTGCTTAAGACTGAACTCTTTAACTCTTTACCGTCAATAGTTTGTCTAAACAGACAAAGCAAAATTAACGAGGGTACAAAAGTCCAAGAATAATTCATTACACCGGCCATCCAAAATAAAATATGGGAAGGTTTCGGCGAAACAAATAAATATAATAGAATCAAAAGCAAGAAAGGATAAAAATCATTTTTTGTTTTAAAATTAATTTTTCTGCCGGTAGCAACAAAAAACAAACCGAAAATTATAAATAATTGAATAAAGGGATTTAAAATACTAAAAGCAAATTTCCAATATTTATTAAAATGTAGAAGAAAAATATATACAATATTTGTAAATCTTGGGGCATCAGTATAAAAAGTAGTTTTTATTTGTTTGAAAACATCTGTAAAATTATCGTGATAAAAGCGAAACTCATCCATACTCTGCGGATAAATAGCCGTAAAGAACAAAACAATAGCGACAAAAATTATAATGGTTGTAAGATAAGGGATTTTAGGACTTATGTTTATATCCTTCATAATTCCTCGCTATATTGGCTTTGCGTAAAAGAAAAATTTTTGTGGAATTTCAAATTTTAATTGAATTTTATATTTCTTATATAATAAAGGCCCGACAGTCGGCCACAAAATATCATAATATTCAATAGTCCAATTTTCTGTGGGTGCTTTTAACACGGTTAATCTGTTTACCAGCGCAATTTCTTTATTTCGTTTGACAGCATCTTTAATTGTCTGCTCTCTATAAACTTCACTTCTGTGTAAAGTTAAATAAGGAATGGTTATTAAAGGGGCAAATACTATACCTACAATCAAAAGTGCCAAAGTAATATATTTTATGAAATTGAAACGGTAAATCTCTTGGAAAAGGAAAAGCATAAGAGTAAAGGAAATAAAGAAAAATATTGCACTCGGATAATGCGCGCGTAAGGAAACATAAGGGGCTACAAACAAAACAAGGGATGAGGCAAAACCGCAAAGACACAAAAGAGAACTTATAATAAACTCTTTATTTTTTAACATAAGATTCTTTTTATCATATAGGATAAACAATAGTCCTATCAAATTTAAGACAGGAATCCAAAACATAGAATTTAAGAAAGTATTGAAATGATTTAAAAACACAAAGATTTTTTCATTTAAGGGCAAGTTATGCCACACGGTGTATAGAGGATTATTATTAAAGCGCGCTCCGTTTGCCCCGCTTAAAAGCATTGCGCCTACCCCAACGGATACTCCTGCTAAAGCAAAATAATAAAAAGAAGGTATTTTTATTTTTTTGTATTTACAATAAATCAAAAACAGAACTGTTAAGCCCCAAATTATCGGGCCGGCATTTTCCGGAGATAGCCCCGCAGCCAATCCGCATAAAGCCATTAAACCTTTACTTAAGTTGGAATTATTCAAAGTTTTGCCGTCAATAGTTTTTCTAAACAGGCAAAATAAAATCAAAATAGGCACAAAGCCCCAAGAATAAGACATTGCACCGGATATCCAAAAAACAGTATTAGAAATTCTTGGGGTTAACAGCAGATACATTAAGCATAAAAGCAAGAAAGCAGAAAAATCTTTTGTGCTTTTCAAGTCTACTTTTCGGCCGGTAATTATAAAAAATAAAGCAAAAATTGAAAATAATTGGACAAAGGGATTTATAATATTAAATATTGTTTGCCAAATATGCGGAAAATGTAAAAATATAATATGAAAAGATACTAAAAGTCTGGGGGTATCTCTGATAAAAGTCTTTTTCATTTGTTTCAATACCATATCCCAAGTATCGTGGGAAAGGCGCAATTCATCACCTGTTAGAGGATAAATTGCCGTAAAAAAACCGATAATCGCAATAAAAATTATAATTGTGACAAGAAAAAGAATTTTTGGATTTATGTTAATTTTTTTCATAAGTAAATTATACTTAATTTAAGTAAACCATATCCAATTTTGATATAATATATCTAACGGGGCATGGCTCAATTGGTAGAGTGCTCGGTTTGGGACCGAGAGGTTCCCGGTTCGAGTCCGGGTGCCCCGATTTTACCAAAATAGGGGTATTTTTATGGAAAACCTCACTCCCAAACAACGCGCTTTACTGCCTTGTGCAAATATTCTTTATACAACAAAACAATTTTCAGTCTTAAAAATAAACAAAGATATTTCTTTAATTACTTCAAAAGCGATTAAAACGCCTTTTGTTTTTGACCGTATGGTCTTAAGCACAAGTGCCAAACTTGATAAAGGTGCGGCCTTGCTTCTTCAAGCGAGTGTTAAGACAGAAGACGGTTGGAGTCCTTTTTATAAACTTTCCTATATCAGCCAAGACTATAAAAAAAGTTTTTTGGAGCAAAAAGACAAATTTGCCAAAACAAATATTGACGAACTTTTAATTAAAAAAGGTGCAAGCGCACTAAAATATAAAATTACGATTTTAGGTAAAGCAAAAATTGATTTAATTAGCGTTTCCGTCTGTAAAAAAGGTGCTAAATACGATAGAACCCTTGCCGAAGAAACTTTAGACCTAAAAAACTTTGAACTTGATTTAACACCGCTTAGCCAAAAAGAATTTGAAGATAAAAAACTGCGTCATATAATTTGCAGTGCGACTTCTGTTGCTATGGTGCTTGATTATTTTGGCAAACTAACTACCTTAAAAGATGTTTGCGCCGGTGTTAAAGACCAGCAAACAGGCATTTTCGGTAATTGGCCCTTAAATGTTGCTTACGCAAGCCAGCAGGGTTTGAAAGGTGCAGTTTTACATTGTTCTTCTCTTGCTCAGGCAGAGGGGGAAATTTTACAGGCAAGGCCTTTAATTGTGAGTATTGCTTTTAAAAATAGTGCGCTAAAAAACTCTCCGCAGAAACAGACCGACGGACATTTGGTTGTTATTGCCGGTTTTGACGAAAAGGGTAACCCTATTGTTTTTGATCCGGCAGCACCCAACTCAAAAACCGTGCGCCGTGTTTACGACAGAAAACAATTCGCCCAAGCGTGGCTTAAAAACAAAAAAGGTTTGGCTTATGCGATTAGCAAATAAAATCCTTTTACTTCTTTGTCTTTTAGGTATTTGTGCTTGCGCCCAAACAAAACAGGAAAATAATTTAACCCTTGCTTTAAGGGGGGAAGTTGAATCTTTGGACCCCGCCTTTTCCTATGACGGTATAAGTCACGGACTTTTGTTAAATGTCTATGATACTTTAATAAAGTTTAGAGGCAGTTCCTTAAAAGAATTTGAACCGCTTTTAGCGCGTGAAGTGCCTACCCTTGAAAACGGTTTAATCAGTCAAGACGGGCTTACTTATACTTTTAATATAAGAAATGATGTTTTCTTCCAAGATGGCACGCCCTTAACGGCTGAAGATGTGGCTTATAGTTTGCAAAGATTTATGCTTAGTGATAATCTCGGCGGTCCGAGTAGTCTTTTGCTTGAACCGATTTTGGGTATTTCTTCCACCCGTGATAAAGACGGTAAATTGCAAATTGATATTAAGGATATTTTAGATGGTGTTCAGGCAAAAGATAATCAGGTTATAATAAAACTAAAAAAACCTTTTGCCCCATTTCTAGGTATTATGGCACGTTGGTCTTATGTCTTAAATAAAAAGTGGGCCATAGAACACGGCGAATGGGACCCCTCAAAGCCAAATTGGCAAGATTTTAATAATAGGGATAAAAACTCTTCTTATCTTTTTGACCATACAAACGGCAGCGGATCTTTTATTGTTGAACGCTGGGATAGGGCCGCCAAAAGGGTTTATTTAACGGCAAATAAAAATTATTTTTTAGGTGCGCCCAAACTTGATAGCGTTTTAGTAATCAGTGTGCCGGAACAAAGCACAATGCGCCTTATGCTTGAAAGCGGTGATGTTGATATCGCCGAAATTGCCGGCAGTTTTGTTGACCAAATTTCTTCTAATCCGGATATTGTTGTCTATGATACTTTGTCTCGTTTGAAAACCGATCCTGTCTTATTTTTCACTTTTGATGTTAACGGCGTTTCAAATCCCGATATTGGCAGCGGCAAACTGGACGGACAGGGCATACCGACGGACTTTTTTGCGGACAGTAATATCCGCAAGGCTTTTTTGTATAGTTTTGACTATGATGCCTTTGTAAAAGATTCCGCTAAAAATAAAGCGCCCCGCGCTATCGGTGCAATTCCGCCTGCTTTAAGCGGCTATGACGAAAATATGCCCCGCTATAATTTAGATTTAAGCAAAGCCGAAGAATATTTTAAACTTGCCAAAGACGGCGAAGTTTGGGATAAAGGTTTTTCTTTTACCATAACTTACAGTAGCGGTAATACTCTTGGACAAATGGCGTGTGAGATTTTAAAACGCAATATAGAAAAAATAAATCCCAAATTTAAGATTGAACTACGCGCAGTGCCTTGGGCAAATTTTTTGGAAAAAACTCAAAATCATAAAATGCCTTTATGGGTGCGCGGTTGGGTGGCAGATTACCCCGATGCCCATAATTTTGCTTTCCCGTTCCTACATTCTAACGGCAGATATGCTATTGCACAAAACTTTAAGGATGCTTCTTTAGATAAATTAATAGAACAAGCCGTAAGTACGACCGATCCTAAAAATAGAGAAGAACTTTATAAGCAAATCGGTCGTTTGGATTATGAATCGGCCGGCAGACTTTACACTATTTATTCCCCCGGTGTTTGGGTAATGAGGAAAAATGTTCAGGGTTTTGTAGATAATCCCGTTTTTATGGGAATATATTTTTATCCCTTGTATAAAGTGTTATAATAAAATATATGGCAGAAATGAAATTTAAAATTTTAATAGCAGAAGATAATCAAATTATCAGAGAAGCAATGGCTGATTCTTTTTTTCGGCACGGTTATGAAGTTCTTACTGCGCCAAACGGCAAAATTGCCGTTCATACGGCGCTTAATTATTACCCTGATGTGATAATAATGGATTATCATATGCCGGTTCTTAACGGTTTTGAAGCCGTTGCTGAAATTCGTAAATATCCTTCTTGCACAAATATTCCTATAATTATTTTAACTTCCGATGAAGAAAAAGATACCAAACTTGAAGGTCTTTCTTTAGATATTGATGAATATTTAACAAAACCCGCAGATGAAGATGAAATCGTTGCAAGGGTTCAACTGTTAATAAAACGCAGTATGCAAAAGATTGACAGCAATCCTTTAACCAAATTACCGGGTAATCCTTCCATACAAAAAAAGATTGAAGAAGTTATTGCCAAACAAGAAAAGTTTGCTGTTATGTATTTGGACTTAAATAATTTTAAAGTTTATAATGATGTATATGGTTTTAAGGAAGGCGATAATGTTATAAAACAAACGGCTAAACTTATAGAAACCGTTTCTTTAAATTATGATTTTTCTTCGTTTTTAGGGCATATCGGCGGAGACGATTTTATTTGTATATGTAAGGCGGAAAGTGCTGAGGAAATAGCAAAACAGATTATTATGGAATTTAATTTTTTAGCGCCGTCTTTCTATAATGAAACAGATCGCCAAAGAGGTTATGTCAGTGCTAAAGACAGAAGCGGTGATATGAAAGATTTTGCTTTACTTTCTATTGCGATAGCCATTGTTCATAATACTAGTAGAGTTTTATCCTCATATGGACAAATTTCCGCTATCGCAAGTGAGTTAAAGCATTATGCAAAGAGCCAAAAAGGCAGTTTTGCAGCAATAGATAGGAGAGGAGATAATTAAATGAAAAAAATAGCAGTATTATTCTTTGCCCTTTGTGTTCTCGGTTTACCTGCATTTGCCGGTATTGACGAAGGTATCAACAAAGGTGCAATTAACTTATCTGTAATGGGCGGTTTTGCAGCTCCTATTTCAGATTATGACGGCGATGTCGCTTTCGGCGGTAATGGCCCTACTTATGGTGCACAAATTATGTTCCATGGAACCCAATATTTCGGTATCGGCGCGGAAATTAATTTTACTAAATTCGAAAAAGAAAAAACCGCCGGTGTGGATTATTCCGCAGACCTTACAAACTTTATGGTTGCTATGAGATTTACTTTCTCACCTGATGCTAAAACAAGATTTTATATTCCTTTTGGTGTCGGTATGGCAAAATATAAAGGTAAAGCTGATAGCTCATCAGAATCTTGCACAAAACCCGCAGGCTATGCAGGTTTAGGTATTGAAGCAGACTTAAATGATATTTTCATTATCGGTGGTGAAGCCAGATTTAATGCTTGGCAACTTGATGATGAAAAATTTACCGATACTAAATGGTTAAGTGATGCTTCTTTACTTTTGAAAGTTGGTATTAAATTCTAAATCACTCTAAAAAATAACAATAAAAAACCCCCTATTTCTAGGGGGTTTTTATTTATCTAAATTATCTTATTTCTTAAAAACAATTTTCTTGCTTAAAGAAAGATTCTTGCCCTTAACTCTGATAATATAAACACCGCTTGATGTTAAAGCAGGCATATTGTGGACTGTTTCATGGGAAGATAAGAATTCCTTCTTTATCAATCTGCCGGAAATATCATAAAGTTCATAAGTGGTGCTGGCAGGATTGACAGCGTTTGCAAGTTCTATTTTAATTTGGTGATTATTCCAAATAATATTAGCAAGGTCTTCCATATTATTATCTGTAATAGAGACATCACCTAAATAATAGTTTTGAACATTTACTCTGAACCATTTTAAGATTACGGTAAAACCTTCCCAATAATTATCGGTCATAAAATAACCGGTTACTAAAAGGGGGATATAAGTTCCGCTTCTTAAGGTCAAAATATTTCTGTCAAATACGGAATATTCCGTAGGTCTGTAATAGTTATTAAATCTATCCCAACTACTGGTATAAAGGAAAGGATCGGTACTTTTATCAATTAAAGTCAAATCCTGATATGGATACAAAGCGACAATGCCCGCAATAGTATCATTAACAACTAAGTTATTTCTAAAGGGAATTTCTCTTTGAGGATTAGAAACAAGATCATAGTAGTAGTGAATACTTAAGGCTTTTATATCTGTAAGACTCGTATCATAGGTAACATCAGGATATAAGTTTTCTAAAGTACTATCATTGGTGTCCGGTAAGAAAAAGATATTAGGAGTTACTAATTGTCTGGGTAAATTATTATACTCTGAAGTTGCTTCTAATTGATAGGACATCCATCCGCAGGTATCATTTGCTGCAAATAAACTGACATTATCCCAAACAGGGTTTGTAATTACACAAGTATTTTCTGCCGGGGGATTTGCTACATCGGGATTATGTCTATGCCAAAAAGAAAGACCGTCTGCATCTTTTGCATTACTGGTTTTTAAAATCTTTCCGTTTCTGACGACGGCATAACTAGCATTTTTCAAAAGTTCTTTATTGGAAAACACTAATTTTACAGCATCATTAATTTGCTTATTTACATAGGCCGTTTTCAATTCCTCTTTTTTGATTTGATTTAGGGTATTAAAATCCTTTTTTAATTGGTCAAACATTTGAGGATTTGTGTTATAAATTTCTCCTTTCATTGTGCCGGCATTAAGTCCTACAGCAAAGGATATAATGGCAAGCAAGACTACAATTTTCTTCATACTTCCTCCTTATAAAACATTCTTATATAATATAATTTTATATTTACTTTTTATTTTTTGCAAGCGATAAAAATACCTAGACAGGAAATAGGACTTTAGACCTATTTTTTATTTTCTTCTCGTCTGAAGAAAACCCCGAGTTTGATATCAAACTCGGGGTTTTCTTCAGACGAGAA
>JAZRZE010000054.1:0-19832 GCA_045601125.1 Elusimicrobiaceae bacterium | reverse complement strand
TATTTTTTTGGTGGCCATTACAACAACGGCTTCTCCGTAAGCACTGTTGGTACTTTCCACAACAGAATCATCATCCATCGCTTCAACCTGTTCAAAAACGGGGGATGAAATATCATTTTGTTCTACTTCCGTAATGTTATTATCTAAAAGTTCTTGTTTTCTGGCATTTTCCGTGTAATCTTCATAGCGGATACCACTGTATCTTTTATATTTTTTGGGACTGTAATTGTTACAAGCACAAAAAACTAAAGATAAAGCAACTAAACTAAAAATTATTTTATTCATTTTTTCTTCTCCGTGTTAATTTTGACATTTACTACTGCAAAGGCCTCTATGGCTTTGCCTTTACCTATATCGCCAAGCCCTTCGTGGCTTTTTGATTTGAAACTAATATTTTCAAGCCCGATTTTGAAAATTTTATTTAAAGATTTTCTAACCTCTAAATAATGGGGTTTCATTTTGGGGGCTTGGGCAACAATGGTAGCATCTATGTGGACAATTTCGCCCCCCTTTTTCTTTATAATTTTCAAAATTTCTTTTGTGATAAAAACACTTGAAATCCCTTTTTTTGTTTCCTTTGTAGGCGGAAAATATTCCCCTATTTCCCCGCCACAAACGGCACCTAAAGCAGCGTCGCAAATAGCATGCAGAACCAAATCACCGTCGCTATGGCCGATAAGACCTTTTTCAAAAGGTATTTCAAACCCGCCGATAATAAGTTTTTTACCCTTACCCAAGCGGTGTATATCAAAACCGAAACCTGTTCTTATTTCTTGTTTTTGCATAATGCCTCTAGTATTATTAAATCTTCCGGCGTGGTAACTTTCAAATTGGTATAACTGCCCAAGACTGCTTTAACTTTTACGCCGATTTTTTCCACAAGTTGAGATTCGTCTGTGGCATCTTTATTATCATACTTTGCTAATGCTTTTTTTAAGATATTTGTTTGATAGCATTGCGGGGTCTGTGCACAAAACAAAGCACTTCTCTTTAAAGTTTTTGAAACAAAACCGTCTTTAATTTGTTTTACGGTATCTTTGCTCATAACGCCTAAAACGGCAGCTTTATATTTGCTCGCCGCTTTTAAGCAATTTTCAATATCTTCTTTCAAAACAAGAGGTCGTGCACCGTCATGAACAGCCAGCAGTTTATAATTTTTTTTACCTAAAGCAAGAAGACCGTTTTTTAGGGAAGCAATTCTTGTTTCCCCCGCTAAAGCAAAAGTTATATCCTTATATTTTTTGCTCAAAATATCAATGTTTTCTTGCTTGCTTACAACTATAATTTTAGCCACGCGCGCAACTTTTTTAAAGGCCTCAATACTCCTTTGTAAAACAGGTTTCCCGTTGATAAGCAACATTTGTTTCGGCTTACCCATACGCGAACCTTGCCCACCGGCTAAAATTATAGCGCAAGTATCTTTCATTAATTTTCCTGCTGTTGTTTTATTTTGGCAAAAATCATACGTCCGGTTGAAGTTTGCAAAATGGAATAAACGGAAACTTCCGCTCTTTTACCTATAAATTTGCGTCCTTCTTCAACGACTACCATTGTCCCGTCGTCTAGATAAGCAATACCCTGATCTCTTTCTTTGCCTTCCTTCATAACGAAAAGGGACATACTTTCACCCGGTAAAACAACCGGTTTTAAAGCGGTAGTCAAGTCACTAATATTTAAGACATGAACATTTTTTAAAATAGCAATTTTGTTAATGTTAAAATCTATGGTAACAACTTCCGCATTTAAGTTCTTGGCAAGTAAAACCACATTTTCTTGCAAAGATTCGGACTTAAAACTTTTTGAAGTTAAAGAAACAGAAATTGTTTTAAGTTCTTTTAATCTGGAAATAATATCAAGACCTCTTCTTCCTCTTGCTTTTTCAAGTAAATCTTTTGAAGAAGCATATTCTTCTAATTTTGCAATAACGAATTTAGGAATAACTATTGTGCCGGAAAGAAATCCCGTTTCACAAACATCAACAATACGTCCGTCAATCAAAGCGGAAATATCCGTAACTTTCAAATGGCGTCCTTTTTTAGAAATACCTTCAAGTTCCGAAGATTTAACAATACTTAAGAAACTTGAAATTAAAACAAACACGCCGGCGAAAGCTGATTTGTAGGCATCCCATCCATTGCTGATTTCAGATACGTTAAGTCTAAAGATAACATAATCGCAAATGAGGTATAATAAATAACCGCACAAACCGCCGAATACGGCAATCATTATTGCACTTAAGCGGAAACTTCTTAAGAATTTTTCCGCACAGACAATAACAAGTCCGCATAAGAAAGCAAGGGCAATACTATATAAATCTTGCGCCCAAAAGACATATACCAAGAAAGGTATTCCCAGTAATGCCGAGATTCTGAATATCCATAAAGGCATAAAAAAAATCCTCCGAAAATAAAATCCCTTGTAAAAGTTTTTCGGTAATCTTTTATAAGGTATATTTATATTTTACTATTTCCTGTGCTAAATTGCTAAAATAAATTATGGCCTTAATTGATTTTGATTTGAAAATGCAAAAAAAACATCCGCAAGTAAAATTGGTCGGTGTTGATGAAGCAGGCAGAGGCCCTTTAGCAGGACCGGTCTGCGCGGCGGCTTGTTATATTCCGCAAGATTTATACAACCACCCCTTAATGCAACAAATTAACGACAGTAAAAAATTAACTCCCCCAAAAAGAGAAAAAATTTTTGAAGAACTTATAAAATTGCCGATAATTTACTGCACAGGTTTTGCTTCAAGCGAGCAAATAGATAAAATGAATATTTTACAGGCAACTTTTTTTGCTATGCGCCACGCTTTAACAAAATTTAACGGACACAATATTTTTGTTCTCGTTGACGGAAATCGCTTTATTTCTAATCTAAAAACGCCGCAGGAACCCATAGTTAAAGGGGACGGAACTTCCCTTTGTGTAGCGGCGGCAAGTATTATTGCCAAAGTCAGCAGGGATAGGTTTATGGATATTGTTGCCAAAAAATATCCTCAGTATAATTTTGAAGAACACAAAGGTTACGGAACGCAAAGTCATATTGAAGCTATAAAAAAATACGGGCCCTGTCCGGAGCATAGAAAAACTTTTGAGCCGCTTGCTTCCCTTTTCGGCGGACTCTTTGGTAAAGATTTTTAGCGAGATAAAAAATGTTCAGCATTAAAAGGTTAATCGGCAATAAAGCAGAAGATAAAGCAACAAAATATCTTAAAAAACAGGGTTATAAAATACTTGAACGAAATTATAATTTGCCTTGTGGAGAAATTGATATCGTTGCACAAAAAGATAAAACCCTTGTTTTTGTTGAAGTTAAATACCGCACAAATGCCGAAGAATTCGGAGGTGCCGTTTCTGCTGTAACAAAAGCGAAACAAAAACGCGTAATAAATGCCGCTTTAAGTTATATAAAGGCAAAGAAAGTGCCTTATGATGCCTTAATGTTTGATATAATAGCAGTATCAGGTGATAAGATAGAACATATCCAAAATGCCTTTAGTTCTGATAAATTCTTTATTTAAAAGGGAGTAAAATATGAGCCAATTACAAACCATACAAAAAGCCGTAAATTACATTAACAAAAAAACTAAAAATTTTAAACCTGACCTTGCCATAATAACCGGCAGTGGTCTTGCTAATGCTATTCCGCCTTTAGAAAAAAAGATAGCAATACCCTATGTTAATATTCCCGGTTTTTTACACAGCACGGTGCAAGGCCATACCGGTAATTTAATTTTTGGAATTTATAAGAATGTAAAGATTGTTATTATGCAAGGTCGTTTCCACTATTACGAAGGGCACTCTATAAAAGATATTTCTATTGCTATACGCGTTTTAAAATTTTTAGGTGCCGAAACTTTGCTTTTATCCGCAGCAGTCGGTTCTTTAGATAGAAATCTCCCCCCCGGCAGTATGGTAATTCTAAAAGACCATATCAATTTTATGGGAACAAATCCTTTAATCGGCAATTGGGACCCCGCTTTTGGCCCGATGTTTAAAGATATGACCTGTGCTTACGATGAAAAATTACAAAACATCTTGGTAAAAATTGCAAAAAAACACAAAATAAAAAATAAAAAAGGTGTTTATTTTGCCGTTAGCGGTCCTTGCTTTGAAACACCTGCAGAAATTAGAGCTTATAAAACTTTAGGTGCGGATGTTGTCGGCATGTCTGTCGTTCCGGAAACTATCGTCGCGCGTCAACTTGATTTAAAAGTAGCAGGCGTTGCCCTTGTAAGCAATCTTGCAAGCGGAATGTCCGGCGTTGCGCTTTCGCACAAAGAAACTTTAGATGTAATGAAAAAATGTGAAGAAAAATTCGGCAAACTTTTAAAAGATTTTATTTGCGCCCTAAAAAAATAAAAAATGAAAGATAAAGTAAAAACTCTAGGAAAAGAAACTTTAATTTACGGCACTTCTACCATTGTTGCCCGTCTGTTAAATTTCTTTTTGGTTCCGCTTTATACTTATTATCTTGCTCCGCAAGATTACGGTATAATTGCGGCGGTTTTTGCTTTTATGGCCCTTGTAAATATCATCTATCAGTATGGTATGGATCAGGCCTATTTACGCTTTGCAAAAGAAAATAAAACTAAAGAACTTTTTGCAACGCCCTTAATAGCCGTTTTTACAAGCGGAGTATTTATATCCATAGTTTTATGGTTTTTAAGTGCACCTCTTGCTGATTTTTTAGGTATCGGCGCAAAGTATAGCAACCTTATAAAACTTGCCTGTTTTGTTATGGCTTTAGATGCCTTAAACATTGTGCCTTTTGCTAAACTTCGCTTTGAACATAAGGCGTGGCAATTTATGCTTACAAGAACGGCTTCTATCGTAGTAAACGTTATAGGCAATGTCTTGGTGCTGGCTTATTTTAAAAGCGGTGTAAAGGGTATTTTTATTGCGGGTATTTTTGCTTCTTTAACCTCACTTATTTTGCTTTTACCTATGATAATCAGAAACTTTGTTTGCCGTTTTGATAAAAAACTTTTCAAAGAAATGTTTTTATTTTCTTGGCCTTTTATACCCGCCGGTATGGCAAGTATTTTAGTAAATGTTATTGATAAACCTATTTTGATACATCTTGCCGGTTTGAAAGCGGTGGGTATTTATCAAGCCAATTTCAAAATCGGTGTATTTATGATGTTGGTTGTTTCTATGTTTGACCAAGCATGGAGACCGTTTTTTATACAATACTCTTCTGAAAAAGATGCAAAAGAATTATTTTCGCAGATATTTACTTATTTTACGGCAATAACAACTTGGATATTTTTAGGTTTGACATTTTTAATGCCCGTAATAATAAAAACCCCCTTCTTCGGACATCACTTGATTGCACCTGCTTACTGGGAAGGTATCAAAATAATACCGCTTGTTTTGGGCGGATATCTTTTCTACGGCTTTTATATTAACTTTATGATTGCGCCCGTTTTAACAAAAAGAACGCGCGTTTTAATGTGGATTACTTTGCTTGGCGCACTAAGCAGTATTTTAACAAACTTTATGCTTGTGCCAATGGTTGGTATTATCGGCGCGGGGTGGGCAATTTTTGTAAGTTATATCGTAATGGCGGTTAGTTTATTTATATTTTTACAAAGGAATTATCCCCTCAAATACGAGTATAAGAAAATTACTTTTATCGCCGGTGTTGTTTTGGTTTTTCTTGCTTTAAATAATCTGCTAAAAAATGCTTTAAATGCGCAGATTATTTTACTCGCAGTTTATCCGCTTATTATCAGTTTGGTATTAAATAAAGATAAATTTTTGAAAATAAAAAATCTTCTTTTGAAAAGAAAGCACTAATAAGAATTATTTTTGAAATATTCTATTTTTGCTTTGGTATCTTCAATATAGTTATCAAGTTGTTTTTGAGTTGCCGAATCAAAAATACCGGAATAATTTTGTTTCAGTTTTTTAATGCCTTCAAGTTGCACAGTATAAGCCCTTGTTTCCTGCTCGCCGTAACTTGCCGAAGCAAGACTGGGCTGATTTATAACTTCAAAAGCATGGCCGTAAATTTCGTGAATAAAATTGACAATTGTTTCAAGCAAAAATTCCGACTTGGAAACCTTACTGTAATTTGAAGGGTTATAAGGTGAATCGTCAATAAAAACAAAAACTCTAAAAGTATCGGCCTTTTCCGGAAAAGAGGCTATTGCTCTAGTTTCCCTGTTGTATGCCCCTATCATATCTAAAACATAAGGTTCCGTTTGGCTTTTGCGTAAAGCATAAATAGCAAAATTTTTAACTCTCGGGTAAGAACTTTTTTTAACATCCATTAAATCTTTACCATAAGGCGCAGCCACTTTTGAAGCATATTCCAAGGCCTGTTTAATTAAAGAAATTTCCGTAGCGGAATTTGCGCTTGAAGGGTTAAAAACAAACAAACGGACAAGCCCGTTAGAAGATTGTTCTATATAGGGTTTAAAAGTGCTGTTTTTTACATCGGCAGAAAGAATTTCTTTTAATTCCTGATTATCTACCGCAAAAGAAAAATTAGTAAATAAAGTAAAAAACGCCAAAATAAAAAATAGTTTTTTCATATATAAATAGTATAAAAACCATTTTAAATAAGTCAAGGGCAAAAATTTATATTTTTTTGTGTTTTTGGGTATAAAAAGTAAAACCGACAATATAAATAAATAGTAAGACGGCAAAAGTTAAAGATAAAAATCTGCTTATATAATCTAAACCGAGCAATTTTAAAATTGTATTACTTAAAACTATAATCGGAATGACAACAAAACTTCTTTGTAAGGTTAAGGAACGGCCGTTTTCGCAAACGATATTATTACACTTCACGCCTAAAGGAAAGCCCATCATTCCGCCGGCAGCAATAATAATTGTTAAAACAAAAATTTCAAGTCCCACTTGTTTACCGCTGCTAAGAACATAAAAAAGTCCGCCGGTAGAAGTTGTAAGCAAAAGCAAAATGCGCACGGCACGCGCGGTCCATTGTTCCGGCACTTTAAAAATATTAACTAAAATAGGCCTTATTATCATAGCGCCGCCGATACCCAGTAAAGAACTGAAAATACCCGTTCCAAGTCCACCTAAAAAAGCAAGCCAACTTTGTTTGCGCGAAAAAATCGGTAAGGCATTTTCGTTTTGTATAGGTTTTGAAAATAAAGTTTGATAACCGATAAAAAGATTAACCAAACAAAAAATAATCATTAAAGCCGTTGAACCAAAAAGAGCGTAAAGATAATCATTTATGAATCTTCCGGTAAAAGCCGTTATAAAACAACCAATACCTAAGGGAATAATCATACGCTTGCCAAAGGAACGCTTGCCCCAACTTACTTTAGGAAAATCTTTTACCACCAAAGGTAATGTTGAAGGCACCATCTGCAAAAGACTTACCCCCACTGCTTCAGCCGGAGAAAAACCGAAAATAAGCATAACCGGCACAATAAGCCACCCGCAGCCCACTCCCCAATAGCCGCCGGCAAACATACCCACAAAACCGATTACGGGTAAAATAAAATAAAGATACCAAGCGATAGTCATTTCTTTTTTTAAATAAAAAACCTCTCTTATATTTTAGAATATAAAGAGAGGTTTGACAAAAAGTTTTCTTCTGAGTTTTTTTGTTATAAAGAACGTTCTAATAAAATATCCTTTTCAAAAACTAAATGTTTGCCTACCTTACAAGTTTTTAAAACATTAATAAAGTGCGCTTCTTTTTCCTGCGGGAAATCAGACGGAACTTTTACAATAGTTGTCATCTTTGTTATTAAACCTTTATCGTCAAAAACCGGTTCTGCCCTAAAGGAAAAATCTTCCTTTTTCATACCGTTTTTTTCTACAAAGGCCATAGCAAATACCGCCTGACAAGCAAGAAAAGAGGCCATAAACATTTCAAAAGGATTTGGCGCGCTGTTTTGGCCTCCGGATTCTACTGGCATATCCGTATAAACTTTATAATTATTTACCCTAACTTCTACTTTTTTCTTTCCTTGATATTTTGCTTCTAACATAAACTCCTCCGTTTATTTTATTTTATAAAAATATTTCCTTGTTTTGCCGGAGAGGGAGGTTGAAATATAATGCAGTCTTTATTATATTTTGACCTCCCCAGAAGGAAGTTTTCCGGCAGGATTTTACCTGCACACAAAAATTTTATAATTTAACAATTTATAACTAGTTAAAATAACTATTTTATAGTATAAATAAAAAATAAGATTTTTGTCAAGTATATTTTTTATTTACTCATAAAAAAAGAGCAATTTTTAAAATTGCTCTTTTTAAATTTATCTTAACATTCCTCTTAAAGCGGCTATACGCTTTTCTATAGGTGGATGAGTATCAAATATATGCTTTATCGCCGGTAAGAAACACATACCTGAAGCCAAAGACTGTCCCTCAAAAGCCTTTATTTGAGTATCACCGGAAATTGCTTCAAGAGCTTCTGCTAAAGATTCTGGATCGCGCGTAATTAAAGCCGCTGTTGCATCTGCCTGATATTCTTGACGGCGTGAAAGCATCATTCTAATAATCGGCGCAATCAACAAACCGTAAAGTAAAAACACAAGTCCAAGTATAAACACTATGCCGGCGCCTTTACCTCTTGAACGCCCCCCACGCACCCTAATCAAAATTTGTCCTAACAAAGTTAATATACCGATACCACTTACTATTAATACCATTAAAGCGACATCGCGGTTGCCGATATGGGCCATTTCGTGTGCGATAACACCTTCAAGTTGCGGTTTTGTTAACTTTTTGACTATACCTTCAGTCATTGCTAAGATTGCAGTTTGGGGTTTAACTCCCGCGGCAAAAGCATTACACCCCTGTTCGGGAATAATATAAACTTCCGGCACAGGTAAACCCGCTGCCATAGCAACATCTTCAACAACTGAATAGATAGCAAAATGGCTATCCTTGGTAATCTTTTTTGCGCCCGTCATATTTACAATCATACGCCCTTCGTTAAAATAGGAAATTCCCATCCAAACAAGCGCAACGACAAAGACAATCGGTATAACTAACAACGCTAAAGAATTGGTGCGTTGAAGGACATTCATTCCGTCAACAACTGGTCCCTCAAAAATATGCACCAAAAACAACGTTATATAAATCAATACCGATAAAACCAACGGAAATAAAAGTACTATCAAGAAAATTTTGGTTTTATTTCTTTGTATATGATCATAAATAAGCATAATTAAAATTTAACCTGAACAGGTTTGCTTGCTGCAGCTTTTTCATCCTCGTCGAGTTCAAAGAAAACAGCTTTCTTAAAACCAAATACAGCGGCAATTAAATTTGTCGGGAACATTTCCACTTTATTATTCAAAGCGAGGACATTTCCGTTATAATATCGGCGAGAAGCTTTTATCTTATTTTCTGTATCGGTTAATTCTTCTTGTAATCTCAAGAAATTTTGGTTTGCTTTTAAGTCAGGATAATTTTCGCTCAAAGCAAATAAACTTTTGAGTGTGCCTGATAAAATATTTTCACTCTTTGCCTGTTCCGCCGGAGTACCATTATTTGCCATAGCCATATTTCTGGCTTGAATAACTTTCTCAAGTGTGCCACTTTCATGGGAAGCATAACCTTTAACCGTTTCCACTAAATTGGGAATAAGGTCATAGCGGCGTTTCATTTGGACTTGGATATCGCTCCACGCTTCTTTAACGCGGTTTCTCAAAGATACAAGACCATTGTAAACAGCAATCAAATAGATTGCGCATACAAATATAACACCAAGTACTACTATTGTTATTATTGTCATTGGTAACATTTCTCCTTAATTTTGTATATAAAAATTAAACAAAAAAAATCAAAAAATATCAATCTTTATTTATACGATATTTTTCTATATTGGTAACAGTAAAAAAATCTTGCAGATATTCTTCTTTTGAAGCAAGAAGTAAAATCTTATCCCCCAAAGCAAATTCCGTAGAAGGCAAGGGGACAATAAAAGCACCTTCTCTTTTAATCATTACTATCCTTACGGGTTCCTTGAAAATAAAGTTTTCTGCCTTAGGATATTTTGCCAGAAAACTTTCATCTACCTTAAATTCCGCCGTAAGTCCGATATCTTCAGGCAAATCAAGAGCAAAGGTTTTTTTATCTTCCTCTTTAGAAGTTAATTTCAAAAGTCTTGCTATATAAGGAACGCTTGTTCCTTGTAAAACAAGAGATATAATAGTTATAAAAAATACTATATTGAAAATTTCTTTTGCATGCGGTACGCCTGAAACAAAAGGATAAGTCGCAAAAATTATCGGCACGGCTCCGCGTAAACCCACCCAAGAAACAAATATTTTTGCCTGTCTTGAAACTTTCTTAAATGGCAAAAGACATAAAAATACGCTTATCGGTCTGGAAACAATAATCATAAATAAAACTATCGCAAGAGCAACCCACATAATATCCAAGAGTTCCGATGGATTAACCAAAAGCCCCAGTGTTAAAAACATCACTATTTGAAAAAGCCAAGTTAAACTGTCAAAAAATGTAACAACGCTTTTTTTGTAAGCGACTTTTTCATTTCCTATAATAAGACCTGCTATATAAACCGCTAAATATCCGTTACCGTTAATTATTGAAGTAAAGGAAAAAGCAAATAAAACAAAAGCCAAAAGTAAAACCGCATATAAAGCAGAATAATCAAGATTGATTTTATTCATCACAAAAACTGCCATATAGCCGATAGCAACCCCAAACAAAGCACCCAAAAACATTTGTAAAAAGAAATCAAAAACGATTAAATTTACCCCTAAAGAACTGCTCATTATTAACTGGATAAAAAATATCGTAAGCATATACGCCATAGGGTCATTACTACCGCTTTCAAATTCCAGCATAGCGCGAACATTTGGGGAAAGATTTAGATTCTTTGTCCTTAAAATTGAAAATACGGAAGCCGAATCCGTTGAAGCCATAACAGAAGTAAGTAAGAAACAAGCCGGCAAAGATAAATGTAAATACTGAGGATAATATTTTGTTATAGCAAAGGCAAACAAACCGGTAATTACAGCCGTTAAAATAACCCCAAAAGTAGAAAGCAAAAGCCCTTGCACAAGAACAGGTTTAATATCTTTAATTTTAGTATCCATACCGCCGGAAAATAAAATAATACTTAAGGCAACCATACCTATAAATTGGGCTTGCTTAAAACTGTTAAATTGTATGCCGAAACCTTCACTGCCAAAAATAATACCTACAATCAAAAAGAGTAGCAAAGAAGGCACGCCAAAGCGGTATCCCGTTTTGCCTGAAACGATACTTACGAAAAGTAAAATTGCTCCGATAAGTAAAAAATATTCCGGCGTAGTTATAGGCATTTATTCCTCCTTTTTATGATGGAAGGTTATATATCTTGCGGTTTCATATAAACCTTGTGTAAGATTTTTCATCTTTTCACATTTTTCTTTTTCTTCTTGGCAATAATCTTTTTGGCTATCTTCTTTATACTTAAAAAGACCTTCTTTACCGGACCAAGCAAGATAATAGTAATCCCCCTGAACAAAACCTATTTCAAGCGGTGCTGCAGGCGAAGTAATAATCAAGGCACCTTCTTCAATATTTTTATCAAAAATATTTCTGCCGATTGCCGTTTGGGTATGTTCTATACCTAGCAAACCTGCCATAGTTGCAGTAACATCGGCCTGACTTGAAACTCTGTCATTTACGGAAGGTTCAACATTCGGTCCAAGTACAATAAGTGGCACATTATTTGAAGTTAACCTTAAATCAATATAACTCTGTTTAAGATTTTTTGATTTGAAAGAAGTCAAACCGTGATCGCCGTAAATAAGAAAAATTGTATCTTTATAAAACGGTTCTTTTTTGATTAAGTTGAAAAATTCGCCCATAGCATAATCCTGAAAACGCATAGAATTATATTCCGCATTACCGTTAAAACCATAGTCATCTAAAAGTTTTTCATCAAGATTTTTTTCCTCAAAAGTGCCGTGATCATCGGGTATGGTATAGGGTCTGTGATAGCCGGATGTTTGGATAAAAGCAAGGAAAGGTCCTTTTGTTTTTGCAAGTTCCTTTGCGGCGTATCTAAACATATCTAAATCGGAAAGGCCCCAAACATCGTTTCTATCTTGATTTTCGTAGGTGCCTTCTTCAAAAATTTTAAGGCCTTTTATGTTATATTGTAAAAGCCCTCTGACATTACCCCAATTGGTGCTGCCGCCGATAAAATAGAATTTTGTATAATCCGGCAAATCATCTATCAAAGAATGTTGGGCAACTATCATAGGATTTCTTGAAGATGTTTTAACAGCCGAAGTATCCGGCAAGCCGGTTATAGAGGTAAAAACCCCCCTTGCCGTACCAACCATAGGGGTAAAGAAATGCGTAAACAAAGCACCTTCTTTTGAAAGTTTTAATATTTCCGGTGTGGTTTCAAGTTCGGGATTATTAAAGGAAGTTTTATCCCAAGAAAGTGATTCCGTAAGCAAAATAACAACATTGTATTTTTTAGGATTTTTTGCGGCAATTTCTCTTGAGAAATTAAGATTTTCTTTATCCTTATTTTTAACTCCCAAGAAATCGGCAACTTCATCATAATATTGTTTTGTTTTATCTGTATCAAAACCAAAGCCGATTTTTGCAAATTTATAGGTATCGTATAAATTTTGTATCGGGTTTAAGGCAAGAGATGTTAAAAAATTATCATTTGTAAAATAAGCATTGCTCCATCTTAAAGGATATTGCGAAAATCTGCCGTGCACAAAACCTACCGTTATAAGTAAAGCAATAATAGCAAACAACCAACCCTTTTTTGTGGCTTGTTTTGTATAGGCATAATTTGCAATTTTTTTCGTAAAGAAATAAGCAATCAAAGCACAAATAAGCAAAGCAAAACTTCCGCTGATAACAGGATAAGTCTGCCAAACCATTTCAAGCGAAGTTGCGGTATTTTGGGCAAGTTCAATAATATAAGCATTTAACCTTTGCGTTAGGTAGGCATAATAACCAAAATCAAGAAAATAAATTAAAACTAAAGCAGTAAAAGCAAAAGCATAGAAAAAGCAAATAAACTTTTTAAGTATTTTTCTTGCCGGTAAAAGCAAAAAAAGGCCAAAGGGTAAAGAAAATAAAAACGCAATTCTTGCATCAAACCTTAAGCCTGTATAGAAAGCTTTAAAAACACCTTCTTGATAGCCAAGATTATTAACAAAGTAAAATATCACGCGGAATATAGCCATCAACAAAAAAGTTGCAAAAACGAAAATAAAATAAGCCTTAAATTTTGTAGGTACGGATATCTTTTTCATTTATTTTTCCCCTTCAGCAAGGTTTTGCAAAGCAGGATAATCAATCTTACCTGTTCCCATTAAAAGCATTTTTTCCAAAACTTCAACTCTTTTGGGAACCCACAGTTCACTAAAGCCCTGCTTTTTAAAATACTCCTGAACTTGTTTTAATGTTGCATCTTGTTTATCGGTGTAGGCAATAAGTTGCTCGCCTCTTTTTTCATCGGGCAAGCGGATAAGGGCCGTTATATTATCGGGCCAAAGTTTCTTTAAAGCAAGTTCTACTGCCGTCATAGAAATCATTTCACCGGCAATTTTTGCAAAACGTTTTGCACGGCCTTTAATGGTGGCAAAGTTTTCTTCGTCAAAGGCAAGGATATCGCCGGTATCATACCAGCCGTCTTTAGGTGCTTCAATTTTACCCGGAGCACTTGCTTTAAGATAACCTAGCATAACATTATCACCTTTAATAAGAAGTTTTCCGCCGTCTTCAATACCTTCAACTTTTTCAAGTTTACATTCAAGACCGGGCACCGGCCTGCCGACAGTTCCGCGTTTGTAATACATCGGACTGTTCATTGTTACAACAGGGGATGCCTCTGTTGTTCCATAGGCCTCAATTACGCGAATACCAAACTTTTCAGACCAAATTTTGAAAGTTTCATCTTTAAATTTTTCTCCGCCGATACCGATATATTTAATATTATGGAAATCGTATCTGTGCGCCATTTTGGCGTATGCTGCCAAAAAAGTATCCGTAGCAAAGAACACTGTTGCATTTCTATCATAAACAAGTTCGGGAATAATTTTGAAATGCAAAGGTGAAGGATATAAGAAAATAGATAAACTGTTTAAGATAGGCAAGAAGAATCCGCATACCATACCGAAAGAGTGGAAAAGAGGCAATGCATTAAAGAATTTATCTTGCATATCAAAGTTGAGCAGAGTGGAAAGTTGGAAACGGTTAGCATTTATGTTTCTGTGGGATAAAACAACGCCTTTTGGCGAACCTTCCGAACCGCTTGTAAACAAAACAATAGCCGGTTTATTCGGGTTTTGCTCGGGATCAATAATTTTATAAGTTCGATAAGGAAAGAAACTCTGCGCAACTCCGATAAGTTTATCAAAAATACTGATTTGTAAATCTTCCAAATAAATCAAGCGGATATTTTTATTTTCAAGGGCTTCAACAATTTTTTCAAGTTGGGCTTTTTCAACAAACATTCTGGAAGTTACAACACTTTTTATTCTTGCCGCTTTACAAGAATCTAAAATATTTTTTATACCGGAAGTAAAGTTTATCATAGCCGGCACTCTTACACGCGAAATTAAAGCAAACAAAACAACCGCGCAAACATTTATGTTGGGTAGCATCACACCGATATATTCATCTTTATCACTTTTATCGGCAAGTTTTTTACCGAGAATAAAGGAGGCAATCAATAATTTACCGTAACTCATAGGTTTTCTTGTCATATCTTCAAGCACTCTGGCACCTCTACCGGCAAAATAGGTGGCTTCAATGTAAGACTTAAATAAGGTTTGATCAATCTTGTTGCTCTTATATTTCATTTCTGCCATAAGGTCATACATTTTATCTTCAACACTTAATCTTCTTGCTTTACCTTTAAGATTATCTTTCAGTTTGAAATCCACAGGCGGCATAATGTTAATTGTAAACTCCACATTTTTAGGAAGATGACGCATTTTACGACCGAAATAGGCAAATCTTGAATATTGAGTGCCTTGCATACAAATAGGCAAAATGGTGGCGCCGGAACGCTCGGCAATCATAGCAGGGCCCGGATAAATCTTCATAATACCACCGGTGGTGGTTATTCTGCCTTCAGGGAAAATGATTATCTTTTTACCTTTTTTAATTTCATCAATAATAGTTTTTACCGCCATCGGGTTTGTGGTATCAACCGCTATATATTTTGCAAAGCGCAAAAATTGTTTAACCCAAAAACGTTTTGCTATAACACCGTCAACAACAAAAGTAATATCATCCGGTAAAAAGGCACCTAAAATAAGAGGGTCTAAGAAAGAATTATTGTTTGCAACAATTAAAGTTTTACCGGTTGCTTTTTCATAATTTTCAAGCCCTTTGATTTTGATATTGTAAAAGAGATTAAGAAGAAAATATAAAACAGAACGGACAACATAATCAGGCAGTAAGGTGCAAATATAAAGAGCAACAAAAAGATTTGCAATTGCAAGTAAACCAAGCAGGGCTGCCGTGCCAAAACCTATATACAGTAAACAAAAAGAAATAAGACCGGCAACAATCATACTAAGGGTAGTTAAAACATTACAAACACCGAGTATTCTGCCTCTTATTCTATCGGAAACTAAAGACTGAAACCAAGCATTTAAGGGCACAATATATAAACCGGAAGAAACAGATAAAAGTAAAATATATAAGGAAAATCTTATTCCTTGCCAACTTGTAACAAATTCTTTGAAAGTTATTTGATAAAAAGGTTTTACGGTAAAGGCACAAAAGAAAGCAAGCAAAAATAAAGAAAGCCCCATACCGACTGCACTTAAAGGAACATATTTTATACTTACTTCCCCTTTAACAAATTCGCGGCAAAGCAGCGCCCCTATTGCTATACCCAGAGCAAACAAGGTCAACATATAGTTTACGACATTTCCCGCAACATTTAACTTAAACTCTGCAATGGCTTGCATTTGGGTAAAAAATACCGCACCTACTACCCAAAACCAACAAATCGCCAAAATGCAAAGAAAAATTCTTTGAGATTTATAGGCAACTTTAATATTTTTTAGACTGCTTTTGAAAACATTTACATTAACCTGTGCAGTCGGTGAAGTCGGTTCAAAAGAACTAAAAAACCAAGTCAACACATAAGCAAGCAAGGAAACCGCTATAATTACGATGCTCAGAGCCGTTAAATCGGAAAAGTTTTCAACAGCAAAAATGCCACATAAAATAGCACTTATTAAAATAGCCCCGTAGCGCCCCGTTTCCAACATACCGTTTGCACTGATTAATTGATTTTTCTTTAAAATCTGAGGTAAAAGAGCATATTTAACAGGCATAAAAAAGGCATTTTGTGCACCCAGTAAGACTAAAACAAAGTATAAGAGAACAGAACTTCTTAAATACAAGCCCAAACTAACTAATAAAGCCGTTATGATTTGGGTAAAAAGTATCATTTTAATAATTTTTGTCTTGCTGTATTTATCGGCAACTTCACCTGCCGGCATAGAAAAAACTAAAGTGGAAGCAAGATAAATCGCCAAAGCCAGTAAAGTAGAATAAGTTCCGTAATTTACCGGTGCTATGCGCGCAATAAAAATCGTAATAAAAGAGGCAAGTGCCAGTCTAAATAAGTTATCATTGAACGCCCCTAAAAATTGGGCAAAAAACAAACAGGTAAAATCTTTGTTTAAAAATGTATTAAAAAAATTCTTCATAATACTCTCCTTATTTATATTTTATAAAAATATGTAAATGTATGCCATATAAGGATAATTCTTTGCACAAAATCAGAAGGAAATTTTGCGAGGATTTTTGCAGTTCAAATTACACCAAAACATAGCACGAGGGTTTTGCAAGGATTTTGCGGAAATTTTAATTAGTTTTTTTTCTGATCAGAAAAAAAAGTATTTCTTTTTTCTTAAATAAATGCTACACTAGATTTTTTAAGTGAGGTGTTTTTTATGAGAATGTTAGATATAATTATTAAGAAAAGAGAAAATAAACCCTTATCCTTTGAGGAATTTACTTTCGTCGCAAACGGCGCCGCAAAAGGCACCTTGCCGGACTATCAATTATCTTCCTTTTTGATGGCATGTTTTTTAAATCCCTTATCACAAAAAGAAACAGCCCTTTTTACAAAAGCAATGGCTTTCAGCGGACAAAGATTAACTTTTAAAGATTCCAAAATACCTGTGGCAGATAAACACTCAACCGGCGGAGTCGGTGACGGAATATCTCTTGCTCTTGCTCCTTTAGTTGCCTGCGCTGGCCTTGCCGTGCCGATGATGTCGGGCAGAGGGCTTGGGCATACAGGCGGCACCCTTGATAAACTTGAAAGTATGAAAGGTTTTAATATTTTAACACCTACAAAACAAATTTATAAACAAATAAAAGAAATCGGCGTTTGTATGTTCGGGCAGACAAAAGACCTCGCCCCCGCCGATAAAAAACTTTATGCTTTAAGAGATGCCAGCGGCTGCGTTGAAAGCCGCCCCTTAATTACGGCAAGTATTTTATCTAAAAAATATGCCGAAGGCATTGATAATCTTTTTATTGATGTAAAATTCGGCAGCGGTGCTTTTATGCAAAAATATGAATACAGCAAAAAACTTGCCAAAATGCTTGTTTCAACAGCCAAACTTATGGGGCTTAATTGCCGTGCCTTGATTACCGATATGAACGAACCTTTAGGCCGCGCTATCGGTAATGCAAACGAAATGCTTCAAAGTATTTTAATTCTAAAAGGTGATAAAAATTTCGCGCCTGATTTTTACGAGGTCTTGCTTGAAAGTGCCGCCCAAATGCTTGTTATCAGCAAAAAGCAAAAAGATATAAAACAAGCAAAACTTCTTTTGGAAAAGTTAATAAAAGACGGTTCTGCCGCAAACAAATTAAAAGAAATCTTAAAATGGCAAGGCGCAGACCCAAAAATTGTTGACGAACCGCAAAAGTTCTTAAAAAACGCAAAATATCAAAAAGATTTTGTTGCTTCAAGCAAAGGTTATGTTTCTAATATTGACGCAAAAACTTGCGGTATGGCAGCAGTTTTGCTCGGTGCCGGCAGAAACACTATGGAAGATAAAATTGACTACGGCGCCGGTATCTGGCTTGATAAAAAATCAGGCGACCAAGTGGCTAAAGGGCAAGTTATTGCGCGCCTTTACGCTGATGATAAAAAGAAACTTGAACAAGGTTTTGAACTCTTTAGCAAAGCGGTAAAAATTACCGCTAAAAAACCGCCAATGCGTAAACTGATACGAGAAGTTATAAAATAGTTTCTAAACCCCTTAAAAATTAAGGGGTTTTTTATTCCCTAAATAAAACTTTCTTCCCGTTTGCCGTTTATCTCTAAATATAGTATCATTAAGTGATAGAGATATTCTGAGGTGTTTTATGGATATAATTTTACCGGCAGTAACCACTTTAATTTTGGTAATGGACCCTTTCGGAAATATTCCGCTTTTCATTACCGCTTTGAAAAAAGTTTCCCCTGAAAGACGCAAAAAAGTCTTGCTGCGCGAACTTTTTATCGCTTTTTTGATAATGCTTTCCTTCCTTTTTGCAGGCACAAAAGTTTTGGGCTGGTTTGGTATTGCACCTTATTCTATGAGTATAGCAGGCGGTATAATCTTGTTTATTATATCAGTTAGACTTGTTTTCAATTCTTCTTTAGACGAAGAAGCAAAAATGAACCCAAAAGAAGAAGAACCTTTTATCGTTCCTTTGGCCATACCGCTTATCGCAGGACCGGCAAGTTTGAGTATGATTTTAATTCTTTCCGCAGGGCCTCTTTCCCATGCGTTTTTAGTTTTAATTGCAATACTTATTGCCTCTGCCTTAAATGCTGCTGTTTTGCTTTTATCTTTCCCTATCAGCAATTTGCTAGGCAAACGCGGACTTATTGCCGTAGAAAGATTAACCGGTATGTTACTTATTTTGATGTCCGTCAATATGGTTATGAACGGTATTAAAGATTTTTTAATTTCTATAAACTAGAGATTTTGAAATGAAAAACTTTATTATACTTTTAATTATACTTCTCCCTTTTATTATCCTATTGTTACCTTCAAAACAACCGGACATACTTTTGTTGCCTTCTAAAAATCACAAACCCAATGTTTATATTTTTACTTCTAAAACTTGCCCTTATTGCAGAAATTTCAGAAAAGATTTTTTGCCGCAATTAAAAAATAAATTTTCAGGTAAAGTAAACTTTATAGACTTGGAAATAACAACTAAAAAAGGGTTTTCTTTATATTCTAAAGCAAAACCCCAATGCTTAGAAAATGTGGGTGTGCCGCTTATAATTGCAGGAAATAAGTGTGTGGCAGGTTATCCTAACAACATTAAAGGAAAATCTATTGAGGCCATAAACGAGGTTATACAGGTAAAAACCGTAACAAAAAAACCAGGTAAATAATTTTATGAAAACATTTTTCTTTTATTTTTTCTTATTTTTCTTTTTAGTCTGTGGTTTTATTGTTTGGATATTTTATCCTACAAAGACCCTTTTGCCTCAATATAAAGACGATAAACCAAATGTTTATATGTTCCTTTCCCCCTCTTGCGGAACCTGCATACAATTTAAAAGAAAATTTTACCCCAAAATTATAAGCGAATATAAAGACAAAGTCCATTTTATAAATATTGACAGCGATAGTATGAAAGGACACGATTTATTAGTTCAAACCGTGCATAAATGTTATTTATCGGTTTCCCCTGTTCCGCTTATGGTTATAAATAACACCTGTTTACAAAATACGAACGAAGTACTTTTTTCTTATAAATCTAAAATAAATACAATGATATTTAAACATAGAATGAGAAAAAATATAAGGAAATTATTTTCAAAAAACCAAAAATCATAATAGAGGTATT
>JAZRZE010000053.1:0-14666 GCA_045601125.1 Elusimicrobiaceae bacterium | reverse complement strand
AAGCCCCCTTAAAATCCGTCCAAATAAGAGAAGTTTTCTTATTTTGGATTATTGTCATATTTTCTAAATTTATTACGGAATAGTTTTTATTATCATCTAATTTTAGTTTTAAAAAAACAGTCCCCGTAGAAGCATTGTTTTTAAAATTATAAGCGATTTCTTCTAAATCAATTTTTTGTGTAAAATGAATTTCTTCCGCTTCGTTAAAACCTTTTGGCAAAGGATTTTGTTGTTGGGTTTTTACTTGAAAAATTTTACTTTTTAATTGTGTTGAGGAAGTTGTAATTCCGCTTTTTCCCTTCGCGAAAGCAAAACTTGTCATAGAACCGATAAATAAACTTGCAAGACATAAACACAAAAATTTTTTCATAATAATCTCCTTTTCTTCTATCATAAGTATAGCAGTTATAAGATATATCGGCAAGGGTCAAAGGTCCCAAATTTTATCTAGGTCCTTTTATTTGGCATTGGCAATAGTCATTGCAGGACCTGCCCCTGCGGTGAAATATTTTTCAAGGGCGGTTAAAGTTTTTTCCAAGGCCTGTTTTAGAAGGGGCATTTCTTGTTTTGAGAATTTTGAAAGGACAAAATCTTTACCTTCAAAAAAAGTAGGTTTCGGTCCGATACCGATTCTAAGCCGCACGATATTTTGCGTTCCCACTTGTTCAATAATATGTTGCATACCGTTATGTCCACCGGCAGAACCGTTTAATTTCAGACGGATAGTGCCTATTGGCAAACTCATCTCATCAAAAATAATCAAAATGTTTTGAGGAGGTATTTTATAAAAGTTTACTATACTTGAAACCGCCGTTCCGGAAAGATTCATATAAGTCATCGGCTTCATTAAAAAAATTGTTTTACCTTGCCAAGAGGTTTTAGCATACTCTGCTTTTGCGTCTTGCCATTTTTGCCAAGAGGCCTGTAAATGTTCCGCTAAAATATCAAGCGCCATAAAACCCGCATTATGACGGGTTAAATCATATTGGGCACCGGGGTTACCTAGCCCTGCAATAAGATATGTTTCCATAAAAATATTTTATCAAAAATGTAAATATTGTAAAAATTTTATAAAATTCTAGTATGGTTATTCTTGAAGGCAAAACTTTAGCTACGCAAATTAAAGAAGGTTTGAAAGAAAGAGTTCAAGCCGTTTCTCTTGCTTTGCAAAGAGCGCCGCGCCTTGTCGGTATAAGTTGGCAAGGGGATTACGGCGGTTATCTTTATTTAACAAAAGAAGTCAAAGCCGCACGCGCTTTAGGCATTAGGGCAGATATTGTTGAACTTGATGAAAACACTTCTTCAAAAGATTTCTTTTTGTTGCTAGGCAAAGTTTACGGAGATGAAACTATTGATGCTTTATTGATTCCGCGCCCCTTGCCGCCAGCCTTAAATGATTTGGATATTGCTCCTTTAATAAATGACAAACAGGATATTGACGGTGCTTCTTTAGTTTCTATGGGTCGTTTATTTATGTGTAAAACTTGGCAGCAGGTAAAAAACTTAAAAACTTTTGTTCCCTGTTGTGCTTTGGCGGTTATGCGTCTTTTGGAATATCATAAGATTAATTTAGAAGGGAAAAAAGTTGCTGTTATCGGCAGAAGCAATACGGTTGGCGGTCCTTTGGCTAAAATGTTAACTTGCGCAAATGCTACAATAACTTTATGCCACACTAAAACAAAAGATTTGAAAAGTATCTTGCTTAATCAGGATATTGTTATAAGTGCTACGGGCAATGCCCGTTTTATCAAAGCCGATATGATTGCTAAAAATGCTATTGTAATAGATGTCGGCACGAATTTGGATGAAAAAGGCAAACTTTGCGGCGATTGTGATTTTGAAGCAATCAGTCAAACCAATCCGATTTCGCCTGTTCCGGGCGGTGTCGGGCCTTTGACTCTAGCTTGTTTGCTTGAAAATATTGTATTATCTTCAGAGAGGAAAATAAAATGAAACAAACCTTAGTATTAGTTTTATCTTTGGTATTCTTCAGCGGTTGTTTGGGAGGTTCTTCCAATACGACAAGTTCGGTGAACGGCCCTTCAAAAGGGGAAAACAAAACTTTTGCCGAACAGTATAAAGAACTGGAAAAGCAACCTGTTCCCACAAGGGAAGAAATGGAGAAGATGCCTAATAATCTGCAAACAGCGGAGGATAGGGCCGCAGATGTTGCTCTTGAAGCCCAAGCGGAAAGAAGAGGAGAACCGCCTTTACTTGAATCTAATTATATTTTCAAGGTTAAACAGAACAAAGGTGTTTACAGTTATGACCAACATAACCAAGTATGGACTGATGAGCGTTCCGCCAAAGAATATAAGGAAACCAAAAGACTTTGGGAAAAGCCCAAAAAATATAATGCAAGTAAATATTACGGCGAAAGCAGTTCCGAAAGTTCTTCCGAAGAATATAGTTACGAGGATTAATTTATGAAAAAAACTTTTATTACATTACTTGTTTTCTTAGTCATTGGTTTTATTGCCTTTTTGCTTTTAAGTAAAAACGGCTTTTTAGGTGAAGATTTAGGCGAAAAAGGGGAAAATATTTCCTCCAAAATAGACCAATTCGTCAGCCAAGGGGTGGATGCCGTTGCTGACTTTACCGGCTTAAAAGAAGAAGAAAAACCGGTTCCGCAAGAAGATCCCAAAATTACCAAATTCTTCCAACAGTTAAAAACCGCCACACCGGAAGCACTTTCGCAAATGGTAGTAAACGGTTTTAACCCAAGAAAGCCCAATTTGGCAGGGGAACCGCCCATTGTTTATATGGCCCGTTATAATGATAATCCGGAAACTTATGATGTTATGCTTAATATCGGTGCAAATGCGGCACAAACAAATGCCAAAGGCGAAAATGCCTTAAAAGTTGCTTTAGAGCGCGGAGCTCCTTTAGAAATTATCAGAAAATTATATGCCAATCAAGAAGCTCTTGATGAAGAAGCCAGACAAAGAGAAATTAAAAAAGGACCCGGTTCAAAGATTATAGGTTCTTATTATCCTTCTATTGAAAACAATACGGGAAGTAAACGTAGAAGAACACGCAAGGGTAATAGGGTTTATATTGACGGTTACAGCAGAAACAGAAATCTTCAAGGTCTTGAGTAATTAAAGGCTTGCGCCCAGCGCAAAATAAGAAGGTTGATTTAAGACGGGGTTGTCGCTGAAAACAGCATCAACTCCGTCTTTTTTTAATTGTTCAAAAGTGCTTAAATCGTTAACGGTATAAATAAAAACTTTTATACCTTTTTTGTGGCAAATATCGATTATATTTTTATCTATTCTTTTATAACTCATATTTACGCTGTAAGGTTGTAAAAGTTCTATTTCCTTTAGATTAAATTCTTTTGTAAGTCTGCCTATTTTTAAGTCCGGCAAGAGTTTTTTTACTTTTTGTAAAGAAGGTAAATAAAAAGAAGAAATTAATAAATGAGCGTTTTTATTTTGTCCGTATTTTTTTAAGCAAGCGGCAAGTTTTTCTTCAATTTCGGGGTAGATATTATTATCGTTTTTTATTTCAATATTTAAAAAACTTCTTTTATCTAAAATTTGTAAAAGTTCTTCTAAAGTGCAAAGCCCCAAATCTTTTAATTCTTTTAAGGTATAATTTTTTATTTCTTTTTTATCCAAAAAATAATCGTGGGCAAGTATCAAATATCCGTCTTTAGTAAGTTGGATATCCGTTTCAAAAGCATTTACGCCCATATTATAGGCGGCTTGAAAAGCCGTCAAAGTATTTTCTTGAAAAAAGGCACTTGCGCCTCTGTGTGCGATTATTTGCATAAATTTTGTTTTATTGAATCAAAAACTTCTTGGGGAACTTCTAAACCGGGGGCATTATCGCGGCCGCTTTTTTTGCCGTGATGATCAGAACCCGCACTGATAAGCAAATTATATTTTTTTGTAAGGGATAAAAGAGTTTCTCTCATTGCTTGTTTATGGCTTGGGTAATAAACTTCTATTCCGTCTAATCCGCTACTAACCCAAGCGGGAAAGTTCCAAAACTCCTGCACTATTCCAAGATGGGCCATAAAGGCTTTTCCGCCTGCCTGTTTGATTAAAGAAATAACTTCGCAAACGGTAAAGCCCTCATTTGGCACATAACCGGGTTTACCCGGAATTAAAAACTTTCTAAAGGCTTCTTGTCGGCTTGGCGCTATTTTTTTATTTCTTATCGCGTCGGCGATATGCGCTCTTGAAGCAACGGTTTTTACAAGTTTAAAAACATCTTCTTCGGTGATATTTACGCCTGCATTTTGCAGTTGTTTTATTATTTTTCTTGCGCGGATATTGCGGTTTTCTCTGTTTTGGGCAAGGGCTTCGTTTAGGGCTTTATTTTGCGGGTCAATATTATAACCGAGAATGTGTAAATGGTCGTGTTCGCGCGAACTTATTTCCACACCCGGCACAAATAAAATACCTGCTTTTTGGGCAAGCATTTGGGCCTGAGGCAAGGCCTCAAGGGTATCGTGGTCCGTAATAGACATTATTTGCACGCCCGCCGTAAGATAACTATGCACAACTTCGCTTGGCGAGGAAGTCCCGTCGGAAAAAGTGGTATGCGCGTGCAAATCTACAATAGGCATATTAGATTTTTTCTACTGCGTTAATTTGCGGAAGGGCTTCTTTTAAATATTTTTCAATACCGTTTTTCAAAGTTAAAGTTGCCATAGGGCAAGAACCGCAAGCACCTTGCAATTTTACTTTAACCACACCGGTTTTTTCATCATAAGATACAAATTCAACATCACCGCCGTCTGCTTGGAGCATAGGGCGCACTTTTTGTAAAAGTTCAACAATTTTCTTTTCCATAAAAATTCTCCTTACTTATATGATACCATTTTATAAACAATTGTTAAAATACCCTTAAATATGCTATACTTTTCTTAAGTTGTAAATTAAGGAGTGTCTAATTATGAAAAATATGAATAAAGCAATTTTTGCTTTTGTCGCAATGTTTTTAGCAGTAAACTCTTTTGCTGCCGCTAAGTATGCTAGCGTCGGTGTAAAAGAAGGTAATATCCGCAAATGTGCAAGCACAAAATGCGCTATCAAATTTAAAGTTTGGCAATATACCCCGCTTGAAATGTTATCTGTCAGCAAAGATAAACAATGGGTAGAAGTTAAAGATTTTGAAGGTTTCACCGGTTGGATTCATAAAGATTTATTATCCGAAACACCGGGTTTAAGCGCAAAAGTTGATGCTAATATCCGCCAAAGCCCTAGCGGTTCTGCTGATGTAGTTTGGGTTGTTGAAAAAGGATATCCGCTTAAATTCTTAAAGAAACAAGGGGCTTGGCTTCAAGTTTCCGACGGCGAAGGCCTTAAAGGTTGGATTAGTGCCTCTTTAACTTGGGGATTTTTAGAATATAAGAAATAGGTTGTTTATATGAGAGTTTTTCTTATTATCATTACAATAGCACTTGCCACTTGGGGAACTTGGACTTTGAATAGAGAAGTCCCTGCAGAGGGTTTTAATCTTGCAGGAAAAGTAGAAGTCGCTCCGCGCCTTTTACAATCTGCCCAAGCAAATAACATTTCTTGCTCAATCGTTGTTAAGAACGAAGCAGATGTTCCCGTTGCTATTAAAAGGATTATTAACCCTCAATTTCCTTTGGAATTTTCTTTAGATAAAAGCGATTTGCTTATTGAAGGTTATCAAGGTAATTTGAAGATTGAAGCCCAAATAAATTCTCACGGTAAACTGGGTATTTTACAAAGCGGTGATATTTTCAGCGAAGGAAATAAAACCTATGTTTCCGGTCAAAAAGATATTGTTATCGTAGCCGATAAAATGATGGGTAAGCCCACTTTAGCCGGCAACAAACGCGGCAATTTCTTCCGCACAGCAGCACGCTAGTTTTTTATAAAACCCCTTGCTTTAATGTTTGACGGTATAAAAAGCGGGGGTTTTTTATTTGTATTCTCTTTTATTAAATATATAAATAATATATAATATACATAATAGAGGTTTTTATTATGTGGGAATATACAGATAAAGTGATGGAACACTTTAAAAATCCAAAAAATGCAGGCGAAATTAAAGATGCCGATGCCACAGGCCAAGTTGGCAGTTTAGTTTGTGGCGATGCCTTAAAATTAACTTTAAAAATTGATAAAGAAACACAAGTCATAAAAGATGCAAAATTTTTAACTTTCGGTTGTGCAAGCGCAATAGCATCTTCTTCCGTTTTAACAGAAATGATTATCGGTAAAACTTTAGAAGAAGCCTCAAAAATTACCAATCAGGATATTGCAAATGAACTCGGCTCCCTTCCCGAAGAAAAAATGCACTGTTCCGTTATGGGTATGGAAGCCCTTGAAGCTGCAATAAAAAGTTATAAGGAAGGCGGCAAACCCGTTGTCTACGAACAAGAAACATCTTCTAAAGTGGTTTGTAAATGTTTTAATATAAGCGAAGAAACAATAATCAAGGCAATTCACACAAACAAATTAACTACTGTTGAAGATATTACCCACTTTACAAAAGCAGGCGGTGCTTGCGGGCGTTGCAAAGCCGAAATTCAAAATATTCTAAACAAAGTTTTGGCTTGCGAAAATCCGCTACCCGCAAAGAAACAATTTAAAGATTTAACTATTGTTGAAAAAATTAAAGAGGTAGAAAAAGTTTTGAACGAAGAAGTTAAACCGCGCCTTAATTTAGACGGCGGTAGTATTGAACTTGTTGATATACAAGGCAATATAATTTCCGTTCGTATGCTCGGTATGTGCGGAGGTTGCGTTAATGCCAAAAACACAATTAAATCTTTTGTTGAAAAAGTTTTAAAAGAAAAACTTGACTCTTCCTTAGAGGTCCGTCAGGCATGAAAGTAATTTATTTTGATAATAATGCAACAACGCGTACCGCGCCCGAAGTTCTTGAAGAAATGCTCCCTTATTTTTGCGAAAAATACGGTAATGCTTCAAGTATGCACACTTTCGGCGGTTCTAATAAGAGGGCTATTGAAAAAGCAAGAGCAAATGTTGCTTCTTTAATCAATGCCCAGCCGCAAGAAATTATTTTTACTTCCGGCGGAACGGAAGCAGACAGCACGGCAATTTATTCTTCCGTCAACAGTTATCCAAATAAAAAGCATATCATAACTTCCGCCGTAGAACATCCTGCCGTTTTGGAAGTTTTCAAAAAACTTGCTTCTCAAGGATATAGAGTAGATTTTATCGGGGTAGATACAAACGGACGTTTTGATATGGAAAGTTTTAAGAAACTTATTGATAAGGAAACGGCCCTAGTTTCCGTTATGTGGGCAAACAGCGAAACCGGCACAATTTTTCCCGTTAAAGAAATTGCCCAAATTGCCCATGAATACGGCGCCCTTTTTCATACAGACGGTGTTCAGGCGCTTGGCAAAATAATAACCGATGTAAAAGAAACGGATGTTGATTTGATGTCTTTTTCTTCCCACAAAATAAACGGTCCAAAAGGAATGGGCGGTTTATATATAAAAACCGGAACAAGATTTTTACCTTTTATGATCGGTGGACATCAAGAACGTTTGCGCCGTGCCGGTACGGAAAATGTTCCAAGTATAGTCGGTTTCGGTAAAGCCGCGCTTTTAGCAAAAGAACATCTAAAAGAAACCGAAAAGATTGCTTTACTCCGCGATACTTTGGAAAAAGGTCTTTTGGAGAAAATTGAAAACACAAAAGTCAACGGTGACAGAGAAAACCGCTTGCCAAACACCACAAATATAAGTTTCGGCTATATTGAAGGGGAATCAATTTTAATGATGCTTGATGAATACGGCATTTGCGCCTCTTCGGGTTCTGCCTGTACATCAGGTTCTCTTGAACCCTCCCACGTTTTAAGGGCTATGCAGGTGCCTTTTCAATTTGCGCATGGTTCAATCAGATTTTCTTTAGGGCGTTACAATACTTTAGAAGAAGTAGAAAAAGTTGTGGAGGTTATGCCTTCAATCGTCAGTCGTTTAAGGGCTCTTTCTCCATTTAATCCCAGCACATTCAGTGCAGTAAAATAAGAGGTATTATGATTACAAATTTAATAGAAAAATTTATAGGCACAAAAAGCGAAAGACAATTAAAAAAACTTGCCCCCATTGTTCAAAGAATCAATGATTTGGAAAAAACAATTTCCCCTTTAACAGATGAAGAATTAAAACTTAAAACCCAAGAGTTCAGAGATCGCCTTGCTAAAGGTCAAACTCTTGATGATATTTTGCCGGAGGCCTTTGCTGTAGTCAGAGAAGCCGCAAAAAGAGTGTTAGGTATGCGTCATTATGATGTTCAAATGCTAGGCGGTATGATTTTACATCAAGGCAAAATCGCCGAAATGCGCACAGGTGAAGGTAAAACTTTAGTTGCAACTTTACCTTCTTACTTAAACGCTTTAACAGGCAAAGGCGTGCACGTTGTTACCGTTAACGATTATCTTGCCAAACGCGATAGAGAATGGATGGGACCTGTTCACGAATTTTTAGGCCTTACGGTTGGTTTTATCAGTCACGATATGGAAAATGCCGAGAGACAAGAAATGTATAAGAAAGATATTACTTATGTTACCAATAATGAACTCGGTTTTGATTATTTAAGAGATAATATGGTCGTTCGCGCACAAGATAGAGTGCAACGCCCCTTAAACTTCTGTATTGTTGACGAGGTAGACTCCATTTTAATTGATGAAGCAAGAACCCCTTTAATTATTTCCGGTCCGACAGATGATAAAACCGATAAATATTATGTTGTAAATCGCTTAGTTCCGCAATTTAAGGTCCGTAAAGTTACAGAAAGAGATGAAGTTAACGCCAAATACGCAGGCGAAGATTTAGCCAAAGGTTATGATGCTTTAATTGATGAGAAAAATCAAACCGTTACTTTAACGGACCAAGGTGTTGCCGCAGCGGAAAAAATGCTCGGTGTTTCCAATTTGTATGATGATGTTCAATCCGAGTGGGTCCACCATATTAATCAGGCCTTGCGCGCTCACCATCTTTATCATAGGGAAGAACACTATATCGTTAAAGACGGCGAAGTTGTTATCGTTGATGAATTTACCGGTCGTCTTATGCCTGGCCGCAGATGGTCTGACGGTCTTCACCAAGCCATAGAAGCAAAAGAACATATTGCAATTAAAGAAGAAAACCAAACTCTTGCAACAATTACTTTCCAAAATTTCTTTAAACTTTACAATAAACTCTCCGGTATGACAGGTACCGCTATGACCGAAGCAAATGAATTTTGGACAATTTATAAACTTGATGTCGTAGAAATACCTTCCAATAAACCTTGTCAAAGAAAAGACTATCCGGATGTCGTTTTCCGAACGGAAGATGAAAAATTTGATGCTGTTGTAGAAGAAATTGAAAAACTTTGGAAGAAAGGTTTACCGGTCTTAGTCGGTACACGTTCTATTGATAAATCCGAACACCTTTCGGATATGTTAAGACGCAAAGCCATACCGCACAAAGTCTTAAATGCTAAATATCACGAAATGGAAGCCCAAATAATTAGCCAAGCAGGCAGAAAAGGCGCCGTTACTATTGCTACAAATATGGCAGGGCGCGGAACAGATATTGTTTTAGGTGGTAATCCTGTAAATAAAGAAGAGCAGGAATTTATTGAAGCAAACGGCGGTCTTACCGTTATAGGTACAGAACGCCACGAAAGCCGCCGCATTGATAATCAGTTGCGCGGTCGTTGCGCAAGACAGGGGGATAAAGGCTCCAGCCGTTTTTATATCGCTTTGAACGATGAACTTATGCGCCTTTACGGCGGAGAAAAAATTTCCGCCATTATGGGCCATTTAGGTATGAAAAAAGGCGAAGCGATAGAATCTTCTATTTTATCTTCTCAAATTGCCAGCGCACAAAGAAGAGTGGAAGGGCATAACTTTGATATCCGCAAGCATTTACTTGATTATGATAAAGTGATGAACCAACAAAGAACGGCAGTTTATGGTTTAAGAAATGCTATTCTTGACGGAGAAAATTTCAGTAATAGAACCCATCAAATGATAGAGGAAATGGCCGCAGATCTTTTCTATAAATTTTATAATGAAAAGCACCCCGCCAGATCCGATTTCAATGCTATCAATACTTTGTTTAAGAGAGTTTTTACCATTGATGTTAACTTGGATAAAGATAATATTAAAGGCAAAAAAACCGAAGATATCTTAAAAGATATTACTGATAAAGCTCTTGACACCTGTAAGCAAAGAGCATCTTATTTTGAAGAACAAGGCATAAACTTTGCCGAAATTGAAAGGATGCTCCTTTTGCAACTTTTAGACCAGGCTTGGAAACAACATCTTTATGAGTTGGACCAAATGCAAAAAAGTATTAATTTGCGTGCATACGGTCAAAAAGACCCTTTAATTGAATATCAAAAAGAATCTTATTCCCTTTATTTAGCAATGATGAACAGAATAAGAGATCTTTTTGTGGAATACATCTTCCGCTTGCAATTACCGCCCCAACGTAAACCCGTTCAACAGGTAAAGCAAGCGCAAACCGGTGATGGTAAAGAACAAGAAATACACAAAATCGGAAGGAACGATTTATGTCCTTGCGGTAGCGGTAAAAAATATAAAAAGTGTTGCGGAAAATGAAAAAAGAAGAATTAAAAGCAAAAGTATCGGCTTTTGCTAAAAAAAGTAAAGATTTCTCAGTAAAGGCGTTTTCTAAAGTAAAAGACAAAATACAAGATTTTGTCGAAGATTTTAAAGATCGCCGTGCGGCAGCAAAATTAACTAAACAGTTAAATAGTAAAAAAGCTAAAACTGCCAGAATAAAAAACCTCTACGATAAAAAAGAAAAGACTTTAACTCCTGCCTCAAGAGGATTTGATGTAAAGCCAATGTCAAAAACGGCAGAAAAAGTCCCTGTCAGAAGTGCCTTTTTTGCTTCTTTTGGCAGTTTTTCTTTATCTCGTATTTTTAATCTAAGCAGTTTTACCATAAAAACCCTTCTTTTTGGCACAAGTTTTATTTCTGCCTGGTTTTTAGGTTGGAGTTTTGAAATAGAACCTAACCCCTTTGCTGCTTTTTTAGCTCTTTTCTTAATTGCTTTATCCATTAGATATATAAAGACCTCTTTTGGCAGTATGTTTTATGGCTTGGTAACGGGCTTTTTTGCAAACATCTTTATTTTCGGTTGGATTTATGATACGGTTCTTTTTGGCACCGCAAATACTATCTTAGCATTTGTTTCTTTGGTTGGCTTATCCTTACTTTTATCAGTTTTTATGCTTTTATTTTGCTTCTTTGCGTGGCAATATAAACACAAACTTATATTTTATCCTTTAGCAAGTGCTTGTGCTTGGGTTGCTTTGGAACTTATTATTCAATTGGTTTCTTATAAAGGTCTGGGTTTCCCTTGGTTTGTTTTGGGGTATACCCAGTATGCTAATACCAGTCTTATACAGATGAGTTCTTTGACCGGTGTTTACGGTATTAGTTTCTTTGTTGTATTCTGTTCTTTTAGTGCTTCTTTAATTATCGGCAGAGATGTCGCATGGAAAGATAGATTTTTACATCTTCTTGCCATAGTGGCTATTTATGGTATTTTTAATGCTTACGGTAATCAGCAATTAGCTAGTCCGGTTGAAGAAGAAAAAGTCTTACAAGCAGCCATTATTCAGCCTAATACGCATAATGTAATGTTGAGTGGGAAGATGAACAAGTTGCATCAAACACTTGAGGATATTGCTCTATCTCTTAATAATGAGGAAAATCTTGATATTGTGATTTGGCCTGAAAGTACTATCCCCGGGTATTTAGAGGAAGGTCCTTTAAAAGATTTTATGAGCAAAGTTTCTTTTTCCACAAAAGTTGCGCAAATTGCTGGTGCTTCTTCCCGTGTTAAACAAAAAAAGGAAAAAAACGATAAAAAACAAGGTCAAAATAAACAAAAGAAGGAAGAAAAAGTTTTACCCCAGCAAGAAGTAGTTTCTGCTGGCTTATACTATAATGGGGAATTAATCGGCCAGCATGACAAACGCAAACTTGTTCCCTTTGGCGAGTTTTTGCCTTTCTCAAAACAACTTGATAGTTTTTACAAACAAAACGGCATAACTTCTTTAACAGGTTCTTTTGTTGAAGGCAGCGGCCCTGCTAAAGTTTTGACTTTAGAGGAAGGGGAAAATAAAACTTCTTTTGGCGCACAAATTTGTTTTGAAAGTATTTTTCCTATTTTATGGCGTTTAGAAGTTCTCGGCGGGGCAGAGTTTTTTGTAAATATTTCTAATGACGGATGGTTCCTAAATACGGCAGCGCCTTATCAGCATCTAAGAATAAATGTTTTTAGAGCAGTAGAAAACAAGCGTCCTATTTTGCGCAGTGCCAACAGCGGTATTTCCGCTTTTATAGATTCTTTAGGAAATATTAAATATCAAGCCAAACTTAACGAAAGAGCCGTAGAAATTGTAGAAATTGTTTTACCTAAAACACCGGTTCAGACTTTCTACACCATTTACGGTGATATTTTTGCTTTCCTTTGTTTGTTCTTAACCTTGGTATTTTCCTATCATTGTTTAGACCTTGCACAGGATTATGATTGAAAATAAAGATATTGAAAATCAGTTGGAAGATTTCACCTCTCGCCTTGAAACAATTAATAAAGTTCAAAATATAGCCCAAAAGCAAGAAGAACTTAGACAAGAAGAGGCCAAGTCTTCCGCACCTGATTTTTGGAACGATGCCCAGAAAGCAAAAGAAATTTCTAAAAAAATTGATACTTTGAAAAATACAATTTCATCTTATCAAGACCTTAAAAAAGAATTAGAAGATAACAAAACCCTTTTTGAACTTGCCCTTGATATGCAAGAAGAGCGTGAACTTGAAAATGTTGCCGCTGCTTTAAACTCTTTGGGTGCAAAATTAAAAGCGCTAGAGTTTAAAACAAAACTTTGCGAGCCGAATGATAAATTAAATGCAATTGTCAGTATTCACGCCGGTGCGGGTGGCACGGAATCTTGCGATTGGGCCGATATGTTATTGAGAATGTATACCCGCTGGGCTGATGCGCACGGCTATAAAATGCACATAACCGATGTTTTACCGGGCGAAGAAGCCGGTATAAAAAATATAACTTTCTTTGTGGAAGGTCCTTTTGCTTACGGATTTTTGAAGAGCGAAAACGGCGTTCACCGCCTAGTTAGAATTTCGCCTTTTGATGCAAACAGCCGCCGTCACACTTCTTTTGCCTCTTTGGATGTTCTGCCCGATATTGAAGACGATATAAATATAGAAATCCTTGATAAAGATTTGGAAATTACCACTTGTCGTTCCGGCGGGGCCGGCGGTCAAAATGTCAATAAAGTGGAAACGGCCGTTCGCATTTTACATAAACCCACCGGCATAGTGGTTGCTTGCCAAGTGGAAAGAAGCCAACTTCAAAATAAAACGCGCGCTTTAAAAATGCTTAAAGCAAAATTATATGAAATGGAACTTGATAAAAAGCGCAGCGAAATGGAACGCCACTACGGTCAAAAAGGCGATATTGCTTGGGGCCATCAAATCCGCTCTTATGTTTTTATGCCCTATCAAATGGTAAAAGATTTAAGAACCGGCTATGAAACTTCCAATATTCAAGGCGTTATGGACGGCGACCTTGACCCCTTTATGCAATCCTACCTAGAATATACAGCAGGTAAATAATGAACGGGCTTTATATTCATATTCCCTTTTGCGTATCAAAATGTTTTTATTGTAATTTTGTATCTTTCAAAACGCCTGTCGCCGTGCAAAAAAAATATATTAAAGAACTTTGCCAAGAGATAAAAAATAAAAAAAATCTTATAAAACCAAAAACTTTATATATCGGCGGCGGCACGCCCAGCATTTTAACGCCCAAACTTTTAGAAACTCTTTTTAAAACTATTGAAAAAAACTTCGGTCCTATCAAAAATTTGAAAGAAAGCACTATTGAGGCAAATGTTGAAAGTCTTACTCCTGCCAAATTAAAACTATTTAAAAAATACGGGTTTACCCGTTTGAGTTTAGGTTTACAAAGCCCCGATAATAAATATTTAAAAATAATCGGCCGTGCGCACACTTGGGAACGTTTTTTAAAAGTTTACACTCTTGCCAAAAAGTATTTTGAAAATATAAATATTGATTTAATTGCCAATTTGCCAAGCCAAACTTTAGCGGAATTTTCCGCCGGTGTTAAAAAAGTTATCTCTTTAAAACCGCAGCATATTTCTTTATATGCGCTTGAAATTGAAGAAGGCTGCGTGCTTTATCAAAAGGGCTTTTCTACCGATGATGATTTGTGCTTAAAAATGCTTAAAACCGCTGCTTCTATGTTTGAAAAAGCGGGTTTTCGGCAATATGAAATTTCAAATTTCGCCCAAAAGGGTAAAAGAAGTTTACACAATATAAACTATTGGCAAAGCGGCAGTTATTTAGGTCTTGGTCTTGCGGCCTCATCTTATTTAAAAGGAACAAGAAGCACAAATACTGCCGACTTAAAAACCTATCTTACGCAAAAAAACAAAACGGCATTTTGCGAAAAATTAAAAGGCAAAGCAAAAGAGGGGGAAAAAATTATTTTGGCTTTGCGTATGCTTGACGGTTTCAAACCGACTAAAAAAATGCTTCAATTATTTAAAGAAGATTTTGATATTTTAATAAAGCAAAATTTACTTATTTGTAAAAAGGAAAAATTTGCTTTAAGCAAGAAGGGCAAATATCTTGCA
>JAZRZE010000052.1:0-10955 GCA_045601125.1 Elusimicrobiaceae bacterium | reverse complement strand
ACCTGTGTATTCTTCATTTTTCATTTTATAATCAACATATTTTTCCAAAATATAATACAGTTTTTCACAGGAATATTTCTTTGATAACCTAATAGAAAATTTACCAAAAAAAGTTAATTTAATTTTGCCATCTTTAAATTGGCCGAATTTATTAATTTTTTTACCAAAAAATCTTATTTCAACGGCATTATTAATATTTTTCCAAAAATGTATATTTAAGCTTAATATGCCAAAGAATTTTCTTTTTTTGTATATGATATCAGTTGTATTCGTATCGGCATAAATTTTTTCTTTACCCGCTAAACCAAAATGTTGTTCATAAATTTTTATCATACTACCTTCTCAGCAATTCTGCTTCGGCTGCATTTATATATTACGCTATATACAGGCCTTATTTTATTATCCCCAAAATATTATAGAAATGATCTCATAATATTATACTTCAGATATGACATTCTCACTTCTTAGAGATAGTTATCTTGAAGCTTAAAGAACTATACACAAAAATTGGATTTTTCAAAATCCCTGCCTATTAATTGAATTATATCAAAATATAACAGGACAAAAAAGGACCGACCGGTAATCTTTCAACATCCTTTTTGCGGACCTTGTTTTGGATTTTTTACAATAATTGTTCTGCCAAATAATCGGTGATTTTTTTGTTAACGGCAGGGGTATCTTGCGTAAAATTATGGTCAAAACCGTGTAAAGTTTCCAAAACGGCATTTTGATAAATTTGGCTAAACTCCACCCCGTATTTAAAAGGCACAAGTTGGTCATCTTGACTGTGAACAATAAGAACAGGGCCGGTATAATGGGCGGAAATTGCGTAAATCGGGACATTTGGCGTCGTTTCCAAAAAAGCCCTGCCCACTTTTAAGCCATTAGATAAAGTTATATATTCAGGTATATTTTTTGTATTATAGCGCACACCGAACAAATTGCCTTTGGTGGTATCTTCCGTAAGTTCGGGCGCAGGCGACATTAAAACAATAGTTTTTATTTTTTCTTCGCCAAGACCGCCTGCGAGCATAGACGTAACTACCGCCCCCATAGAGTGTCCCGTCATAGAAATAGATTTAACACGCGGCAATTTTGCGGCATAGTTATAAACGTGTCTTGCATCTTCAAGTTCGTTTGGGATAGTCATATCCAAAAAAGACCCCTCACTTTCGCCGTGTCCGTTAAAATCAAAAAGAAGGGTGGCAATACCGCGTTCATTAAGTTGAGCGGAAAGATCCGTTAGCAAAAACATTTCTTTGCTTGCATTAAAGCCGTGCATAATGATAACTAAAGGATAAGTTCTTTTGTTCTTCGGTTTTTGTAAAACGGCGGATAATTTGCCGTGGTCGCCGTTAATAGTAATATTCTTCCTGGCAGGAGTTGTGCAGGCAACCATCAAAAATAATGATAAAGTTAATAAAAATAGTTTTTTCATAAAAATTTCTCCTATGAATTTTTTGTTTATTACAAATTTCTAATGGCCCAGTTTTTAGGGTATAAATTATTTGCCCTGTCGCCGAGATTTTTCATAAAACCGAGCGCTCGCTCTTTATAGCAAACAATAACAAAACCTTTTGGCGTATCACTTGGCAAAGCAAAACTTTCGCGGTGCAAGAATCGGCGTGCCTGTTCTAAAGTTAACTCCACTTGCGGATATTTATCTTTTGGAAAATTTAAAGATAGCGCTTGTGCGGCCGTCGGTATTTTTTCTTTACCTTTTTCCTCATAATCTAGGTTGCCGTCTGAAAGTAAATGTATTAGTTTATTTGACGTGGCGAGTTTTCTTGCCGTTTGCGGCAAAATTGTCGGCTTTGAAGAAATACCTTTTTTGCGCAAAACCGCCATAAAAAGACCTTCGCTTTGCGTCGTTCCGGGTATAAAACGGTAAACGTTTTCTTTAAAATCTTTAAGCAAAGAACCTGTTATTTTCCACTTGGGTTTTATATCAACGGGCAAAATATCCGCACCGAGTTCTTGCATAATAAACTTCACATTTTCCTCATTTTCGCGGGTATTAAAAGTGCAAGTGCTGTAAATTAAAAGTCCGCCTTCTTTAAGGCAAGGCCAAATATCGCTTAAAATTTGGCGTTGGCGTTTTTGGCAAAATAAAACATTATTTAAACTCCACTCTTTTATTGCCTCTTTATCTTTGCGGAAAAGGCCTTCGCCCGAGCAAGGCGCGTCTACTAAAATTAAATCAAAAGTCCAATTTGTTTTATTAAAATCTATGGGATAGTTATGGGTTAGCAAAACTTCGCTATGGCCTTGTTTTTGCATATTTTCAAGCAAGATATTTGCGCGCCTTCTATCCGGCTCATTGCTGACAAGCAAAGAGCCTTGCGGCAAGGCCGCGCGCAGTAAAGTTGATTTACCACCGGGCGCGGCGCATAAATCAAGCGCTAAAAGAGGCTCTTTAACATATTGTTGTAAAACAGAATCTAAAAACATAGAGGCGGCCTCTTGCACATAATAAACACCGGCGTGCAAAAGAGGGTCTTTTGTAAAATCGGGGCGTTCTTTTAAATAAAAGCCCTGCCTGCACCAAGGAACAGGGCTTGCTTGAGAGGGAATATCTTCCTGTCTGCTTTTCCAAGGATTAAAACGAATACTTGTTGGCGTGGGTTCTTCAAGCGCTTTTAAAAAACGCTGCCACCTATCCGCGCCGAACAAATTAGAGGTATAGTCAATAAATTCCTGCGGTAAATTCATAATATATGATAGTATAGGAAAAAACGGCCTAAATAGCAAGAAAACCACTCTTTTAATAGTATAATAGTATCTATGAAAAAAACTATTTTATATATTCACGGAAAAGGTGGCTCACCCGAAGAGGCAAAGCATTATCAAATGCTCTTGCCAGATTTTTCCGTAATCGGCCTTGATTATAAAAAGGAAACCCCTTGGGAAACTAAAGAGGAGTTTTTAAACAGTTATAATCAAATCGCCAAAGAACATAAAAATATTACGCTTATTGCAAACAGTATCGGCGCCTATTTTGCGATGAACGCTCTTGCTGACGCACAAATTGAAAGGGCTTTTTTTATTTCGCCGATAGTTGATATGGAAAAACTTATAAAGAATATGATGTTTTTAGCAAAAATAACGGAACAAGAATTAGAAGAAAAAAAGGAAATTAAAACCTCTTTTGCTCAAACCTTTTCTTGGGGGTATTTTTGTTATGTCCGTCAAAATCCTATTTCGTGGAAAAAGCCGGCGCATATTTTATACGGCGCAAAAAATAATTTAACCGATTTAAAAACAATTTCCGCTTTTGCCGCGCAAAATAAAGCTACTCTTACCGTAATGCCAAACGGCGAACATTGGTTCCACACCGAAGAGCAAATGACCTTTTTAGATACTTGGCTAAAACAATATTTATAGTATTTTAATTTTTTGATACAATTTCTTTATGAAAAATATTCTTTATTTAATGGGCAAAAAAGTTTTCTATAAACTTGTTTTCGTTTTTTGTTTTCTTTTTTTACTTGTGAGTATAATTGTTCTTTGTAATGCCGTTATGGCTGTTTATTCAATGCAAGCAAGTTCTGGTACGCATGAAAGAGTTCTTGAATTTTCTATTTCTTTATTTATGCTTTTAGTCGTTTATACTCTTGGCACTTGGTTTATAATAGGGCGTGATCCTTATTATTTAACCCTGCCGCAAGATAAACCGCCGGTAAATGTTTCGCCTGCGTATGCTTATTATCTGTATAATGAAATGGCCGATGCCAAAATGCTAACCTGTATAATTTTAGATTTAGTTATGCAAGGTTATCTTGAAATACAAACTGAAGGGAAAGGTGTTTTTACAAAAGTCATTTTGAACCGCAAAAAGCGTGTAGGGCAGGAATATATTCCGCCGGAAGAAGAATTATTGCTTGAAAGACTTTTTGATTATTCCGGTTCTTGTGTTTTAGATAGGTCTGATCCAAATTTAAGTATTCGTTTTGAAGATATAAGGAACCTAATAGAAAATCGTTTTATAATAAGAAGAACCCCCTATGTTAAAGGCAATCAAAAATATAATATTATAGCCATTATTCTGGTATTTGCCTTAGGGGTTATACCTTCTTTATTTTATTCAACGTTCTTTTTGACTTTTGTAAATATATGTTTTATATTGTTTTTTGTAATTGCTACGGGCATTGTTCATAATCCTTATAAAAAAGTAATTGCCGGTATTGTTAATACAATAGTATTTATTGCCTTTTTCGGTCTTTATTCGGACTTACATTATACAGGTTTTTCTATTACCCAATTGCTTCTTCTTATAGGGCTTTGGATAGTTGCTTTTTATACTTCCTTAATTCGTAATGTAACGCCGGCAGGTAAAAAACTTTTTGAAGAATTAAACGGTTTTAGAAAATATCTTAAAACGGCGGAAATTTACCGCGTTTATGCTTCTAATCCGACCGAAGCTGAAAGAGTTTTCTGCGAATATTTGCCCTATGCTTTTGCTATGGAATTGCATAATCCTTGGATAGCAAATTTTTCCAGTAAAGTATCTAGCGCAGCTTTAAACCGCTGTATAGCAGGTATGGGCAGTATGTATGTTATTTCCCATACCTTAACAGATATTATTTATTCCTATTTGAGCAATAGGCACCTTACCGGTTTTAGCAGCAAAGATAATGTCAGTAAAAAGCACTTTGAAAAACAGTTGGAGCATATAGATATGGTTAAAGCTATTCAATATGATATAACCAAACTTGAAGTTGACGCAATAGTAAATGCCGCAAATAAAACTTTACTTGGCGGAGGCGGGGTTGACGGCGCAATACACCGCGCCGCGGGCCCAAAACTACTGGAAGAATGCCGTAAATTAGGTGGTTGTAATACGGGGGAAGTCAAAATGACTTCCGGCTATAATTTGCCTTGTAAATATGTGTTTCACACCGTCGGTCCTGTTTGGCACGGCGGAAATGAGGGCGAAGCCCTTGCTTTAAAAAACTGCTATATAAATTCGTTAAGACTTGCCGAACAATGCCTCTGTAAGAGTATAGCTTTTCCTTGTATTTCAACAGGGGTGTACCGTTTTCCAAAAGAGCAAGCCGCAAAAATAGCTGTGAGTACGATTAAAGAATTTTTGCCTAAAGCAAAATCCCTTGAAGAGATTGTTTTTGTTTGCTTTTCTGCCGAAGATAAGGCCTTATATGATAATTTGTTAAAAAACGATTAACGGCCGCCGCCGCCACCGGGCATAGAAGAGCTAATCCCACTTGCAAGCGCCCCTGAAACAGCACCGGCGCCACCCGCGCAAGACATACATCTTTCTATAGTTGCTTTAGATAGGGTGTTTTCAAATTTCTTCATCCATTCATTTTCTAAATCCATAGCAAAAGCATAGGGCAAATACTCGCAAAAGATTCTTTCCTCATCCATCGGATTAGAAGCAGCTACACGGTTAACTTCGGCGGTTTTAATATATTTTTTAAAACCGTTTAACTGTTCAAAAATATCTTTGCCTAGCGGTGTTACATTTGGTATTAGTTTCATATAATACCCAAGTCCCCACAGAGCAATTATATAAATCACCAAACATAACAATGAGGAAGGGGAAAGATTCATACCAAACCAAAATAAACTATAAAAACCAATAATGAAAAGTCTAAGAATCAATCTTATAAATGGATTTTTAGCAATAGCAGGGAATAGCAGAAAAAATACGGAAAAATGCAAGTTGATAAAAATTGCCTCCGGTTTTACAAAAATAAACGGCAACACGCCTAAACAAAGCACAATTATAACGGCTTTAAAAATATAACGGCCGTTTCCTATTATATAGGCCTTGCTGTCCTTTTTAAAATATTCATTTAATTGTGTTCTGATTGCATTAAGCATAAGACCGGTGGAAGTATCCATCACACATAAATCGCCAAATTCGGAAAGGGCAAATAATTTGTTAAGAACGGTTTTTTCTTCATAGGGCAAACTTTCATCAGCAGGTTTTTTGCGCAAAAAAGAAATGCTGGTGCGACTAAAAGATTCTTTTGCCGTTTCTATTTCAATATAACCTTTCATAGCCAAGTCCAAAAATATACAGGATAGAAATTTTACATCTGCCATTTTGTTATATAAATAATAAGTAAAAGCGGGGGAAATATCCTTCGGCGGTTCATAACACGGGATATCTAAATAGGCAGGATCCCGCCCGACTTTTAACCAAGAACTTACAGCATATATAATGAAAAGAATAAATAAACCAAAAGAGAATAATACAGAAAAAGAAAAACTGTCTTTAAGCTGTTCTATGAAAGGAGGTTTTTGCATAATACCTTTATCAAAAGGAATAGCAACCGTAAAACCTTCGTGGTAAGAAAGGGGGCGTGTTGTTTCAAAAACTAAATCTCCTATTTGGCGGGCATTGGAATCTTTTGCGCCTTTTGGCCCTGTATAAAGGGAAATACCGCTTTTTTGAACATTAGCCCCTGCCGGCAAATTAACTTGCACGCGGGCTTTATCAATAGTAAAATTCCAATCATTACCCGTGATATTCCAATACAACTCATCATAATTTCTGAAGAATTTTACTGCATTTTTATAGGTATATTTAAAAGAATAAGTATGTCTGCCTGTGTCAATATAATTATTATTACCGAAGTTTATACGTAAATTCCGCCCCTTATTTTCTGTAAAAAACGGGTGTGTTTGCCCATCCATAGTTAAAGAAACGGGCTTTAATTGTCCGTCGGATAAAATGGGTATATCGCGGTAAATCCCGCGTCTTATTTTCTGATGTTTAGCGTTAAACGTAATATCTTCGGTAATATTTATAGAACCGTCTGTTTGAACATCAATTTTAACATCAAACAAATATATCTTTTCCGAAACTTGTGAAGGGCTACGGAAATTGGGATTAAACGAATCATCCCACGCAAAAGCAACACAGGTAAGAAGAACAAAAAAACAACTTGTAAAAAAAGAGATAAATTTTTTCATATAAAAAATTGTATCAAAAAATAAAGAATAAGTTTTGATTTTCTAAAATCATAATAAATGCGGCAAAAAGAGAATAAAATATAATAATTTTTATTATTTACTTAAAAATAATATAATATAATTATGAAAAAGTATATTTTACCTCTTATATTCATTCCTCTTTTTAATATTTTATATGCTACAAAAATTCATAAAATTACGGCGGAAACAAACTCTGTTCCTGAGCAAGCGGTAAAAAAATATTTTACTTTAAAAGAAGGCGATTTATTTACTTTGCAAAAATACGAACAGGCAAAACGAAACTTGGAAAATACAAAACTGTTTAAATCTTTAGATGTTTTATATAAGGAAGGCAAAGACGGCATAGATATTCACATAAAAGCCGAAGGGCGCACTTATATTTTGCCCGTTTTATTTGGTTTAAGTGCGGATAAACATTCCGTCGGTGCTTCTTTAACCATAAAAAATCTGGTAAAAAAGGGGGAAAGTTTTTACACCTCTTTTGGTTATGGGAAAGACGGTTTTTCTACTAATAATACCCTTGAGTTCGGCAAAAATTCTTTTGATATAGATTATTCCCATTTAGATTTTACCCAGCATTTTTACAAAAACGGCTGGTATAGCCGCAAAGGAGTTTTTACCGTTGCAGATAAAAAGAAAAAACATAATAATTTTTTACTTAATAAAATTCACGGTTTACAAGACAATTTTTTAATTTCTTACACTTATCAAATTTCAAGCGTATGGAGTGCTTTTATTAAACCGGAATATGAATATTATCTTTATCAAAATAGGGCGTTAGATAGCGGCAATCACTCGCGCTTAAATTTTGGTTTACGCTACGGGGACCATTTCAACGCCGGTATGAGTTTGCGCGGTTTAAATAAAATAGGGCATATAGAAAAAAAAGATATATTAAAAAATTTATCTTATCTTCAGCAAGGAAAATTAGTAGAAGTTTCTTATACGGCGGGGGGAAAATGGAGTTCAAGCGATTATAATATTTCAAAACTTGCCGTCGAAGGCAGTTATATTTGGGAGTTTAAAAAGCATAATACCATTGCTCTTTTCAGCAAAATTCAAAAGGCTTTTTGTGCGCCGTTCAGTAATTTGATAGGTTCTTCCGATTTGCTTTTTGATATTGGTATTTACGATAGAGAACAACGTGGAAAAGAAGGTATTTCCGCCGGTTTGGAAATAACTTTTTTTCTTTTACGTAATGAAACAGGAATAATTTTTCTTGCGCCTTTTTACGAGCAGGTCTTTATTTCTTCCGGCGTAAATTCTTATGATTCGTATAGCGGTATAGGCGCAACACTTGCTTTGCGTTTATGGAATATCCCCTTGCCTATGAGCACGAGTTTTACACATAATTTGAGTGATTCAAGCCAGCATCTTGGTTTTAAAATTGAAGGCCATTTTTAATCTTATAGCCAATAAAAAATGCCCAGTACAGGATTTGAACCTGTGACCTTTCCCATGTCAAGGGAACGCGCTACCACTGCGCCAACTGGGCTTAAAACTATAAATTTATTATAGCATATTTGCACCGGTAAGTAAATTTTTTATCAAAAAATATAATTTTTATTCCGGATACTTAAGACAAAATAGAATTTTTTTATATTAACTTCTTTTTTAAAATATGCTGCTCTTGTTTTCTTATATTATTTCCTAGCCACTTTTTTGCCCATTGATAAAATAATAGGGCGCAGTTCTTTTATACTTTATAGTATCCAAATAGTGCCCAGTAGTAGGATCATATACTATTATCATAAAAATGATATAATACATATATAAGATATATGCTGAAAAATAATATATTCCTTGTTTTAATTCCAAAAATAAAGATCATATGGGATTGTTCCATAGGGATATATAGTAGTTCGCGTCAGCAAGATATATTGATTGATAACAATTTATGTAGTATTTAAAACAGAGAGCACCAATTTGGTGCTCCTTTTTTTTGGAGAAAATGAATGAAAATATTAGTATTAACATTTAATTTGCTTGGCGGTTTAGGGGTATTTCTGTTGGGCATCAAAATGATGAGCGATGGATTGCAGAAAGCCGCCGGAGATCGTTTGCGGCGGATTATCGCCTGTGCCACTATCAACCGTTTTACGGCAACGCTGTCCGGTATTTTAGCTACCTCAATTATTCAATCGTCTTCAGCCACTACCGTCATGGTGGTAGGATTTGCCAGCGCGGGACTGCTTAGTTTATCCCAATCTTTAGGGGTTATCTTTGGGGCCAACATTGGTACAACTACCACGGCTTGGTTGGTTAGTATCCTTGGCTTTAAGGTGAAAATTTCTGCGTTTGCTATGCCCATGATCGGCATTGGCTTCTTCTCACAATTTATTAAAAAATGGCCCTTGACTCGTCGTATCGGAGAGGCCATGGTAGGGTTTGGGTTGCTATTTTTGGGTTTATCGCTCATCCAAGGAGCGTTGCCCGATATGCAAAACTCATCTGCTGTGGTGGAATGGATTGTTAAATTCCGCCCAAATACACTCTTTTCTTTATTAGGTGTAATCGGTGTAGGAACCGTGCTTACGCTATTGCTTCAATCTTCCAGCGCGGTTATGGCACTTACGCTTACTTGTGCCGCTAAGGGCCTGATTGATTATCCTACCGCTTGTGCCCTTGTATTGGGCGAAAACATTGGTACCACCATTACCGCTAACATTGCCGCTATCGGTGCCCCGCGGATTGCTAAACGGGCTGCTTTGGGGCATATGCTTTTTAACGCACTCGGGGTAGTGTGGGCAGTGGTATTTTTCCACCCTTTTTTGGGGCTTATTAATTGTTTGGTGCCCGGCGCTACTGTAGGCAACAGTCCCGAAGTTCTTTTAACTAGCATTCCTTACCAGTTAGCCGCCTTTCATACCCTGTTTAACGTTATAAACACCAGCGTGATGCTTGTGTTTATCAAACCGTTTGAAAAACTGATTTTGTTCCTCTTGCCTGTCCAACGTAGCGAACAAAACCAAACGGAACTACGCTATCTAAAAGTAGGTGTTACCACTACACCAGAACTATTTATTGGGGCGGCACGTAAAGAAATTGATGTTATGGGAGGGATGTCCAGTTCTATTACGTCTAAATTACTCCATGCACTAAAAGCCGATTCCAATGCGCTGTTTGAAGAACTTGTACAAGACGTATACGCGCAAGAAAAAGCGAGCGATATATTAGAATATAAAATCACAGAGTTTTTAAAGAACTTGACCCACGAGCAACTTTCGCGCGATATGGTAAACGAGATTATGCATCTCTTGGATCAAACAACTTATTTAGAAAAAATAGCCGACCATGGGGAGCTGATTGCCAAATTGTTAACCAAAGCCCATAACATTAAAGCGTTTAATAGACAAGATTACGAGCGATTGGAAACCATTGGACAACAAGTGCGTAAAATTATCAAACATATGCGTTCCACCATCTTGCCTACCACCGAGTTGGATAAAGTAAAAGTTTTGGAGTATGCCCGAGAGCAAGAAGAGGCACTAAATGATATGCGACATAAACTGCGTGAAGAGAAAACATCCAACGACTTTACTAAGAATCAAATCTCCCCTGCCGGACTCACTCTGTATGTGGATATCTTAAACAGTTTTGAGAAAATGGGCGATTATGCTTTAAATGTGGTAGAAGTTAATACGGACCAACCAAAACACTAAATTATAGTGTCCAAAAGTATGTAATTTGGACACTATAATTTTTGCTAGTTCGATTTACTATGTTCCCTATACCGCAAGCGGATATTAAAATGGGGATTATATTGTTGTTTAAGTAATGAATTTAGGAAATTTGTCAGAAAACATCCTGAAATAGTAATAGAAGAAGTAAATCACGATTATAATCATATGCACATTTTAATATCCATACCGCCGAAACTTAGCATAAGAGAGGTGGTATGCTTGCTAAAGAGTAATACGGGAAGGGAAATAAGAAGAAAATTTAAATTTTTAGATAGGATATATTTTGCTAGTGATGGTATTTGGTCGGAA
>JAZRZE010000051.1:0-13909 GCA_045601125.1 Elusimicrobiaceae bacterium | reverse complement strand
TTTTCATAATTTTATTATAATACATTTTTCAAAAATAGAAATAGTAAAAATTTTTGCAAGTATTTTGTGTTTAGAGTAGGCGCAACCGAGGAAGAGTATACTGTGAAAGGCCGGCAGGCCGAAGTATCCGACTGAGGTTGCAACGCCCTATAAACGCAAAAGACGCAGTAAACAAATAAACCTCTTATTACTAAGAGGTTTATTTGTTCAAAATTGCTCCTCGGATAGGACTCGAACCTATAACCTATCGGTTAACAGCCGATCGCTCCACCATTGAGCTACCGAGGATTACATATATATTGTATTATAATCTAAAAACTTTTGCAAGTGTTTTTTATTTTTCAGACGGAAAAAATATATTTTTAAAAACACTTAAAAAATATTAAAAAAATAATTTAACATCCTTTAATAAATTATATAAAATATTTTTAAAAGGGGGTTTTACCTATGGCAGATTATAAAGATTATTATAAAATACTCGGCGTTAGCAAAAACGCAACCGATGCGGAAATTAAAAAGGCTTTTAAAACACAGGCGCGCAAATATCACCCTGATATGCACCCCGAAAGTAAAAAAGCCGAAATGACCGAAAAATTTAAAGATATTAACGAGGCCTACGAAGTCCTTTCAGACAAGCAAAAAAGAACTATTTACGACCAAGTCGGCTCCGGTAATTATCAAAACTATGCCCGCGGCGGCGGGGCAAGTGCCGGCGGTGCAGGTAATTATTATCAAAACCCGGGCGGCCAGCAATATTATCAATATACTAGTGGCGGCGGTACAAATCCTTTTGGAAACGGCGGTTTCAATTTTAACGGAACGGGCGGTTTTCAGGCAAGTGATTTTAGTGATTTCTTTCAATCAATTTTCGGCGGACTCGGCGGCGGTTTTAGCGGCTTTGGCGGCGGTGGAAGAACTTCCCGCAGAAGAACAAGCACGCAAGACCCTTACGGCATTTATTCAAACACTCCGGAAGAAGCCTCTTTATCTTTGGACCTTGCCTCTGCTTATCAAGGCGGAATGGTGCGTTTAACTTTACCTAGCGGTAAAAGCGCACAAGTTAAATTTCCCCCGCGCATTGCGCAAGGCGCAAAAATTAAACTTAAAGGGCTTGGCTCAAACGGCGGTGATTTATATGTTAATATACAAATTGCCACAAAAGAACCTTATACCTTGCAGGGCGAAGATATTTATTACAACTTAAATATTATGCCGTGGACTGCTGCACTTGGAGGCACGGCAAGCGTTTATTTGCCCGATTCAACAAGTGTAAATATTAAAATACCTGCCGGTTCTAAAAGCGAGCAAAAACTTAAATTATCGGGCAGAGGGCTTGGTAAAAGCGGGAACTTTTATGTTAAACTTTTAATAAATAATCCAGAGCATCTAACTAGCAGGCAAAAAGAACTTTTCAAAGAACTTGCTAAATAAAAATACAATTAAAAATCCCCCATCTTTTTAGACGGGGGATTTTCTTATTTACAATATAGCACGAGGTTTTGCAAGGATTTTGCGTTTAGAGAAGGCTCAACAGAGAAAATCGTTTTGCGAGGATTTTTTAGGCGCGGACAAACGCGCCGACCTATTTTTTATTTTCTTTAAGACAAGGTATAGTAGGGAACCGCGACCGAAGGGAGTTGCTATCCGAAGTCTTAAAGAAAATAAAAAAGAGGAAAAAAGCCGAAGAAAAAAGCCCCTTGCTTTTAGGCAAAGGGCTTTTTTAAACAAAACCTATTTGAGGTGCTTGCTGATAAGAGAAGTCATTTCAAACATATTAACTTGGTTTTTACCGCCGAAAATCGGTTTCAAAACGGAATCTGCGTTAATATTGCGTTTGTTGGTTGTATCTTGCAAGTTGTTTTTCTTGATATAAGCCCAAACTTTTTTAACGACTTCTGTTCTCGGTAAGGGATTTGTTCCTGTAACCTTTGAGAGTTCTGCACTCGGGGTTAAGGGTGTCATAAATTTTGCATTTGCTTTTGCCATAATATTTTTCTCCTATGTATTTTATTTTTTATTATTTTCAAATATCCTAAACTAAGCAATCAATTTTTGGTGCTGCGTCTAAAATATCTTGTGAGCAACCGTCTTGAAACTTTTCAAAGTTTTTAACGAAGGCTGCCGCTAATTCTTTGTATTTTTTATAGTATTCTTCTTTGTTCTTCCAAGTGTTAGCCGGTTGTAAGATGGAAGCATCAACGCCTTCACACTCAGTAGGGATTTCAAATCCAAATACATCATCTTTTACAAATTTTACATTATCTAACTTGCCATGTAAAGCGGCATTTAGTAAAGCTCTTGTATGTTTAATACTGATTCTTGTGCCAATACCGTAAGGACCGCCAACAAGACCTGTATTAACAAGCCAGCAATTTACATTATATTTTTCAATTCTTTCTTTAAGCAAGTGGGCATAGGTTGAAGGGTGTAAAGCCATAAAAGGCCCGCCAAAACACGTGCTGAAAGTTGTTTGGGGTTCTTTTACGCCCTTTTCCGTGCCGGCAACTTTTGCGGTATAACCGCTGATAAAGTGATACATTGCCTGTTCTTTAGAAAGTTTGGAAAGCGGAGGTAAAACACCGAAAGCATCATAAGTTAAGAAAATAATATTCTTAGGATGAGGACCTTTTGCGCTAGGCACTGCATTATCAATAAAGGTTAAAGGATAGCTGGCGCGGGTATTTTCGGTCAAAGTAGCATCATCCAAATCTAATTTGCGGGTGATAGGATCAAATACCACATTCTCAAGCAAGGTGCCAAAGCGGTGCGTGGTGGAATAAATTTTAGGTTCGGCCTCTTTTGAAAGTTTAATAACTTTTGCATAGCAACCGCCTTCAAAGTTGAAAATGCCTTCAGAGTCCCAGCCGTGTTCGTCATCACCGATTAAGCCCCTGTTAGGGTCTGCGGAAAGGGTGGTTTTACCTGTGCCGGAAAGACCAAAGAAAATTGCGCTATCGCCTTTATCACCGACATTGGCAGAGCAGTGCATAGTCATAATACCTCTTTGCGGTAAAAGGTAATTCATAACGGTAAAAATTGATTTTTTAGATTCCCCTGCGTAAGCAGAACCGGCAATAATTACAAGTTTCTTTTTGAAGTTAATTTCAATTGCGGTTTCGCTTGCGGTGCCGTCTGTTGCGGGATCTGCTTTTAAACCCGGCAAGAAAATAACCGTAAATTCAGGAATAATTTTTGTAATTTCTTCTCTTGTAGGTTCAATAAACATATTGCGGGCAAAAATATTGTGCCAAGCATATTCAGTTATAACGCGGATAGCAAGGCGGGATTTTTCTGCCGCACCCACATAGGCATCTCTGACAAATAAATCTTTATCTTCCACATATTTTTGGGCTTTTTTGAAGAGTTTTTCAAAGTTTTCTTCGCTGATACCTTTGTTGCCTTTATGCCACCAAATAATGTTTTTGGTTTCTTCGGTTTCAACAAAGAATCTATCGTTGGGAGCGCGGCCGGTTAATTTGCCGGTTTCTACACATAAAGCTCCGCCGTATGTAATATTGCCTTCCCCTCTTTTTACGGATTCTTCGGCAAGAGCTTCACTTGTAAGGTTCCAATAAACTGTTTTGTTTGTTTTTAAGCCCACATTTTCAAGAGCATAATCACTTTTGAGTGCATTTGGATCTATCTTTGTCATACTTTTATCTACCATTCCTTCTTAATAATTTTATTACCGATTTTTAATTCGCCTGTGGCGTTTTTATCAAGAGCCCATTTAATTCTCTTGATACCTTCCATTATATTTTCCTTACCGGCGCAATAACTGATTCTTAAATAACCGTCAATGCCGAAAGGTGCGCTTGGCATTGTTGCAACAAGGACCTTTTCCAGTAAGAAAGCAGACATTTCAAGAGAACTTTTGTTGTAATAACTAAAGTCAACTAAGCAATAGAAAGTTCCGTCTGAAACGTTTATCTTTATATTGGGAATCTGTTTTAACTCATTAATTAAAATATCTCTGTTTGTTTCAAGAGTTTTTTGAAGAGTTGTTATAAAATCTTTATCTTCCTTTAAAGCGGCAAGCGCACCGACTTGGCTTAAATCGCTTGTGCAAGAGGTTGTTTGTGCTTGCATGCGCCCCATAGCCTTAATCATTTCCGTATTGGTGCTGACAGCCCAACCGATTCTTAAACCGGTTAAACCGAATAATTTAGAAACGCCGTTAATAGCAACAATATTATCCGGATTCTTGGCATAAGCATAAGGACTGGGTGCTTTTTTACCGCCGAAAACAAGTTGATGATAAATATCATCGGTCATAAGCCAAATATTTTTTTCTTCACAAAGTTCAACTAAATTTTTAATAAACTCCGCTTCAAATAAAATACCGGAAGGATTATTAGGACTGTTAAACATTATGGCTTTTGTTTTAGGAGTGATTGCGGCCTTAATTTCTTCAATAGAAACTTTAATACCTTCTTTAGGACGCACAACAACGGGTGTTCCACCGACAAGTCTGACCATTTCGGGATAACTTACCCAATACGGTGCGGGAAAAATAACTTCATCGCCGGGGTTAACCGCACACAAAAGGAAATTGTAAATTGCTTGTTTGGCTCCGCCTGTTATAATAACATTAGCGTTTGTAATTTCCTTACCGTATTGTTCTTTTGTATATTCACAAACAGCTTCTTTAAGTTCCGGTAAACCGCTAGCGGGAGAATATTTTATTTTGCCGCTCTCAACTTTTTTGAGCATTGCTTCAACAGAGCCTTTGGGAGCAAGTTCCACAGGTTCCCCGCCGCCCAAGTGAACAATAGGTTCACCTTTCTTTTTCAATTCTGCGGCTTTTGCATTTAATTTCAAAGTTGGTGAATCACCAATAACACCGGATAAAATACTTAATTTCATTTTCTACCACCTATTTTTATATTGATACTGCTCTATATTAATATTATACTTTATATTTTTTGTGCTTTACAATCTTATCAAAGATAATATAAAATAGAATTATGAAAAGAACTATTACCATTATGTTTCTTTATGTAGCAGTTTATGTCGGAGCGATGTTTTTTGTCCAAAAACATTTTGATTATGATTGGACACCTATTTCCCCAAGAGAAAAGCAAACCCAAACAATAGGAGATGTTTTAATTAAAGAAGGTTCTCCGACACTTATGACCGATGAATTACCGGAATCCCCCTCAAACGAAAATATTAATTTTGAGAAAACGACTACAGATAATCAAGAAAACTTTTCCGAAGCAAAAGAAGAAAATTTACCAAGTCAAGATTTAAAAGAAGAATCTACTGAGGAAATAAAATCCCAAGAAACCTCTTTAGAAACAACTCCTATAAAAGAAGAATCCTTAAGTCAAGAATCTAATACTACGGAAGGTGTTAATGTTCAAGAACAACCCACCGTAGCAGAAGTAGCCGTAGAACAAACTCCCGAAAATAAAGTCCCGACTTTAGAAGAACAACTTGCCGCAGCAAATTTAGTGGATATAAGAAGTTTTCGCACAAAAATTTTTCTTAGAATGAAATACGCAACTACAGATAATTTTACGGAAAGAAAACTCTATAATAAAACAAAATGCTATCTTAAAAAACCTGTTGCTCAAGCTCTTGTAAAAGCAGCAAAAATGGCTGTGGAAGAAGAAGTACCTTTTTGGTTGTGTATATATGATTGCTACCGTCCGACAAGCGTACAAAAAATTATGTTAAAGAGTGTTAAAGAACAAGGGTTTTTATCAAAAGTATCTAACCACAGCAGAGGTATGGCTGTTGATGTCGGCCCTTGCGATATGCAAGGTGAACCTTTACTTACCCCTACACCGTTTGATACTTTCTCTGAAGTTTCGGGAGCCTACTATTACGGTGAAGAAGTACCCGAAATTGCTATAGAAAATAGAACTGCCCTGCAGGAAGTTATGAAAAAGGCAGGCTTTAATACTATATCAAATGAGTGGTGGCACTTTGATTACAAAGGTGCAAAAAACGAATCTGTTTTGGATATCAAGTTTTAAAAAAAATATCACTGCGCGCCTATAGTTCAATGGATAGAGCGTCGGCCTCCGAAGCTGGAGATGTCGGTTCGACTCCGACTAGGCGCAAGCAAAAAATGTAAAGAATCACACCTATTTTAATAATTTAAGGAATATAAAATTTTTGCAGTTGAGGTAAGACAGAATGAAAAAAACTTTTAATATAAACATTTACGGACTAATTTTTTTAATAATGCTACTGGTTGCCGCACTTACTTGGATACTGCCGACCGGGCAATATGATACCTATGAAAAAGATGGCAGAACTTATACTGTGGCAGGTTCTTATCACAAAGTAGAGGCAAACCCTCAAGGCATAGGCGCAATTTTAACTGCTCCGGCAAAGGGCTTTCAAGATTGTGCCGGAATTATTGCTTTCATATTTATCACAGGGGCCATATTTACGATTTTGGAAAAAACTGGCACTGTTAAAACAATGATTATGGGAACAAGTTATATTTTCTCTAAGCGTGAAAAATTAAAAAAATGGTTTATACCGGCAAGTATGATTCTTTTTTCCATAGGAGGAAGTATCTTCGGTATGGAAGAAGAAACTTTGATTTTTATACCCATGTTTATACCTTTGGCCATTTCTCTTGGTTATGATAGTGTAGTCGGAATGTGCATACCGTTTTTGGGTGCTTGGGTCGGTTTCTGCTCGGCTTTTATGAACCCGTTTACGGTAGGAATTTCACAAGAAATTGCAAAGTTACCGCTCTATTCTGGTATAGGATATCGCTTAATAATGTGGTTTATCTTTACGGCTGTTGTGATAACTTTTGTAACTTGGTATGGCGAAACTATACGCAAAAATCCTAAAAAAAGTTTAACTTATGACGCAGATTTAGAACGCAAGAAAAACTTGGACTTAAATGTAATACAAAAACCGGAATTCAAAATATCTCATATAATAATCACTATCGTTTTTGCTTTGGGTATGATTGGTTTAGTTATAGGAGTAGCAAAATATGAGTGGTATATCGTAGAAATTTCCGGATTATTTTTGGGGATAGGAATAATCTGCGCGCTTATTGCAAGATTGTCCCTTAATCAAACCACTGATGCCATTATTGAAGGTGCAAGAAGTATGGTAAGTGTCGCTATAATGTTGGCCCTTGCAAGAGCCATTGTTGTTATAGCAAGCGATGGACGCATCTTAGATTCCATCTTAAATTATATTGCAAGTATTATAGGAAATATGAACCCGCTGATGTCTGTTGAAAGTATGTTTGTAGCACACTCTTTTTTAAATTTCTTTATTGCTTCTGGATCCGGTCAAGCCGTACTAACCATGCCGATAATGATTCCTTTATCAGATTTATTGCATATCAGTCCGCAACTTGCTATTTTGGCCTATCAGTTCGGAGAAGGTTGGACAAATGCTATTATTCCTACCGCACCGGTTACTATGGCGGCTTTGGGTATGGCAGGTATACCTTGGATAAAATGGGCAAAATGGAACATAAAATTGCAAATAATTTTGGCAATTTTATCTATACTGCTTTTAATTCCGCCTTATTTCTTAAACTGGTAGTTAAAAAACCATTTCCCAAGGTCTTGTAGTCAATACAAATTTTACCCTTCTGTTACAAGCGCGGGCTTCGGGAGTATCGGATTTAACTAAAGGTTGATGTTTACCGTAACCGTAAGTTTTAATAGAATCGGCATAAACATCACGGCTGACGAGATAACTTTTAATTGCATTTGCGCGGGCGCTGGAAAGCCAATCATTATATTCATCACTGCCGACTTCGTCGGTATGGCCTTCAATGATAAGTTTATATCTTCTATCAGAAGTCATAATTTGGGCAACTTTATCTAAAACTTCATAACCGCTGGGTAAAAGGACTATTCCGTCAAATTCAAAATCTACACTCGGTATTTTGCGGGATTTTATAATTTCTTCTACGCTTTGTTTGCGCAAGCGGTCCTCATCTGCGCGTTCGGGGCAGATTGCGCTTAAAGTAAATTTATCGTTTACCTTACTTTCTTTTTTACCGGAATTGATACACCCAGCACATAAAATACTTAAAACCAAAACTGAAAAAAGTGAAATTCTCATAAAAAATCCTCCGTAATTTTATTATACAAATAAGTAGCAAATATAGCAAAAAATTTATTAAAAAAATCTTAAAAGTTATCCACAAAAGACCTTTTATTGAGTAAAATCCACAGATTTTTTGTAAAAACAGGTAAAAAGAAAACTAACAATTGTTTTATATGTGGATAACTCTTATTTTTTGTGGATAACCGCTTTTTTACCTAAAAAAATACTTTTCTTACTTCAAAGAACAAAAGGTACAATTTTACCTCTAAAAAATGGATATTTAATTTGTTTACAAAAAACTAAATATATCTAACCATATTTTGTTAAATTTTTTGTGGATAACTTCTAATCAAAATGTAAAAAGCATCTAAACAATCAACTTTTTAAGGCATTTACCGAGCAGTTATCCACATTTTAATTTATTTTACAATTCTAGTCTTTACACTCCACTTTTTGCCCGCAAAAATACCGCTGATTTTAATTTTTAATGGCTCCGGCAATAAAATCTCCAAATTGCCGGAATAATCATTAAACCACAAAACAGGCGGAGCAAATTGTATCTGCGTGGGAAAGAAATCCAAATTGCCATAAACTGTTTTAACTTGCAAATAAAAAGGAACATCTTCGGAAATTTCTTTACTGAGAACAGGTTTAATTTTTTTAATTCTAGCTGTTTCCTGCGAGAAATATCTTAAATCAAAATCTTGAAAGTAAGAATTTTCCTGTATTTTCAAAAAGAAATTTTGCATAGGTTCTAAAGAACCGGTAGTAAATAAATCTTGCAAATTCAAAATATTTGTATATTGGGAAAGACAAAAAATACGACTTTGTTTTTTGAATGGGGTATCAAAAAAAGGAAGGCTTGTAGTTTTATCTAAAATTATGCCAAGATTATAGAAGTAATTTGCCTCTTCATGTATGGAATTTAACGCAAGTAAAGCTATGGAATTTCTAGCAATAATAAATCTTTTTGAAGGATCATTTTCAGAAGAATAATTGATTTCAAAAAAAGGAAAAAGTTCCGCTATAAAATTATCAAACTCTTTTTGGGAAATATTTTCATTTCTAAATCTTATTAAAACAATTAAATATTCGGAAGCAGTATTTTTGTTTTTATCTTTTTCTTTATTAAACATTTGTTTTAAGTCGGCAATTGAATAACCTTCCGTATCAAAAATAAAGATTACAGGGGCACGGGAAAAATCCTTCTGCATATAATTATCGGGATACGCAACTGTTATTTTTATCTCTTGGGGAAGGGCTCTCGTTTTATAACCGGTAATGACTTCCCCCCCTTCTTTAAGGGAAATACGCATATTATCTTGTGAAAAAAGACAGGAACTGAAAACTGTTAAAGTAAAAATAAATGCTAAGAAAAATTTTCTATTTATTTTCATAAATTATCCTATTTTATTAATAAACTTATATCCTTTGCGCCGACGCTGTGGGTTAAAGCGCCCATAGAAATTACATCAACGCCGGTTTTACAATACTCTTCAATATTGTGTTCGTTTATACCACCGGAAGCCTCAACAATAACCTGTTTATTAATGACTTTTAAAGCCTTTTTAATTTCCGCAGGTGTCATATTATCAAGCATAATAATATCTGCTTTGGCAAGTAATGCTTCTTTAACTTCTTTTAGATTTTTTACTTCCACTTCAATTTTGGGAGTGTGACCTATTGCCTTGCGGATTTTTGAAACGGCTTTTTTTATTCCGCCGGCAGCGGCGATGTGGTTATCTTTGATTAAAACTCCGTCAGATAAACTCATGCGGTGATTTTTTGCACCGCCGACTCTAACGGCATATTTATCAAATTTGCGCAATCCGGGTAAACTCTTGCGTGTATCAACAAGCATAACGCCGTATTTTTCAGCAATTTTATTTAACTTATAAGATTTGCTGGCAATAGCACTCATCCTTTGCATAAAGTTTAAAGCAGGGCGCTCGGCCTGTAAAATGCTTAAAGTTTTACCTTTTACTTGGGCGATTATTTGCCCTTTTTTAACAAGGGTGCCGTCTTCTTTTAAAATCTTAAAATCAATTTTACTGTCCACATATTCAAAGACATCTTTTGCAACAAGAGTGCCGCAAACTATCATATCTTCTTTTGCAATAAAAAAAGCCTCGCTTTTATCTTTATGGGTAAAAATATTTTCGGAAGTTATATCCCCAAGGCCCATATCTTCCTGCAAGGCAAGTTCTATAATTTTATCTATCATTTTTCTGCTCCTTTAAACATTGCATTTATGGCTTTTAAGGCATTTGTAGCAACATTATCTTCCACTTTTACTTCCGGAATATTAGTATCGTCTTTTAAGATTTCTAAAATATCTTCCAGTTTGTTTAATTTCATTTGCGCACAGGTTCTGCCGGTAGGCAAGAAAGTTTTTTTCGGGTTTTCTTGTTCTAAAACGGCTATTATTCCCCTTTCACTTAAGACGGCAAAAACCTCTGCGGAAGTTTCTTTTACATATTTTAACATTGCGCTTGTGCTACCGCAGAAATCCGCAATTTGACAGATTTCTTTTCTACATTCAGGATGGCAAATAATTTTTGCCTGCGGATATTTTTGTTTTAACGCTTCAACATCTTTTAGCGTGTATTTATCGTGAACGCAACAAGTTCCGCCGACGGCAATAATTTCTTTATTAATACCTTTTGCCTGTAAAAAAGCATCAATGTTTTGTGCCATAAAAACATCCGGCAAAAAGACTATTTGTTCAAAAGGGCTATTAGCCACAATGTCAAAAACATTTGCAGAGGTCACGCAAACATCGCACAAGGCCTTAACTTCTGCCGTGCTGTTTATATAACAAATAAACTGCGCTCTTGGGTATTGTTTTCTTAATTCTTCAACTTCGCCGGCGCTAATGCTTTGGGCAAGAGAGCAGCCCGCATAAGTTGGCGGAAGAAAAACTTTTTTTGAAGGATTAACAAGTTTAGCCGTCTGCGCCATAAAACTGACTCCGCAAAAAATAATAATATCCTGCGCGGCGCTAGCGGCTTTTTTGCTGAGCCCGTAAGAATCCCCCACGACATCACTGATACCAAAAATAATTTCCGGCGTGCAATAATAGTGAGTTAAAATTAAAGCGTTTTTCTTTTTTTTCAACTCATTAATTTGACTTGTCAAAGGAGCGAAATTCAAACAATCTTCAAGGGAATATTTGCTGCCGTCAAGGCGGGTAATATTCCCTAAAGATTTATAAAGTCTTTGGGCTTCCTGCTGGATTAAAGCCGAGTTCATAATAACTTTTTATTTTACTCTGGTTGCCGTAGGCTTTGTAGTAGGTTTTGAGGTTGTAGTTGTTGTTGAAACACTTGTTGACTTAGTGGTAACTTTAATTTGCTCAGCATAAGGAACATCGCTTTCATAATCATATTCCGGTGCGATAAGCAAATCAAATTCTTGATCGACAACACCTTTTTGAGTATCATATTTTGAAGTATCGCTCTGCTTTTGAGAAGAAGCGCACCCTAAAATAAAAAGACTTGCAAGTATAGCTAAAAAATATTTCATAAGACCTCCGCTTAACATATATGTTTATATTTTACATTATAACAAAATAACAAATACATTTTGTAGTTATTTTTTTGCTATAATCAAGGTATGAAAAAAAATTTTATCTTTTTGGCAATGCTTTTACCTCTCTGTGCTTGCACAGGGATGAGTTCTTTTGACGGAAATTCTACTAAACAATGGGTTACGATAGAATCTTCCAAGCAGGATCTTGAGGGAAAAACTATAGATGTTTGTTATAGGTTTGATGTTCATTTTTCCCCTCAAGAAGTTACTAAAAGATTTGATACTGATAAGGCCTGCATAACAAGATGTTGCTGGTATAGCGATACAAGGCAAGTCAACTTAAACTTAAATATGGACTTTGCTAAAGAACTTGCCGAAGAAGGCCAAGCAAATAAATACACCCTTGATAACTTGATATTTAATGTGCGCTATTCAAATCTTTTGAATACCATGCACGCAACCGTAAAGCCGAATTCCGCCTTACGCTCAGACGGTTTAATAAATCTTGATTATACCGTTGTTAAAGATGACCCTAGTTTACTCAAAATTAACCTTGGCGATTTGAAAGTTCACGATTATTCCCAAGAAAAAGACGCACATGAAGGCAAATATTTATATAAAGAACAAGAAAAAGCAATACAAAAACAACAACAAGAAATCCAAAAGATTCAAGAATTAAAAGAGTATCAAAGAGTTGATACCGGTATAATCGTAGGCGAGCCGGAACCGACACCCAAAACAATAGAAGTGGAAGTTCTGACTCCGGATCAAGTAGTTACAGAAGAAGCCGCTAAAAATCCGACCCAAAAAACTGTTATCGGTACTTTAAAAACACAAAAGGATACCACAACCGGCAAAGTAAATAATGCCCGTGATACTTACGAATACTATGAAGAACAAACCGTTTCTTTTGAGGAAGAACCTTTTGACAAACAATTAACAAATGAAGAAAAACAAGAAAGGGAAAATGTCTATTATCATACGGAAGTTTACAACTTAAATGACCCTTCCCAAAGACAGACTTTGCTTGAAAAGAAACTTGCCTATGAAAGAAATCAAGCGGTGGAACTTTTAAGAAGATTTTACCAACAGGATATTGATGAATATATCCGCCATCTTGATAAAGAACAAGCCCAGAAAGGTTATGTCTTGCTTGCTAATGACAGAGAGTGGAAAACTACAAAAATCGGTTATCCTATTTATAGGGTTAAATGCTCTGTTAACGGCAAACTCGGCAAGACACAAAGATCTCTTAAAGAGTATCTTATCCCTTGCGGTGTTTACGAAGTTGATTTAGATGAAAAAACCGTTTTACCAAAAGATATAACGGCAATAACGATCGTCAATAAAGATTATAAATATTAATCTTGCTGACACTGATTAACTTTACGTAAAAACCCCCGCTTTTTATTCAGCGGGGGTTTTTTGCAAGGATTTTTTTGTTTTATTATTACCCGTTTGCTTGGTTCTTGACGATATGGAGTGTCTGCTATTTAGTTTTTCTTACTCCCGTTTTATTGTTTGGTGGGATATGTAGCGTTTACAAAATTGGAATATTTTTATATCCCAACAAGCCAGCCATGTCCGAATAAAAAAGCAAAGCCCTTTCCTATTAAACTTGCTTTTTTATAAATTAGCGACTTATATAGAAAAATATAATTTTGCACAAGTTTAAGCCACAATCAATAAAACAGAGAATTGACAGATAATAAACTTCAAATAAAACAATAAAATATCAATTTAGTGATATTTTACGCACCAAGACCAACCACCCCCCCAATTAGGGTCATAACCACCGATTTCGTCACATATTTCATCAACTTTTTCGCCTTGGTGCCCATAATTCCCGCGAAATTCTATATGAGGTTTGAAATTAGGGCCATCAATAAAGAATATTTGCGCAAAAAAAGGTAATGTGGAATAATCATTTACATTTAAGACTAAATAGCCATCATGCGTTGTCCAATAGTATTCATTACCATCTGCCCCAACAACTCTATTACCTATTTTATTTAAGCAAGTTCCCTTGCCGTCATTAGAACAAAAGTTTTTTAAAGAATCTTGAAAGCAATGTAAATCGTTTCCACAACCTTTTTCCCAATCTTTAAATATTTCCTGAAATAAATAGGCCGCATAATCTTTAAATACCCAATTTTGGATATTTGAAGTATCATAGTTTGACATTGCAGGACCTTCGAGCATTCTAAGCTCCTGACACATGAAATGGCTACTAGGGCGGCAAAACAATTCCCCTGTTAAATAATCTACAGATAATGTATATTCACCATTATTTCTTTGCGCAAATGCCGCTTTCTTATCTTCGCCAAAT
>JAZRZE010000050.1:0-4197 GCA_045601125.1 Elusimicrobiaceae bacterium | reverse complement strand
GCCCCTTTTAATAGGATTAAACTCTACAAGTTTATTTTTCATAAAAGGAAGGCGGAAACCATAGGTTATTTTATTAACAAAAAGGTTATCACCTTCTATGAGGGTATTACGCATAGAGGCAGAGGGGATTCTAAAAGCCTGAATAAAAAAGAACATCACAACGGAAGCAAAAAACGCGGCAAAATAAATTGTTTCCGCCCAATCTAGCACAACGTAATAAAGTTTTTTACTGTCTTTCTTTAACAAACTATTTGCCCAAAACAAAAGGCCGATAACTATGACGCAGATTAGAATAATGTTTTTTAGAGATATTCCGCCACTTACACCGTTAGTTGCCATAAAATTGAAAATATACAGAGCCAAAAAGCCCGCTAAAATAATGCCTAAAAAAGACCAAATTTTTATATTTTTATTTGTTTCTAACTTTTGTTTTTTTTGTAAATATTTGGAAAGTTTAGCAAAAATAAAAGCAACTATACCGGTGATAAAAAGAGTCTGCTCCATTGTTTCTCCTAACTATGTATAAAAAAATATTCTAAAAAATATCCGAAAAACCGATATTTTTACTAAAAATCTACTGAAAATATTTTAAAAGAAAAGGGCTCTAATTCCAAATAAAGACCTTGCTTTGTTATTTTTTCGCGGGAAATATTTAGAGCAGATTTGGAAGTTTCTTCTTTAAGGCAAATATTTTCGGTTTTTGGTAATTTATCTATAAAAATTTTAAATTTTGACCGGCTTTGACTATAATTTATCACTACAACTTTACAGGTAGTATTTTGAGTCCAAGACCAAGTTAAAATATTTTGATAAGAATTATCCTGCCCATCACAAGATTCTGCCGATTTCAAAGCCCATTGCCCGCCGTGAAAGCACGGATGGCTAATAACTTCCAATAAATTTTTATAAAAATTAAGGACTTTTTCATCTACGGCAATTCTTTCCGGCAAGTATTGTATCGGTAGACGCTGTTTATCTCCATATAATTGGGAAGAAGTAAACAAACGTGCGCCGGATAAAGTATATGCCACTGCGGCAGCGGCAAAGGATCTTTCCTTTGAACCAAAGGCTTTAAGGGGGGCTTCTTCGTCGTGATTTGCTATAAATCTAATAGTCTTTTTTTGGTAAAGGTGTTCCGCTCCCAAATGCGCGGCAATTTGTGCCGGATGGGAAAATAAAAGGCGGTCATATAAAATTTTATCATAGGTAAAATCAAAACCAAGCGACTGAATTTCCGCCTCAAGCCCCCAATAAACTTCTGCAATAAAGGTAAAAGAGGGATAAATTTCTTTAACTTTTTTAATAGCGTTTGGCCAAAACTCCTCTTGCGGAGTTTCAAAATTAAGGAAATTGCCCCAAATTTCTTTATGGACTTTATTTAGCATTAACATAACCATATCGCATCTAAGTCCGTCGCAGAGGGGACAAACATCAAGCAAATACTGCATTAAAATCTGTCTTGTTTTAGGATTAAAGAGATTTAATTGTGCGCTATCCGTCCAAGGTGCAAAATAAGGGTCTTTGCCGTGGGCCAGCCACACGCCGTTTTTATTTTGGTAAAAAAGTTCTTTATCTTGGGGTTCCGTCTTAGAATTGATAAATAAATCCGGTTCTTGCCAAGTTAAAGGATGATCTACGGAAAAATGGTTTCCGACAAAATCCAAAATCAAGGAAATGCCGTTTTCGTTTAATTTTTGCTTAAATTTAAGTAAATCTTCTTTTGTACCAAAACGGGTATCAACCTCATATGCACAAACGGAATAAGGAGAGCTGAAGATATCTTCCTTCTTATAGTCAGGCACGATTTTTTTAATGTAATTATTTATCGGTCCGTCGGTGCGGGCAATCTGGCGGGAAGTAAGACTTTCCTTCCATATCCCCATCAGCCACAAGGCATCAAAACCGGCGGCTTTTATCTCAAAGAGATAACTTTCCGGAATTTCAGCCAAAGTAATTTTACGCCCAAGTTCGCGTTGTATTTTGCTAAACCAGCGTTGCGCACTGACTTCTAAGACGTGAGGATTTGTTCTCATTTTACCTTTTTACCCCTAAGAATGTTATAGCACTTTAAGCGGTAAAAAGCAAGTGTTTTTTATTCTAAAAAACTAAAAACCGATATTCTTCAAAAACGGCTCATTAGAGACTTTGCGGTTAAGGAAGTTTTTAACAAGTTCCTCTTCTTCATAACTTCCGCCGACAGCCAAAATCTCTTTGCGGTATTTCTTGCCGATATCTTTATTAAAAATGCCGTTCTTTTCAAATTCGCTAAAGAAATCCTGCGCAATAACTTCCGCCCATAAATAGCCGTAATAGCCGGCATCATAACCGCCCATAATATGGTCAAAACTCGCCTGAGGATAAGCACCTTTTCTTAAAGGAACACCTCTTATTTTTTTGGAATATTTTGACCAATAATCAGTGGAATCGATTTTCTTTTTAGTCAAATGATAGCGCATATCAATTTGCGCAAGGAAATTTTGCCTTAAATAAAAAGAACCTGTCGCATAATGTTTTGCGGCAATCATTTTGTTGATTGTTTCGTCGCTCAAGGGCTCACCCGTCTTATAATGTTTGGAAATTTTCTTTAAAACTTGCGGCTGCCAGACCCAATTTTCAAGCATTTGGGAAGGAACTTCCACAAAATCCATACTTGTTGCCGTGCCGGAAATTGAGGCATATTTTGCTTCCGTCAAGACATTGTGCAAGACGTGGCCAAACTCGTGAAAAAGGGTTTCAACCTCATCATGCTTGAGTAAAGAAGGTCTATCTTTAGAGGGGGGATTTAAGTTTGCAACAATCGCCGTAAAAGGTTTTTGATAAGTGCCGTCTTTTAATTCTTTACCGGCGACGAGGTCAAAACAAGCGGCGTGTTTATATTTGCCGTCACGAGGATAAAGGTCCATATAAACATAAGCAATTGTTTGCCCTTTTTCATTATCAACAACCTTGTAGGCAACAACATCTTTGTGCCAAGTATCAATGTTTGCTTTTTGGAATTTTACGTCAAATAAATTGCCGAAAATATCAAGCATATTTTCAATTACATAGTCGGTGGGGAAAAACTCTTTTATTGTTTCCGCGTCAATATCATAGTGTTCTTTTTTATATTTATTTGACCAATAGGCACCTTGCCAAGTTTCTATTTTTTTAGTTTTCTGTCCTGTTTTTTCCGTCTTATATTTTAAAAGTTCTTTTTGTTCTTTTTTAGCAAGAGGTTTTAATTTCTTTTCCAAATCTTGCAAGAAACCCATTACATTTTCAGGCGTTTTTGCCATACGCGTATCAAGGCGATTATGGGCGTGGGTTTTATAACCGAGCAATTTTGCCGTCTGATAGCGCAAAAATAAATTATCTTCAAGTAAAGAAATGTTTTGCGTGCCACCGCGTTTAGAATATTTTTCTTCAAGTTGCTTTCTTGCATTATCGTCGTCGGTATTTTGCATAAAAGGGACATAATCGGGATAATTTAAAGTGACAATATATTTGCCGTTTTCGTCTTTTTCAAGGCGGTTTATATAATCTTCACCCATTCCTGCAAGTTCTTCTTTTGAGACAGCAAGATTATCTTTATATTCCCTTATATTTTTAGAAAACTCAATAGAGTTTTTTGATTTCTTTTTTTGTAAATCTTTAAAAGTTTCCAAATCTTTATCGTCTAACATCAAACCGCTTTTTCTAAAACCTATCATAGTGTCTTTTAACATTTTTGCTTCAATTTTAGGAAGGTCGGGTTTAGTATCTGCATAATCTTTAAACGCCTGATAAATATCTTTTCTTGTGGCAACTTCCACCATATAACTGCTGATTTTTTCTTCTAAAGCAAGAGCGGCATTTCTTAATTTCTCGTCGGTAGAAACATAAGCAAGAAAACCCGCTTGCCCAAGTGCGTGGGAATATTTTTCAAAGGCTTCCTCGTAAGCAAGCAAAGTATTTTCAAAAGTGCGTTGCTCTTTTGGCAATGCAACAATTTTTGCAAGGTCTTTTTCTAAATTTTCTCTTGCGGCTTTTTCGCTTGGTTCAAGATCCTCTGCTTTATAATTAAAGTGCAAAGTACCGTCGGGATTATACATATTCATAACATTTTCTCCTGCTATTAAAAAACTTGTCAAAAACAAGGGTAAAACAAATTTTAAAAATTTCATATTTTTCTAAAAATTAACGAAAGCATGGGAAATATTTCGCATCAAATGAAAGATA
>JAZRZE010000049.1:0-6269 GCA_045601125.1 Elusimicrobiaceae bacterium | reverse complement strand
TTAAAGCAATAGATATTGCCAAAAATTTAAACTTTTCCCGTGCTAGCGTAAGCGTTGCTTTAAAGCAGTTAAAGCAAGCAAAGTATATTAATGTAGGGGAAGATTCTTCCATCACCTTAACACCGAAAGGACGCGCTTTTGCTTTAGGCGTTTACGAAAAACACGAGATACTTTCCGCGTGGCTTGTTTCTATCGGTGTAAGCCAGCAAACCGCCCTTGAAGATGCCTGCAAAATTGAGCATATAATTTCAGAAGAAAGTTTTACTGCTATCAAAAAACATCTAAAAAAGAAATAGTTTTTAAATTAAATAAATAAACAGACAAAAAACAACCCCGATTCTAAAAAAGAATCGGGGTTATTTTTGTAACAATTTTTATTATATATTATCGAAGCACGCACGATGAGCTACCAGAACAATAATTAGGACTAGGTGCTACTCCGTTAGGTTTTCCATTATAGTAACCCATACATTTACCATCTTCAGAACGCATATAGGTTACACCTGTAGGCTTACCTTCAGAGTATTCTACGTAAAAGCCTCTTGATGTTTGAATGATACTGCGTTTACAACCGGAAAGTTCTCCCTCTTTTCTGCACCCGGTAAATGTTGTATTTGCAACACAAGAATCTACAAGTTCGCCATCTTTATATAAATTACATTGATCGGCTATACAGATAAACTCTTCGCCCTTACCTTTAATACAATTACCTCCGCCATCATTATAACAAGTTTCACCGGTAGGAATACCATACCGATAATAAACACATTCCACACCATAGCAAAGTTGTGTATTATTATTACAACCGCCTACAGACCACTGATCTCTATAACATTTGTGTTGTTTTCCATCTTGATAGACATAACATTCCGTATCATTACAAGCACCCATTTCCCAACCTTTACCTGTTATACAACCATTATTACCATTGCTAAAACAGGTATTACCATCGGGATCTGTGCAGGTTTCACCGGCACACATTAAATTATTATCTTCTTTACAGCCGGTGCCATCGTCATTGGCTTGACACCAGTCGGTCTTTTTACCATCTTTATAAGTCATACATTGGCCTTTCATACAGACAATTTCTTCACCTTTACCTTCAATACAGCCGTCTTTACCGTTGCTATAACATACGTTACCATCAGCATCTTTACATTCCCAGCCATTGCAAGTATAAACACCAGAAGAAGAGCCCTCTTCTTTACAGCCGGTGCCGGTAGTGTTAATAGCACAAATACCTACTTCTTTTCCGTTTTCATACCAGTGACATTCTTCTTTTTCTTTATAGCAGGCAAGTTCTAAACCTTTGCCGCTTATACAATTACCTTTACCATCGCTATAGCAAGTTTTTCCCCATTCGTCTGTGCAGGTAAAGACATCACATTTAAGACCGTTGGAAGAACTTTCTTCTTTACAACCGGTAAGGGTGTCATTTGCTGTGCACTCACCTTTATGACTACCTTCACCATCATAAATAGAGCACTTACCATCTTTCCCACATTTATAGGAGTATTTGCCATCAATAAAGGTTTCACAGGTGCCATCTGCATAACAATATGTTCCGCTATAACCAACATGCTCTAAACAGGCATGGTCGCTATAGTTACAAGAATAATATAAATTACCATCATCATCCTTACATTCGCATTTACCATTTATGCAATTTGGTTTACAAGGATAAGAAGGAACACTTGAAGAACCGCCTTCTTCTTTACAACCGTTCATCTTTTCGTTTGCGGGACATTCCGTGCCATCACCTCTAGTGTTTTTGCAGGTACCTTTATCTTTATAACATTCCCATGTATACTCACCCTTTTCGTAAGTGCGACAAAGACCTTTTGAATCACAGTAAGTTCCGGTAACTCCATTCTTTTTCATACAATCGTAATTATCGTATTCACACTTATATTTCTCGTTACCGTTCTCATCATAATAGGCACAAACATCATTTCTACAGATAAATTCATTAGTGGCGCAACCAGTAAATGAGTTATTTGCGGGACATTCTTTTCCTGTTTCTTTTAATTTGCAAATATTAGAGTTTTTATCGCAAGTATAGACATTTTCTCCGTTTTTAAACACAGAGCAAGAACCGGCGTCATTACATACAACACCTTCAAAATTATTTTTCTTTGCACAATCTTCGTCTTTTAAAACATTACAACTGGAAACTTCTTTTCCATCAACATACTCTCTGCACACACCGTCTGAATAACACACGCTGTTTGTAACTGCACAAGCAATGCCAGCTCTATTTATCGGACAAGAGCTAATTTCTTCGTCGTCTTTATAGGTAATGCAAACACCTTTATCTTTAAAACACTTAAAGGTCTGTTTTGCGCAAGCGGTGCCTTCTTTGTTAACCCATTCTTTACCACATACAGAACCTTCTACTACAACACCGTTTTTATATTCGCCACAACGTCCGAATTCATCACACTCAAAACCATTTTTTGTTTGGTCCTGACATTTATAAAGACCGGTTTCCTTAAAACCGCATTTACCTAGAAATTTTTCGCCGTCATAAAGATAACAAGTACTATCCGCTTCGTTACAAACCACTTTAACACCGGTATCGCCGGAACCTCCTTCCGGTATTTCCTTTGTGTTAACATCAAGACCGAGTGATTTACATATTTCATTATCTTCAGGGGTGCAATAAAGTTTACCGGTATCATAATCAATAGCTAATTCATAATTCCAAGAACCTTCACGCTTTGCAAGTGATTGCGAAAGCAGATTACCGTAAACAGTATAATCAAAGTATCTATCTGAGAAGGTATCACCTTCAACTGCTTTGCCGTCTTTATCCATTAAGTCTATAGGTAAAGCATACATATTTGAGGTATAAGTACCACGTCTTGCATTATAAGAAACTTGCGCTTTAGCAATACTTTGAAGTGTTGTAATACCTTGTGCTGCTTTTGTTCTTTCAACAGCACGTTTATAACTCGGTACAGATACTGCTGTAAGCACGCTGAGAATAATCACTACTACCAGCAGTTCCGTAAGGGTAAAACCCTTTTTGTTTTTACGTTTAAATTTAAACATTTTATTTCTCCCTTTATCTAAAAAACCAATCAATAAACTTTGCAATTTTAAAAGATATAACTAATTTCTTTTGAAGTTAGATATCCCTTGATTTTTTGGGCACAATACGCCTATTATCTAACTCTATTATAAGTATAGTCTATATTTGCTTTTTCGTCAAGTAGTTTTTTGAGGGAGAATAAAAATCTCAGTCGTAAATTATGAAGATAAATTTTGTCCAAAAGCAGCACTTTTTTGCTGATTGATAATTTGCGCCTTTTTTAGGTTTATTTGGACCCTTGTTTTAAGGAAAAATGAAAGACCTTTTTATTTAAAATACTGTGTTTCTATTTGGCTATATTTATCAATAACCTTTTTTACAAAAGCGTGCTTGCTTGCATAAGGGGTAAAGAAACTGCCCTTAAAACCGGCAACAACAATGTTTCTTAATTGCTTTCTGGTAAGATTTATATTTTTTGTCAAAAGTAAAAATTCGTCGGTTAAAGTAGTATCGGAAATAAGACGGTTATCCGTGCAAATGCTCAAAGATAAACCCATCTCAATCATTTTGTTTATGGGGTGGTCTTTAACGCTTTTTATAGCAGGTAAAGTTTGTAAATTGCTGGTTAGGCAGACTTCTACACCGACCCTTTCCCCCGCCAAATAGTTGGCAAGTTCTTCAACATACTGTTTTTTGTTTTTTACATTTTTATCTTTGATTAAATCGGTATCAAAAAGAAAAGTGCCATGACCGATTCTGTTTGCGTGGCACTCGGTTATGGCTTGGAAAATTGATTCCGGCCCGTAAGATTCGCCGGCGTGAACCGTTTTTCTGATAAACGCCTCGTGCACATATTGATAGGCCTTCCAGTGATCTACGGCGGGGTAGCCGTCTTCCCTGCCGGCTAAATCAAAACCTACGATAGGCATTTTTTCTTCCTTTAAGGTAACTGCTATTCTTGCTAACTCTAAAGAAGCAATTGAAGCAATTTCATCCTCCTTTGCGTGTTGCAAAGTATCTATAAGATGATTGTAATAAAGTGAGGTGCTTTTGTTAAAATAACGCATAGCACATAAAATAAGACCGAAGTGAAATTCAATTTCCTGGCCGCTTTTTACCGCCGGAGAATTATTATATTCTTCCTGCGCTTTTTTTAGTCCTCTAAAAGCAGCGCGCACGCTATCAGCCGGGGTCATAGTTTTTGAACAATGTTGCTGCGGAGCAAAGCGTACTTCAATATAGCGCACACCTTCGTTTATATTATCCCAAGCAAGTTCATAAGCGATACGCTCTATATTTTCTTCTCTTTGCATTACGGCAGTAGTATAATCAAAACCCTTTAAGTATTCAGGCAAGTTTTTATATTGTTTTTTAAAAACTTTTTCTTTTAATTCTTCTTCGCTGTAAGAGGGTAATTTGATATTTTCTTGCTTGGCAAGTTCAATGAGCGTTTTTAACCTTAAAGAACCGTCTAAATGCAAATGCAAATCGGACTTTGGTATTTTTAGAAGAAAATCCCTTGAAAATACTATCATTTATTTAAGACTCCATTTCGGGCCTTGCGGCGTATCTTTAATAAGTATACCCATTTGCTCAAGTTTGGCCCTTATTTCATCGGACTTTTTAAAGTCTTTGTTTTTGCGGGCAAGTTGCCTTTCTTCTATCAAGGCAAGGGCCTCTTTAGATAGTTCGGCCTGTTCTTCTTTAAGCAAATCTAAAGCCAAAATAGTATCGGCATATTTGATAAGTTCAAGTTTTGTTGCGGGTGTGTTTTGTGTCTTTAAAAACTCCCACACAAAAGCAAGCGCTTTAGAAGTGTTTAAATCATCACTCATCGCTTCAAAAAAAGTTTCTTTGGATGATTTTAGGGCATTTTCATCTAAAGAACCTTGCGGCTGATTTTTCAAATCGGCAATTTTTTGTTTCAAACTTTTCAGACTGGCGCGCGCAAAATCAAGCGCTTCCCAAGAAAATTCAAGTTGCGTTCTGTAATGCGCACCAAGGCATAAATATCTGTAATCTAAAGGATTATAACCCTTCTCTTTAAGCGTGGCAACGGTTAAAAATCCGCCTGAACTTTTGGACATTTTACCCGCAGGCAAAACCAAAAATTCGCCATGTATCCAATTGCGCACATAGGGCTTACCCGTTGCCGCTTCGGATTGGGCAATCTCGTTAGTATGATGAACGGCAATATGGTCTATCCCTCCGCAGTGAATATCTAAAGTTGCGCCGAGATATTTCATAGACATAGCAGAACACTCAATATGCCAACCGGGGAAACCTACCCCCCACGGACTATCCCATTCCATTTGACGCTTTTCATTTGTAGGAGAAAACTTCCACAAAGCAAAATCGCTTGCGTTGCGCTTTTCACTGTTAAACTCAACTCTGGCGCCGCTTTTTAAGCCTTCAATATGGCTCTTACCGACAAGATTATGATAAGTAGCAAATTTTGAAGTATCATAATAAATACCGTCTGAAGTTTTATAGGTATACCCCTTTTCTTCAAGCGTTTTGACAAGTTCAATCATTTCTTTAATATGCTCAGTTGCCCTTGCGGTAACAGTCGGTCTTTTGCAATTCAAAGAATCAAAATCTTTAAAAAAACTTTCTTCATAAAACTTGGCAATATCCCAAGCGCTTTTGCCTTCTCTAGCAGCACCGAGTTCCATTTTATCCTGACCGTCGTCATTATCGGAAACAAGATGGCCGACATCCGTTATATTCATCACGTGGCGCACTTGGTAAACTTGTTCAAGTGTTCTTTTTAAAATATCTTCAAAAATATAAGTTCTTAAATTACCGATATGAGCATAATTGTAGACGGTAGGTCCACAGCAATACATACTGACAAGACCTTCTTTTAAAGGATTAAAATTGTCTTTTTTGCGGGTAAGCGTATTATATAGTTTTATCATATAAAGTTTTTCCTTATCTTATTTATTAGAAACGGCTTCTTCTTTTGCCTTGGCATATTCTTGAGCGATTTGGCCGAAGAAAAGATCGCAAGCACTCTTGCCGCGTGTATTGGCATAATTCTCACTCAAAACACATTTAACTTCAAATAAAGATAAAGGGTTAATTTCCCCCATAGGCGTTAAAGAATAAGTAAAGCCCGGCACTTTATAAGCATTTAAGGCATTGTTGTAAGATTTTTCAAGAGCTGTTTGTAAAATTTGCATTTCTCTAGAGGAAGTCGGATCGTAGCCATGTCGTTCTGTGAGCCAAGGAG
>JAZRZE010000048.1:0-3634 GCA_045601125.1 Elusimicrobiaceae bacterium | reverse complement strand
ATGAGGTATACCAAGAGGGGCTGGCAAGCCCGCGTATCCGAAATTTAAAAAAAATTAAAATTTACCAAAAAGCCGACGCATTAAAAAAACTCCCCAAGTATTAACTTGAGGAGTTTTTTTAAACAAAAAGACTATTTGTTGGCTTCTTCGATGGCAACGGCCACAGCAACACTTGCGCCGACCATCGGGTTGTTACCCATACCGATAAGGCCCATCATTTCAACGTGAGCCGGAACGGATGAAGAACCTGCAAATTGCGCATCACCGTGCATACGGCCCATTGTATCGGTCATACCGTAAGAAGCGGGACCTGCGGCCATATTATCGGGGTGTAAGGTTCTGCCTGTGCCACCGCCGGAAGCAACGGAGAAGTATTTTTTGCCGTTTTCAATAGCCCATTTTTTATAAGTACCTGCAACAGGATGTTGGAAGCGGGTTGGGTTGGTGGAGTTGCCGGTAATAGAAACGTCAACGCTTTCGTAGCGCATAATGGCAACGCCTTCGTTAACATCATCAGCACCGTAGCATTTAACTTTGGCTTTATCGCCATCGGAGAAAGGATTTTCGCTAACGATTTTTAAATTGCCGGTATAATAATCATATTCGGTTTCAACATAAGTAAAACCATTGATACGAGAAATAATATAAGCGGCATCTTTACCAAGACCGTTCAAAATAACTTTAAGCGGTTCTTTGCGGACTTTGTTTGCTGTTCTTGCAATACCGATTGCGCCTTCTGCTGCGGCAAAACTTTCGTGCCCGGCTAAGAAGCAGAAACATTTTGTATTTTCACGAAGGAGCATTGCGGCTAAATTGCCGTGACCAAGACCGACTGCTCTTTGGTCAGCAACGGAACCGGGGATACAAAAACTTTGCAAACCCACACCGATTTTTTCTGCTGCTTCGGCGGCTGTTTTTACACCGCTTTTAAGGGCAATTGCCGCGCCGACGGTATAAGCCCAGACGGCATTTTCAAAAGCAATAGGTTGAATACCTTTAACGATTGATTCAACATTAACGCCTGCTTTATCGCAAATTGCTTTGGCTTCTTCTAAAGAGGCGATGCCGTTTTCCTTTAAAACTTTAGTGATTTTTTCTATTCTTCTATCATAGCCTTCAAAAGTTATCATAAATTACTCCTTGCGTGGGTCAATTTTTTTGACGGCTTCATTAAAACGGCCGTAGGTATTGACATTTTTTTCATAAGCGGTTTTGGGGTCTTCGCCTTTTTTAATGGCGTCCATCATTTTGCCGAGGTGGACAAATTTATAACCGATAATTTCATTATTTTTATCAAGACCGATTTCTAAAACATAACCTTCTGCCATTTCCAAATATCTGGGGCCTTTTGCTTCGGTACCGTACATTGTGCCGATTTGGGAGCGAAGACCTTTACCCAAGTCTTCCATACCCGCACCGATAGGCAAACCGTTTTCGGAAAATGCGCTTTGGGTTCTGCCGTAGACAATTTGTAAAAAGAGTTCGCGCATAGCAGTATTGATAGCGTCGCAAACTAAATCTGAGTTTAAGGCCTCAAGCAAAGTTTTGCCGGGCAAAATTTCCGCTGCCATAGCGGCGCTGTGTGTCATACCGCTGCAACCGAGGGTTTCAACAAGGGCTTCTTTAATAACACCGTTTTTTACATTTAAGGTAAGTTTGCAGGCGCCTTGTTGCGGTGCGCACCAACCTACACCGTGCGTAAGGCCGCTGATATCGCCAATTTGTTTTGCTTTGACCCATTTGCCTTCTTCGGGAATAGGGGCCGGGTCATGCTTTGCGCCTTTGCAGACGCTGCACATACTTGCTATGTGTGGATTACATTTTTCGCAGCTCATAAAATCTCCTAATATATTAAATATGTATATATTTTATCAAATTTATAAAAACTTTGATAAAAACACTTTGCTATTTTTTTGCTAAAATATATTTATAAGATTTTAAAAGGAGATTATTTATGAAAAAACTTATATTCTGTTTAGCTTGTGTTTTTGCTTTTGCTGCTTGCGCTACAACCGGCACAGAACAAACAACAACACAAAAATCAAAAATCAACCCGGAAGATATCACCTTGGAAAATGCCATTAAAACTTCCCAAGAATTAAGAGGCCAGGTTGAAGATGCAAAAACCGCTTATAAAGCAGCCCAAGCCGTAAACCAAGCAACAAATGCTTCCGGCAATATCGGTGATGGTATTAAAGAACAAGTTAACAAACAAATTGAAACAGCCAAGCAACAACTTAAAGAAGAAAAAGAAGCTTGGAAAAATGTCGCAAAATAAGTTAACTGTATAACTTTTAAAAGACTCGGTTATTTTTTAACCGAGTCTTTTTTTATGTCCCCTCTTGTATTCTCCCCCTATTTTTTTGTTCTTCGCACAAAAAAATCAAGGGGAGAAAATATAAAGTCCCCTCTCCCGCAACAAGTTGCAAGGAAGGGAACAAAGAAGCGCTATACCAGAACTTGCCCGTGCGGTAAGCACTCGGGAATCTCCACCGATTTTTACAATTTCTCTTTATTTTTTATTGAAAATCTTCCTTTCTCTCTCGTATTTATTATAGAGAGTTGTTAGTTAGTTATAGTTATATAAAATAGTGTAAACTAATTATCGCGGACTATAAGAAGAAAGGAAAAAAAGAAAAATACTCTTATCCAGTGTGGAAACTCTTAAACCGCTCTTTCTTATCGCGGACTATAGAGAGATAGAATGAGAAGAGAAGAAATAAGATTCATATAAAGTGGGGCAATTTTGCTTTTAAATGATATTTGCAATATATTTGTTAAATAGTTATAATAAAAATATAAGTTATCAAAAAATAACTTATAACAATTTTAAGCATTTTTGGAACCTTGTTTTTTTAGAACAAGGAGAACTTTTGAGAAATCAAAAGAACTAAGCGGTCCAAAAACAGCTCGTATTTGAGGCACGCAGGAACTTGGCTGATCCCCTTGATTTTGCGTGCCGAGTGTTTGCCGTTCTTATATTACTAAGAGCGGCAGACCGCGGCTGTTGTATTTGGGTGTCCCGCTTAGTGCCCTTATACGACAGCCGTTTTTTATTTATAGCATCCTTTTCAAGGTTTCATATAGGAGAAGAAATGAAAGAAACAATAAATATTTGCTTTGCAACGGATAATAATTACGCAAAATATATGGGGCTTGCGCTTATGTCAATTTTAAAAAGCGCAAACAAAGAAGATAATTTACACTTTTTTATTTTAGATAATCAAATAAAGAAAGAAGAAAAAGATAAAATTGCCACCCTTAAAAAAATAAAAGATTTTGAAATAATCTATATCCCCATAAATGATGAAATGTTTAAAAACTGCTACGCAAATCAAAAAGGGTTAAGCATTACTACTTTTGCACGCTTTCTTGTGCCTTGGTTAATTGAAGTTGATAAACTGCTTTATTTAGATTGTGATATTTTTGTGCGTAAATCGCTTGCGCCTTTATTTAATACCGATATTTCAAATTATTATATGGCAGGCGCAGTTGATTTTGCCATAAAAGGAAGTTATTTAATTTCTAAGTTTGGCAATGGAGTTTTGCCTTCTGATTATGTCAACGCAGGTGTTTTACTGATAAATAATAAAAAATGGAAAGAAGAAAGTATTGCCAACGCCCTTTTCAAATA
>JAZRZE010000047.1:0-10169 GCA_045601125.1 Elusimicrobiaceae bacterium | reverse complement strand
TTTACGAGAACTAATGAATCTAGCCGAAGGCAATGTTGATTTTAGCAGTCAAGAACAACTGTGGAAAAATAATGGATCCTGCGAAATTGGCAGTTAGATAAAATTAAATAAATTCACTATTGATAATAAAATGTTAAAATTATTTTAAAGAGTGCTATGTCCTTATATGGAGAAAATATGGAAGAACGCGAAATTTTGTTAAACCTAATGTATGCCGGAGAATATTTAGAAAATAAAGATAATATCGGGCATGAAATTATAAATTTATTTCAATGTGATAATGGGAACAATTATGTTTATGTCCTTCCGTGGGGAATGATGGATAAGCAACATAATGACAAAATTGATGATATCCTTTTAGCCAGAAGGCACTCTTCTTCAAAAATAGAGATTCTTGCTAAAGCAACAGGGCTAAAACAGTTGTGTTATGTTAAAAAAACTGGAAAGAGAGATTGGCCCATATTACACCAAGCTGGTTTAAAATATGTTATAGATAATCAAATTAAATATGGAGGCGTATATTTAAAAGATATTACATTTGGGGATAACGATAGAGCCGTGTTTGTAACTTTTCAAGCTGATAAAATTGTAAAAGCCCAAAAACCTATTTATATAACAACAAAAAAATCAGATATTGTTAATTCCTATTCTTTTTTATTACCTGATGTTAAAAATTTTTCCAGGCAGAGCCTAAAAATGTATTTTTCAAGCAAAAAACATCGTTTAACCTATAAATTACTGCATAAATTGATAAATACACCTTCTTTGTGGGGTAAATCGATAACTCCAATAGAGTCTGGTAGGATATCTTCTAACAAAACCAATTTTTTGCAAATTATTAAAAAAGAATATGATGTATTATCTTTTTCAAATATGTTTGCATATATTTTTGAGTCAAACCCTAATGGCTTTAAGAAATTTGCTCAAAAATGTTTAGGTATATCAAATTGGAATAATATATTTGAGATCAAACGAGAATATAAAAATATTGATATATTGTTATCGGATGGCAAACAGGCCCTAATTATTGAAAATAAAATTAAATCAGGTTTAAATGGGAAAAAAGAAGATAAAGACCAATTAGATAAATATTGGCAAGTAATTGCAAAAGATTCTAATTATAAAGGATTTAAACAATATGGCTTTGTATTTGTTCCAGATTATAATGCTGATGTGATAGAAAACGTAAAAAAACAACACAAGGGAAAATACACATGCATACCCTACAGCAAAATATACAACTTTTTTGAAAAATACCGTGTTTTATATACTGGCGTTCCCTATTATGACGAATTTTTATCAGCTATTAAAAAACACACTAGTCCGGTAGATAATTATTTGGAAGAAGATACCTACAATAAGTTTCTTTCTGCTATTAGACTAGGCCGATTGACAAAAAACAAATAGCAAAAAAATATCCTGTCTTTTCTGTTTAAAATCTTATTTTACCGGAGTAGTAATCAAGTATTCTGTTTAATATGTCTTTATCTTTGTCTATATTTGTGCAAGTATGCTGCATAGGATTGCGATTTACAATCACTTTATGCCGATTGTCCGGCGAAATTTCAATCTTATAGATACAAAAACCGGTCCAACTCCGGTGAATAAAAAGAGTATTATTTTCCATATATAAAAACCACTTTTCATCCATTGAACTTGGAATATAGCCCTTACTAAGGTTTTTCATTTGTTCTACGGAAAATACACGCTCAAGAATAAAAGTGTCGTTTTGTTTTGGCATTTCTTGGGTTTTCCAGTTGCTTTTTATAGCAACTTTAGAAGACTTTTCTTTATATCTCATTTTTTATCTCCTTTAATAAATTATGCAATATTTTAGGGATAGCATATTGTCATTTTACTACTATTGGATCTTACAAAATTTGCAGTTAGAGAAAAAGGGCTGAAATATCCTCTATTTCAACCCATCTAAAAGTGCTCTATGCCCTTGATAAATAAAACATGTCAAAAAATCACGACGGAAAAGAAATAAATAAAACAGTAAAAAAGGCATCTTTTGAAAGATGCCTTTTCAAATGGTGGGCCGAAAAGGACTCGAACCTTCAACCTTCCGCGTGTAAGGCGGACGCTCTAACCAGTTGAGCTATCAGCCCCTAAATCTTAGGATAATACTATTCTAGCAAAATTTGACATACTTTGCTAGTAGGTATTAGAAATTTCTTCCAATAATTCTAAGGCCTTACTAGTTGCTTGATGTATTACTTGGGCGCGTGTCCCTTGAAAGATAAACTTTTTTGCCGTTAATTTTTTGGGCGTTTTTATACCTATCCAAACAAGACCGATAGGTTTGTTTTTTGTTGCGCCCGAAGGTCCTGCTATGCCTGAAGTGGAAACAGCATAATCTGCCTTAAAAATCTTGCTTGCACCAAAAGCCATAGCTAAAACAACTTCTTTGCTGACGGCTCCGTGTTTTTTAAGCAAGGTCGCGTCAACGCCTAAAATATTTTCTTTTGTCTCGTTTGAATAAGAAACAACTCCCCCCTTAAAATAGGCGGAAGCACCGCTCTTTGAAACGATTTTTCTTGCTATTTCTCCGCCGGTGCAACTTTCGGCCGTGGCAAGACTTGTTAGTTTGTTTATTTTCATCTTAATTTTAATTGTAGCAAAATATATTGTGCAATTTTGATATTATTTTTGCTACAATGTTTATATAAGATTATTTATTTAAAAAAGGAGTGAGTATGAAGAAACTTATCGCTGTAACAGTCTTATTCTCTTTAACCTTAGGCGCAAATGCTTATGTGCAAAAATGCTTCTATGGTAAAGATTGCATTGATGGTAAATTAGTAAATTATTGCGACAAAAAATGCGAAGCCAAAAAAGCCGCTGAAGAAGCCGCTTTAAGAGCTGAACAAGAAAGACTTGCTGCTCAAAGAAGAGCCGCTGCTTTGAAAGCACAAAGAGAAGCCGAAGCTGCCGCAAGAAAAGCTCAACAAGAAAGAGATGCTGCCGCTTTAGCCGCTATCGGTGCTGTTAAACAAACCGAAAACGAAATTGCCGTAACCTTGAAGAACGATATTCTTTTTGAATATGGCAAATCTACTTTGTCAAAAGAAGCAAAAAATACTTTGAACAAAGCAGTTGAACTTCTTAACAAAATTCCTAACAGAACTTTAGTTATTGAAGGTCATACTGATTCTGCTGGTTCAGATGAATTTAACAAAGAATTATCTGAAAAAAGAGCAAAAGCCGTTTATGATTATATGAACGCCCAAGGTCTTAACATTAAATCCGTTTCCTATACCGGTCACGGTGAAGCAAGACCTGTTGCTGATAATTCTACAAAAGAAGGTCGCGCTGCAAACCGCCGCGTAGAATTCAAAATTAAATAAAAATTAATTATTTAACTTTTAAAAGACCGCTCTTTAAGGGCGGTCTTTTTTATATAATTTATATATGAAGATATTACAGAGAATTATTAAAGTTGTTGCCTATATATTAGTGTTTTTTGGCTTTTTCCTTTTGTTTGCGGAATTTGCTTTGCGTTATATTTTGCCTTTACCGACGGTTAAAAGTAAATTATTAAGCACGGTATCTTCTTCTATAGGAGCAGATATCAAAGCAGGTGATATTTCCGCAGGCCTTTTCGGTATAGAAATTGACGCTCTTACTTTAGATACCCAAAAAGGTAATGTGTTTACTTGTAAAGATTTGAGAGTAAAATTAAATCCTTTTAAATTATTAGTCGGTGAAATTTCCGTAAAAGATATTTATATCCAAGAACCAGTTTTTCAAATTATTCGTTTTAAAGACGGTAGTTTTAATTTTAGTCCGCTTGTATCTTCTTCTGAAGAAGATACTAAAAATTTACAAGAAGAAAATAAAGAAGATAGTGATCCTATTGACTTAAAAATTAAAAATTTTAATTTGTTTAATGCCAAAGTTTTTTATTTAGACTTAAAGGACAATATGAAGGCAAATGTAAGAAATCTAACTTTATCTGTGCATCATTTTTCTTATGATAAACCTTTTAATGTGAACCTTTCTTTTGACCCTTATTTTGAGCAAAAAGACCTTGTCTTTGAAGGTGCGCATTTTGCTTTAAATGCAAAAACAAACTTAAACAATTTGGATATGGAAAAGGCCTCTTTAGATTTACAAAATCTCTTATTTAAGTATAAAGAAACTGTATTTGAGGCAATGGCGGATGTAAATAATTTTGAAAATCCTTCGGCGAAATTTGATATGAAATTAAAAAACTTTTCAAACGAAACTTTGCTTGCCTTTGCCAAAACTCCCGCTTTTACTTTGCCTTTGACAACATTGCAGGGGGATTTATCTTATCTGGGGCAAAATTCCAAATTGGATATAAGGAATTTAGTTTTACAAATTGCCGATACCAAACTTGATTTTAAAGGACATTTCCTTTTTGATAAAGACCTTGCGGCACAAGGTAAAATCGTTTTAAACAGCGTTTTGGATACGGTGGAAAATCATTCCCCTTTAATTGCCCAGTATAAGCCAAAAGGGCAAATTATTTCCGATTTTGATTTTGCTTTACCTTTCATGCTTAAAGGACAGTTGGATTTGAAAGATATCGGCTTTTTTATAGATAATGCCGGCACTTTTGAAAATATAAACGCTTCCGTACAAATTGATAGTATTGACGATATAAAAATCAATTCTTTTGAAGGGTTTTTAAATAAAAATCCCTTTGCTTTGCAGGCAAGTTATCTAAAAAATAAAGATTTTGCCGATGTCTTTTTAGATTTCAAGGCAGATAAACTTTATCTTATTAACAGCGCAAAAAAGGAAGATAATAAAACAGACCAAGTTAGCCAAGAAGAAAATCCCCCCGCCGAAGAACAAACAAAGCAGGAAGAAGAAACTTCCGCTTTTGTGCCGGTAAATGTTAAGGCAAATATAAATATCGGCAAAATGGACGTGCCTTATTTAAGAGGAAATAAACTTAATTTTACGGCTAAAGCACAAAATATTACACCCAGAATGGATAAGACGCACGGCACTTTTAATCTTTCCGTAAAAGACGGGCAGATAAAAGATGTTTATACCCTTGCCGATGCCAATGCCTTAACAAAAGTTATGTTTATGAGTCTTGGTATAGTCAGCAGGGTTATAAATACGCTTAATGTTCTTGACCTGCTTAACGGTATGGGCAAAGTTCTATCGGGCAAAAAGGAAACGGAAGAAGATATTCCGCAGCATCAGGAAATTAACGGGAAAATGGATTTTGATTCCTTTGATACAAAAATTGATTTTAATCACGGCGTTGCAACGATGAAGAAATGCTCTTTTGTATCGGATTTATTTTCCTTCAGAGTCAACGGAAATATTAACTTTGATAATCGCAAAATCAAATTAAATGTTGATAGCGCCCCCGGAAAACATACCGAAGACGGCATTATGCCTTTAAGTATTGATATTAAAGGCACTATTGAAGAACCTAAAGGTTCTTTGAGTGTTTTATCAAGTGTGAGCACACTTGTCGGCGATACTGTTATGAATAACCCTGTTTCAAATATGCTTAAAAAGGGATGGGGCAAATTATTCTCTTCTTCAAAAGACGAAGAAGAATTAATAGAGCAAGAACCTTTGCCTCAAGAGCAAAATGCCGCTGAAAATACAACCGAGAATACTGCGCAAAATACTACCGAAGAAAAATAATTTCTATGGCGTTTTTTGCTAAAATAAAAATCCCCCCGTTTTACGAGGGGATTTTTTGTGCCTATTTTGAAAAATTATTTAATTTTTTCGTTTGAAGATTGGCAGTTAATACAATATCTTGCAAAAGGAATTGCCAAAATTCTTTTTTTCGGTATCGGTTGGCGGCAAGATTCGCAAATGCCGTAAATACCTTTTGAAATGCGGCGCAAGGCGGATTCTATTTGGTCTAAATTTGCGTGAGCGCTGCTGTTAAGTTCAAATAAAACTTCTTTATCTAAACTTTGGGTTGCATTATCAATTTCATCACCGACTTCGGCTTCGGGCATTTCATTTTCTTTTTTAGCCAAAATACCTTGTTGAATTTTTTTGCGCTCTTCTAAGAGCCAGGCCTCAATTTGTTTAATTTCTTTTGCCGTAAGTTCCGGCCCTTTTGCCTTTTTCTTAATAATCATAATAGTAATCCTTCCTTAAAAAAATAAAAAACGGATATGCCGTCTTCTGTTTTTCCCATATATCAGGGCCAAGTTTTAAACTTGGCCCTGGTCGGATATCTTCGGGGGGTAAAATCGAAGATGTCCGCGGGGATAAATATATTTAACTATATGTAAAATAAAGGCAATTGTCAAGACCCTTTTTGTAATGTATAATGTTAGTGTAGTTATTTAAGGAGATTATTTTATGAAAAAAATATTTGTTTTGTTTTGTTTTATCACTTGCTTTGTGTTAACTGCTTTAGCACAAGGTTATAAAATAACAGAGCCCTACGGCACTTCTGATAAAAGCGGAAAGTTATCTTCCAAGTCAACGCAAAAGTATACTTATCTTTATGATACTTCTTTGATACAGGCGATTAAACTTAAAGATGAATCCCGCGTGAAATTATTAATGTATGCACAAGTCAATCCCAATGAAAAAAATGACGAGGGCTTTACCCCCCTTTACTTTGCCGCACAATATCTTACACCGGAAACTTTAACCTTACTTTTAGATAGGGGCGCAAAAGTTAATTTGACAAGTAAATATAATTTAACTCCCCTTATGGCTGCGGCCGCTGCCGGCAGAGCAGATAATGTGAAAGTTCTTTTGGAATACGGCGCAGACCCTAATATGTTAGATGAAAAAGAATTGACCGCTTTAGACCATGCTTTTAATAACCATCAACTTGATGCCGCAATTATTCTTAGTCCTTTGACAACCGTTAAAAAACCTACTATGAACGAAGGCGATACTATAGAAGAAAATGTGAACGGTAATGCCGCTTTAGAACACGAAACTACAGAACCGGACGAAACAGAACCCCTTAATTTAGAAGAAGATGTTGAAATGCCTTATAATCCGACTCTTGCTGAAATTGACGCTAAAATCGAACAAACAAGGCAGGCCTTAGCAAGACTGGTTGCTTTAAGAAAACAAATCGTTGATGCCGAACAAGAACAAATTGCTAAAGCCGAAGAAGTTGCTATCAAAACAACAAAACCGGCAAAAATAGCAAAGCCGGTTTCAGAAACAAAAACGACAACTTACACCAAGACAACCACGACTAAAACCACAACTGTAAAGAACGGTAATTCCGCAAAGTTTGGCGCACAGACAGCAAACAAATAAATTTAAAAGCCCTGCAATATTAGACAAGCAGGGCTTTTTTATGGTATAATTGTTAGTGTAGACTTACAAACCTAATAATTTTTAGAGATATATTTTAAATAATTAGTTAGAGATAACTTACAAATAGGTGCTTTTAAGAGAAAAACTATGGAAGACAATTTAAAAAAATTAACCCAACTTAAAAAAGGACAGGAAGGGCATATCGCCGCTTTTGATACCAAAGATAAAAATTTAATTAAAAAGATGGAAGACATTGGCTTGCATATCGGCTGTCATGTTATGCGCAAAAACTCAAGTTCCCCCGTCTTTATCAAAGCGGGAGATGTGGAACTTGCGCTTGGTAAAGATTTTGCGCAGCATATTATGGTTAAGGCCTTATCTAAAACTATTTTTATGCTCGGCAACCCTAATGTGGGAAAGAGCAGTCTTTTTTCGCGCATAACTGGGGTTAAGACGGCAACTTCTAATTATCCGGGCACAACAATATCGCTTTTAAAAGGCGAAATGGTTATAAATAACACTTCCTATAATGTTTTTGATACTCCGGGCACTTACAGCTTGGATTACGAGGATAATATCTCTAAAGAGGCCTGTGAGTTAATTAAAAAGAAACCTTTTGATATTGCCTTATATGTTTTAGACGCCCAACACTTGGAAAGGAATTTGCTTTTTGCTATGGATGTAATTTCGCTCGGCAAGCCGACAATTCTTATTTTAAATAAATTTGATATAGCGCAAAAAAAAGGTATTGATATTGATAAAAAAGTTCTTTCAAAAATGCTGGGCGTGCCGGTTGTTATAACAAACGGCTTAAATGGCGAAGGGCTTAAAAAACTTTCCGTTTTGATTGATAAAATTGTTAAAGGTAAAATTGAAGAAAATCCCCCCGCCTTACCGCAAAAGCAGGAAGAAAAGTGGAAGTTAATCGGCGAAATCAGCAAAAAAGCGCAAACAATAAAACACCGCCACCCTTCCGTCTTGGAAAAAATTGAAGAAGCCGCCACAACTCCTTTTTTGGGTATTTTGATTGCTTTTATTATTTTGGTAGGTTCGCTTTCTTTGGTTTTATTCTTGGGCGAGCATATAATTGACTTTTTGACAGGACTTTATGAAACTTATTATTTGCCTTTCGTGCAAAATGTTTTCAGTTTTGCAAAAGGCACTTTCTTGTGGGATTTTTTGATTGGTGTTTCCACACCGGAGGCAGAGGGCTTTGGGCTTTTGACCGAAGGCCTCAAAATACCTTTTATTGATGTTATGCCAAATGTGGTTTTGTTCTATGCAATTTTGGAGTTTTTGGGCGAACTTGGCTATTTGCCAAGACTTGCTATCTTGCTTGATAGGTTTTTACATAAACTTGGTTTGCACGGATATAGCGCAATACCTATAATGCTTGGGCTTGGCTGCAAAGTGCCGGCTTTACTTGCCGCCGGCCGCCTTGAAACAAGACGCCAAAAAATTATCGCTATGGCGCTTATTTTTATGATGGCGCCTTGTATATCGCAAAGCGCAATAATGTTTAGTATGATTGCGCCTTTTGGTATAAAATATCTTATTTTGACTTTCGGTATAATGTTTGTTGTGGCGGCTTTAATGGGCACGCTTTTAAACAAAATTTTGCCCGGTGATAGCGCAGATATTTTTATGGAAGTGCCTTCTTGGCAATGGCCTAAAGCAAGAGTTCTTGCAGGTAAAATTTGGCAACGCACAAAAGAATATCTTTTTGAGGCCGTGCCTTTAATTTTTGTGGGTATGATAATTATAAGTGTGGCGCAGATGATTGGGCTTGTTGATTTTATCGGCAAAATTTTTGCTTTCCCGACAACTTTTATGCTCGGCTTGCCCGAAGACGCTTCTTCCGTCGTAATTTTGGGCGTTTTAAGAAAAGATATTTCTATTGCTCTTTTGGAGCCGTTTAATCTGACGGCTAAGCAATTTGTTATTGCAAGTATTTTTATGTCTATGTATATGCCGTGCGTGGCTTCTTTCTTTGTTATGCTAAAAGAAGCCAAATGGAAAGATACTTTAAGAATCCTTGTGATTACTTTATCTGTTTCTTTACTTGTTTGCAGTCTGCTTAATATTGTTTTGTAAGATTTTATATTCTTTTATTATCTTATTTGCTTTGTCTTAGTTTTATTATTTGCCAGCCACGGAATAAATATCCCCCGGCGTAGCCGGGGGTTTTTAATATGCGGGCCCTGCCCTAGATTACTAGTCCACTGCACATGCAGCCGCAACGGCTCCTCTCACTTGCGTTTTTCCTCTAACCCATCGTAAAAAGGTAGCGGGTTTTCTAATTGGTCTGTTTTGATTTGATTAGCTATGTATTCTGCTATTCTTTTTGTGTTTTTCCCTACTGTATCCACATAATACCCTCTACACCAGAAATTTTTATTTCCATATTTAAACTTTAAATTTCCGAACCTCTCATATATCAACAGGCTACTTTTACCTTTAAGATAACCCATAAACCCTGCTACACTAATTTTTGGTGGGATTCTAACTAACATATGTATATGGTCGGGACAGATCTCCGCTTCCAGTATTTGCACCTCTTTCCATTGGCATAGCTGACGAAGTATTTTCCCTATTTCAGTCTTTTTATCTTTGTAGAGTATTTGTCTTCTGTATTTCGGTGCAAATACTATGTGATACTTGCAATTCCAAGTCGTATGTGCTAACTTATTTATATCCTTATCCATACTAAGGACCTCCTTGTGTTTTAAATTATCTGCTGACACAGATAATTTAATTTTAACACAAGGAGTTTTTCTGTGATAGGGAACGGTTAAACCTTTTTATCAACCCCCGGCATAGCCGGGGGATTAATTACCCATTAAAAAAATATGCCTTAATCTACACTAAGGGATATTTTATTCTGACTATTTTTTGTATAAATATTATTTAAAATAATTGTT
>JAZRZE010000046.1:0-33450 GCA_045601125.1 Elusimicrobiaceae bacterium | reverse complement strand
AAATTACCCAAAACTACCCAAATTTTTTATACTCAGCATTTTGATGTGCAGAGATATAAACAAGATTTTGCCTATGACATAAAATCTTTGCGCTACCTTATTAAAAATTATAAGACACGGATAATTGCGCTTAATGATTCTATGCGGGGCGAATTAAATGAATTGTTTTCTGTTTCAAATACTACTGTATTAAATAACGGCATAAATCTTAATCGTTTTAGAAATACCGAAGATAAAGCGCAAATCCGCAAAGAACTTGGTATTGCGCAGGATGCTTTTGTTATAGGACATATCGGGCGCTTTAATGCTATTAAAAACCATACTTTTTTGATAGATATCGCAGCGGCTTTATATAAAAAAAATCCAAATACTTTTTTACTTATGGTAGGTAGTGGTCCCGAGCGTAAAAATATAGAAATAAAACTGCAAAAAACTCAAATGAAAGAAAGAACCTTGATCTTATCTGACCGCACGGATATTCCTAAGTTATTAAATGCTATGGATTTGTTTGTTTTCCCTTCAATAAGTGAAGGAATACCCCTTACTTTAATAGAAGCACAGGCCGCCGCTTTGCCGTGTATTGTTTCAAATGCCGTTCCCAAAGCGGCAAAGATTTCCAATTTGATTACCTTTAAGTCTTTAGAGGGGCCTGTTTCTTCTTGGGTAAAAGCAATATTAGCAAAGCAGCCGCGTCCCGTATATACTAATTTACAGGATTGGGATATTAGTGAGGTTATTAAAAAACTGGAGAGATTATATGAGCAATAATTCCCGCACTTATAATACTTTGCGTAATATTTCTACCGGTTTAATCAACCGCGGGGTAATGATTCTTTTACCTTTTATTAACCGCACCGCTATCTTGTGGTTGCTCGGCGCGCAATTTACCGGACTGACAGGATTGTTTACTTCTATTTTATCTGTCCTAAGTTTGGCAGAACTCGGTTTTAATTCCGCTATTGTTTATAGTTTGTATGAGCCAATGGCAAAGCGTGATGAAAAAACAATTTGCGCTTTGGTTACTTTATTTAGAAGGGTATACCATATAATCGGTTCGGTTATTTTAATTGCCGGTTTGTGTGTTTTGCCTTTTATTACTCATTTTATCAAAGGAACTTATCCTGATTCTATAAATATTTATGTTCTATTCTTGCTTTACTTAATCAATACGGTTATAAGTTATTATTTGTTTGCCTATAAAGCGGTTTTATTAACTTCGGACCAAAGACAAGATATTATCAATAATATAAGAACTTCGGTAAGAATTGTCGGTTATTTACTGCAACTGGCGGTATTGATTTTGACCCGCAATTTCTATTGGTATATGGTTATTGCTATTTTAAGCACAATTTGTAATAACTGCCTAATTCAAAGAGTAACTTTGAAGCGCTATTCTTTCTTTAGGAAATTAGAGCGTGTTCCCAAAATGCCCGCCGAAATTAAAAAACAAATTTACGGACTTGCCATCAATAAAATTTGCGATACCTGCCGTAATTCTTTTGACAGTATAATTATCTCTTCCTTCTTAGGTTTAACGGTTACTGCTATTTACGGCAATTATTATTATATTTATGATGCCCTATACGGTATTATGCTTGTAGTGGGCAGTTCTATGGGGGCAAGTGTCGGCAATTGTATTGTTAAAAAAGATGTTTCCTATAACTATAACAGATTTTTGGTTTTTTCTTTGTTATATGCCGCTTTGACGGCTTTTATTTGCGGTTGTTTGGCTTGTTTATATCAGCCGTTTATGCACCTGTGGGCAGGTAAAGAGTTATTATTGCCTACCCTATCAATGTTCTTATTTTGCATTTATTTTTATATTATTAACTTAAATAATATCCGTAATCAATATGTTTCGGGCACGGGGCTTTGGTGGAAGTTGCGCTATACTTATATCGTGGAGGCAATAGGTAATTTGGGGCTAAACATTATACTCGGTAAATTATACGGAGTAAACGGCGTTTTGTGGGCAACTATTATAACTATTTTCTTCTTTAACTTTTTGTGGCGCACAAATATTTTGTTTAAGAATTATTTTAAGGGATTTTCTTTATTTGTTTTCTTAAAAGAGCAATTTTATTACGGGATGATTACATTTGTAGGAATAGGCCTTGCTTATTTAATATGTGTCAATTTTGTTAAAAATGAGGGTGTTTTGACTTTGGTTTTACGCGGTCTTATTTGTTCTTTTGTAGTTCCGTTTGTTTTTATAACGGGTATTTTATATACAAAGCGTTTTAAGGAAGCAAAAGTCTTTATACAAAAAGCATATAATACATTGTTTAAGAAAATGAAATAAAAAATAGGAGAATGGCTTGTATCGCCTGATAAAAAAGTATGTTAACAAAAATTTTTAGACAAATTAAATTCGTATATATAAACTATATAAATTCTTCTCCGGAACGTAAACGTAAATACTTAATTAAACAGGGAGCAAGAATCGGTAAGGGAACACGTTTTTTTTGTAATACTGCCTATTTAGGTTCGGAACCTTATTTAATAGAAATAGGAGAAGATTGTGTTTTTGCCACAGGCACGCGCTTTATTACCCATGACGGCGGAGTAAATATTCTAAACCATTTAAGAAAATTTGAAAAAAACGGGGAAAATATCCTTATGGACAAAATAGCCCCTATTAAAATAGGAAATAATGTCTATACCGGAATACAAACGGTTATTCTGCCCGGTGTTACTATCGGGGATAATGTTGTAATCGGTGCTTATAGCGTGGTAACGCGGGATATTCCTAGTAATAGCGTTGTTGCGGGCGTTCCGGCAAAATTTATTTGTTCTATTGAAGAATATTACCAAAAGTCTTTATCAAAAGTAGAGCCGACAAAAACAATCTCTAAAGAACAAAAGAAGGAATTTTATCTTAAAAAGTATAATTTGAAATAGTAAAATAATACTAAGAGGGCCTTTATGCAAAAACAAAATCTCAATTTGCAAAATAAAAAAATTCTTATTACAGGGGCTGCAGGGTTTATCGGCGCTGCCTTAACAGAGCGTGTTTGCCAAGAAAATCCTTCCGCTAAAGTTATAGGGCTTGATAGCGTAAACGATTATTATGATGTTTCTTTAAAAGACTATCGCCTTGCCCAACTTGTAAAACTGCCCAATTTTACCTTTATTAAAGGTAATTTGGCCGATAAAAAGTTAATTGAAGATATTTTTGCAAAATATGAACCGCAAATAGTGGTTAATTTAGCTGCCCAAGCAGGGGTGCGTTATTCCATTACTAATCCTTCTGCATATATTGAGGCAAATCTTATTGGCTTTTTTAATATTTTGGAGGCTTGCCGCCATTCTTACGACAATGATAAAACAGGCGTTGAACATTTGGTTTATGCTTCTTCTTCTTCGGTATATGGTTCCAATAAAAAAGTGCCTTATGCAGTGGAAGATAAGGTTGATAATCCCGTTTCTCTTTATGCCGCTACCAAAAAATCAAATGAACTTTTAGTGCACGCTTATAGCAAACTTTATAATATACCTTCAACCGGCTTGCGCTTTTTTACCGTTTACGGCCCGGCAGGCAGACCTGATATGGCCTATTTTGGTTTTACAAATAAACTTTTGAAAGGGGAAAAAATAAAAATTTTTAATTTTGGCAACTGTAAACGGGATTTTACTTATATTGATGATATTGTGGAAGGTGTTATCCGCGTAATGCAAGGCGCGCCTAAACGTGAGCAAGGTGATGACGGCTTGCCTTTGCCGCCTTATGCTTTATATAATATCGGTAATAATTCGCCGGAAAATCTTTTGGATTTTGTCCAAATCTTACAAGAAGAACTTATCCGCGCCGGTATTTTGCCTAAAGATTACAATTTCAAAGCCCATAAAGAACTTGTGCCTATGCAGGCGGGGGATGTTCCGATGACTTACGCTGATACTTCTGCATTAGAAAAAGATTTCGGTTTTAAGCCTCATACTACTTTGCGTGAAGGTCTGCGAAAATTCGCTCAGTGGTATAAAGATTTTTATTTAAAGGAGAAATAAAATGAAAATAGTCGTAGCGGGAACAGGATATGTAGGGCTTTCTCTTGCCACTTTGCTTGCTCAGCAAAACGAAGTCGTTGCCGTTGATATTGTTAAAGAAAAAGTTGATTTGATAAACAATAAAAAATCTCCTATTGCCGATAAGGAAATTGAAGATTTTTTGCTAAATAAACCCCTTAATTTAAAAGCAACAACGGAGGCAGAATGCGCTTATAAAAATGCTGATTTTATTATTATTGCCACACCTACGAATTATGACCCGGATCAAAACTATTTTAATACTTCTGCCGTAGAAGAGGTTATAAAACTTGTTAAAAAATATAATCCCAAAGCAACTATGGTAATAAAATCAACTGTGTCTGTCGGTTATACCAAGAATGTTTGCGAAAAACTGGGAGTAAAAAACATTTTATTTAGCCCTGAGTTTTTGCGCGAAGGGCACGCTTTGTATGATAATTTATATCCTTCCCGCATAGTTGTAGGAACAGATTTAGGAGATAAAGACTTAACGGCAAAAGCACATATATTTGCCGAACTTTTACAAAAAGGGGCTATTAAAAAGGAAATTCCCACTTTGATTATTGGATATACAGAGGCCGAAGCGGTTAAACTTTTTGCCAATACTTATCTTGCGTTGAGAGTCAGTTATTTTAATGAACTTGATACTTACGCCGAAATGAAAGGACTTAATACCAAGCAAATAATTGAAGGGGTTTGTTTAGACCCGCGTATTGGTAATCAATACAATAATCCTTCTTTCGGTTATGGCGGTTATTGTTTGCCTAAAGATTCAAAACAACTTTTAGCAAATTATACCGATGTCCCGCAAAATTTGATTAGAGCAATTGTTGAATCAAACCGTACCCGTAAAGATTTTATCGCCGATAGAATTTTGAAAAAAGCCGGTTATTATAATGCAAACAGCACTTTTGATTTAAGCAAAGAACATATGGTTGTTATAGGCATTTATCGTTTGACTATGAAAGTAGGTAGCGATAATTTTCGCCAATCTTCCATTCAAGGTATTATGAAACGCATTAAAGCAAAAGGTGCTAAAGTAATTGTTTATGAGCCGACTTTAGAAAACGGAAATACTTTCTTTGGCAGTGAAATCGTTAATGAGTTAAAAGAGTTTAAAAAACAATCCCAAGTAATTATTGCTAACCGCTATGATAGTTGTTTAGATGATGTGAAAGATAAAGTTTATACACGAGATTTGTTTAAAAGAGATTAAATCCTTTTATATATTTATGACTGAAAGTTATCAAAATTTAGTTGTAGGCGCAGGAATAAGCGGTATTGTTTTAGCCCGCTTACTTGCCGAAGAAGGCCAAAGCGTGCTTATTATTGATAGGAGAAATCATATCGGCGGAAACTGCTATGATTATTTTGATGAAAACGGTATAAATGTTCACAAATACGGTCCGCATATTTTTAGAACGGACAGAGAAGATATTTGGCAATTTTTATCAAAATTTACCACTTGGCATAAATATATACATAAAGTGCGTGCCAGTATTGATGGAAAAGAAGTGCCTATTCCCTTTAATTTTACCTCACTAAATACTTTGTTTGACACTCAAAAGGCAAAAATCTTTAAAGAGAAACTGATTGGTACTTACGGCGAAAATAAAAAAGTGCCTATTTTGGAACTAAAAAAATCTACCGATAAAGATTTGCAAGAACTTGCTGCTTTTATTTATGAAAAAGTCTTTTACCACTATACTTTAAAACAATGGGGTTTTAAGCCGGAAGATTTAGGCGGTGATACCCTTGCAAGAGTTCCGGTTTACACGAGTTATTATGATGGCTACTTTACCGAAAACTATCAGGCAATACCTACTTGCGGTTATACAAAAATGTTTGAAAATATGCTCGCGCATCCAAATATAAAAGTTCAGTTAAATACGGAATTTGGAAATTTAAAAAATATATCCTACGAATGCACCTTTTTCAGCGGTTCTATTGACGAGTTTTTTAATTATAAATTTGGCGTTTTGCCTTACCGCAGTTTAAAATTTGAGTTTAAAACTTTGGGGCAAGAAAAGTTTCAAAGTGTTGCCGTCGTAAATTATACAGGTAAAGAGCCTTATACAAGAATAACCGAGTTTAAACATTTCTTAGACCAAAACACTCAAAAGACAACTATTGCCTATGAATATCCTTTGGCTTTTGAACTTGGCAAAAATGAAAGATATTATCCCATCCTTAAGCCGGAAAATGAAACTTTATATTCGGAATATTTAGCCCTTGCCGCTAAAGAAAGAAATCTTTATTTTATAGGACGGCTCGGAGAATATAAATATTATAGTATGCAAAGTGCAATTTCGGCGATATTTGACCTCTTTAAAAAAATAAACCCCGCATAAACGGGGTTTATTTTTGTCTTAGTTTGCTAAAATTATTGTCCAGCCTTTATTTGTGGCTATTGCTTTATCCTCTTCACTTAAATCAGCTGTTCCTGTGCAGCCGGTTATATTTATAACTTGGCTACCTGAAACACTGGGTAAGTCGTTAAAGAGTTGAACTAAAGCAGTTCTATCCATCCCCGTATAAGAAACATTGATTTGGGGTGTGTTTGAATAATTAAACGGAGCAGAAGCAGAAACGCGCAAGCCCTTAAAACCGCTGATAAAATTAGTGGCCGTACCAAAGCAGCCAATTACTTTTAAGTTATTTGCACTTGAAAGATTCAGCGTAGTATCTTTTAATTCTTTAGCATTGGTGACATAGCGGTCCAGTTGTTGCACACTTGAATAGATAATTTTAGGGACTTCTTTTAATTTACGGCAGTTGTGAAAGCAGTAATTCGCACCGCCGATTTTCATATTTTTAATGACAATTTTTTCAAGTTTTTGACAGTTGGCGAACATAAAAGAAGCATCAGTCCAAGCGTTTGTTGTGCAATTCAAAACAGGTATATATTCCAAATTCTCGCATTTTAGAAAGACACATTTTACATCATTGTCTGAATAAGTAAAATTAAGAATATTGTTTTTTGCCGTGCAAGCAACTAAAGCAGGGTTATAATAGGACGAAGATCCAAGTGAGCCGGTTGCGTTAAGAGCGGTTATTTCTATTGCATTTGTAAGGTTAAAATGTTCCCACAAAAGGCCCTGCACTTCTTGCCCGCTAGCGGCAACTCTTGCACAATGGAAAGAAGTTATTTCTTCGCTTTCGCTTTGCGCAAAAATATCAATTATATGGGCTTTGTTTGCGCCTGTCGGATAATCAATGTCGTAACCGGCCGTTGCTGTATATTCAGACCAATCAGCCATAGAAAACAGGGCATTACTTTCGTAATTATCGTAAGCGACCCCGTCAATTTTAACACAATAACCGCCTGTTGCTTTTAGTATAAAACCGATAGGATATCTTTCGTCAACTAATAGATAGATATGTCCGTTTTCGGCATTTTTGCGAATATCGGGCCAAGAAGCGGGCTTTTTATAAGTCTTGCGGGGGCTTTTTTTCAAAGCGGTAAGAAGTTTAGTTTGCAAATGATATTGCATACACTCCTCCTATTGAATAGAAACTTTTAAGTCAGAAGAAGTAACATCCGTTAAATCAACTTTTAAGTAGATATTTGCGAAATTCAAAAAGATAATTTTGTTTGCTTCAAGGGTAATTTGGTCACCCTCTTCATCACATAAGGGGTAAAAATTAGTGCCGTCTTGGGAAACAGTTAGTTTCGCTTCTCCGGCGGAAATAGTTCCCGTTGTAAGAATACTAAGGCATTTAGTTAGTCCTTGATGTAAAGCTACGTCTTTTAAATTTACGGATTTATTTAATGGTGTAGTTAGGGATAAGTCAGTAATAATCATAAGAGAACTCCTATAATAGAGTTTAGGACGCTCTCCAGTTTCTAAATATAGCAAAAAAATAACTAAAATAGCAAGTGAAGATTAAATTTTATAAAATGAAATTATGAAGTTCCATTATTATATTTGGATTTTGTTGATAACTTTATTTACTCCTTTTGCTTTCGGAGGAGCGGAACCTTGGGGGTTATTGCTTTTCAATGCGGCCTGCTCCGGCTTGGGACTTTATATTTTGTTCAAAAACAATAAATTTTATTTTACGGATATTTCCAAAACAATTTTAGGGCTTCTTTGCTTTATTATTTTACTTGCTCTCTTACAATTGCTTAACCAGCATAGTTTTTTACAAAAACCGGCTTTTTTACCTTTTACCTTGTGCCGTTATTATTCTTTTGAGGGACTTTCCTTATTATGTTCTTTAACTCTATTGTATTTTGCGCTTACACAGATAATTGAAAGGACTAAGGAAATTAAAATTTTTGCAATATTTATAACCGTTATTGCCGTTATAATAAGTCTTATAGGAATGACTTGGCAAAAGGGAGAGTATATAGGTTTTTTAGCGGGGGTTTCGAGATTGTCCTCTTTCGGCCCTTTTACAAGTAGAAATCACGGTTCTCAATTCCTGTTAATAAGTTTCTTTATTTCCTTGAGTTTGTGGTTACCCCATTTCTTATTAGATATAAAAAAGCGCTTACCCTATAGGAATATTTGGTTTTTTACCTTTAGTTTTATCTTGTTTATAGGAATCTTTTTCACTCACTCACGTGGTGGAGTTATTGCCCTTATGCTGGGCTTATTTGTTTTATCTTTCTTATGTTTTTGCTTTTTTATTAAAAAAAGAAGCATAAAGTTTCTTCTAATAGCATTTATTACCTTTGTTTTTACTGTTTTGATGATTCTTGTAATACAAAACAGTGCTACTATAGGATTAAGGCAGTTTGGCACTTTTTCCGACCAAGCAAGGATTTTACTTTACGGCGCTGCCTTTGATATGCTAAGAGATTTCCCTTGGACCGGTGTCGGTTTTGATGCTTTTAGCGGGGCTATTGATGCTTATTTGAAGGTTTCTTTGAAGGCCTTTCCGAGATATTTACATAATGATTGGCTAGAACTTTTACTGAGTTTCGGGTATATTTACGGCAGTATAATTTTTGTTTGGATGGGCTTAATTATATATAAAATTATTAAGTTATTTAAGAATCTTGAACCTAAAAAACAAGTCCGCCTTGCTATTTTTTGTGCCGGTTTAATCGGTTTTTGTTTTACCGGAGTTATAGACTTCCCTTTCCATTTGCCTGTTTGTGCCTTTTTATTCTTTTCTCTCCTATCTTTTGCTACGGCACGGAGTTTTGATAAAAACATAAAAACAAAAGTAATACCCTTTTTTCTAAAAATTATCGTTACTCTGATAGCGCTTGTTTTAATAGCGGCCAATATACAGTATTTTAGGGCTTGGAGAAGTTTTCTTTTTGCTAAAAAACTTTCTCCTTCTTCGCAAATTGAGCAGATAAGCAAGGATTTACAAGTTTATCCTTCTCCCGCTTTTGTTAAACGCGTTTTACTGGCAAATTATAAAATTTTACAAAGAGGAGATTTATCCCCGCAAGAACAAGAAGAACAACGCATAAAAACCCACCAATTAGCCGAGTTTTATTTACGGCAATATCCCAAAGATAAAGAACTCTCCCAGTTTTTTATACTTACTAAATAATTTAGTATAATATACTTATGTTTAGTAAACTTAAAATAATAATATTTGCTTTATTTTTAACCTGTATTATTGCGTGTAGTTCTAAAACAAATTTAAAAGAAAATTCTTTCAATTATAATGCCCAAGATTTGGCTAAAGAATTGCAGGAACTTAAAGTTTCTTCTGATTATCTCTTACAACCCGGTGATTTAGTTGATATTCAGGTCTACAAAGAAGCGGATATGAGTAGAACTTTAAGAATTTCCACACAAGGATACGTTGCTTTTCCTCTTATAGGTAATATAAAAATATCCGATTTAACCGTTAGTCAGGCAGCAAATCAAATAGAAGATGAACTTAAATCTTATCTAAAGAAACCTTCCGTTTCCCTTTTAATTAAGGAATATGCAAATAAAACCTTATATGTTTTAGGGCAAGTAAAGAAACCTTCCCCTATTACCATTCCACCGGAAAAAACTATGACGGTGCTTGAGGCAATAACTTCTGCCGGTGGGTTTACGGATATTGCGGCAATTTCTAAAGTAAAAGTTTTCCGTATAGAAAACGGCCAACAGCGCTCATTTGATGTCGATGTCAGCCAAATAACTAAAGAAGGTAATAAACAATTGGATATGGCTCTTAAACCGGGTGACGTTATCTTTGTGCCGCAAAGTTTATTCTAAAATATAGAGCGTAATATGGAAAAAAATACAGAACAGGAAACTTTTGACTTTTCTTTTTACCTAGAAGCATTTTTGAAGCATTGGCGTTTGATTACCTTTATGGCTTTTTTGGGCATAATCGGGGCTGTTGTGATAAATATGCTTATGCCTCCGCGTTATAAAGCCTCTGCTTTAATGATGATTGACAGAGAAAATTCCGGTAGAATTGAACAACTTTCCTTTGGCTCTTGGACCAGCGATGAAGATTATTACCGCACTCAATACGAGTTGCTTGAATCAAGAACTTTACTTGAAAAAATTTATGAGGATTTAAAACTTGCCGGAGAGCCGGAATTCGCCCGCGGTTGGAAGGCCTTACAAAAAAATCTTAAAATAGAGCCGATAACTCGTTCTAGATTAGTAAATATTACGGTTTCTGCTTACGATCCTAAACTAGCGGCAAAAATTGCAAATTATTTAGCGAAATCTTTTACTTTACAAAATGTAAAAAACAGAATTTCTATGGCGCAGGAAGTTATTGCCGCTTTGGAATCAACCGAACAAAGCCCTGCCCAAAAGGAATTATTAAATTCTTTACCGCAGGTTATCAACAGTGATTTTATTAAGGGACTTAAAAATCAAGAACTTCAAACGGCAAGTCAACTTTCGCTTTTGCTCGGCAAATATACTGAGAATCACCCCGAAGTTGTTTCCGTTCAGAAGAAACTTGATACGATAAGAAATACTATAGATAGAGAAACAAAAAGATTATTACAAAGTATTAAAATTGATTTATCCGGTCAATTTTCCGCAAATAATATCCGTATTGTTGATGAAGCGGTTGTCCCTCTAAAACCTTATCAGCCACGCAAACTTATTAATATCGCTATCGGTATTTTTGCCGGTTGTTTAATCGGAATAATTCTTAGTTTGCTTTTAGAATTTATTGACCAAACCGTTAAAACTTCAAAAGATATAGAAGATAAATTTAAAATACCCTTACTCGGTTTTGTTCCGCACGAAAAGCAGAAAAAAGGTTTTGAAGATTATCGCGTTATGCTAAAAGAAGGTAATGTTTTGACGGCGGAAAATGTTCGCAATATCCGCACGATGTTAAGTTTTTCTTTAAATGCGCATAAAATTAAAACCTTACTTATAACAAGTTCTTTGCAAGGGGAAGGAAAATCCTTTTTCTCTTCTTCTATCGCCGCTGCTTTTGCCCAAGCAGGCAAAAAGGTCCTTTTAATTGACGGCGATTTAAGACGCGGGCGCTTACATAGAATTTTTAAACTTTCCAATGAACAGGGCTTAAGTTCTTTATGGTCGGAAGAAAATGCTTTGGATAAATTTGAAAAAAATATCCAAAAGACCGATGTCAAAAATTTATCTGTTTTGACTTCCGGTCCTCGTCCAGCAAATTCTTCGGAATTATTAAGCACACCGATTTTAACGAGTTTAATAGAAAAATTATCTAACTCTTTTGATTTGATTTTGGTGGACTGCCCCGCTTCTTTGCCGGTTGCCGATACTTTTATTTGGGGACAGATAATTCCGAGAGCCGTCTTTGCCGTAAGACAAGGCAAAACCCCTATTAAGAGTGCTTTGTTTACTTTAGAGCGTTTGAAACAAGCCAATATCAAAGTTGTAGGCGGTATTTTGAACGATTGCTATAAAACAGGCACAACCTATGGCGAATATGGCTATTACCGCAAATATTACAGCGAAGAAAAATAATTTATCTTGGATTTTTCTTCTTTTTTAATTATACTATTGGTAGGAGCGTTTTTACCTACGGCGCCGGTCAGCACAGACGGCTCGGGTAAACAAGCTCCTTCTTCATTTATGTAAAGTAATTGCAAATTTCTACACGCAAGTATAAAGAAAATCAATCAATTTTGCCATAGCAAGAGTGTCTAGGCAGCAATAGTCGAGCAAATTTTTGCGCAACTCCTTTGCTTTATCAGCGGGTAATTTGTCAAAATATAAAAGCATAAAAGCCGCCATAGCATCTCCGCCGTTTGCAACTTCCATACCTTCATAAGTAAGTTCGGGGCAAACTACCGGCAAAACTTTTTTTATTGAGGCGCTGCCCTTAAAATCGGGATGGAAATAATACCGCGAAAACACTTCACAGGTATCTTCAAAACGATTTATTAAAGAAAGCAGAAAATCTTTATCTTCTTGCGCTATAGGCATTTTTGCTAAATCTTTAAGTTTGTCTTTTTCAAAGGTTGCATAATGTGCAATTATTGAACCGACAGGCCCTATATATTTTTTTATGGCTTCTATACAGCCATAGCGCGGGTCCTCTTTACCTTCAAAAAGAAATTCCTTATGCTCTAGAGCGCCGTGCGGTTCTCTTTGTATATGCAGGGAAAACTGAAAAGCAATATGCTCATAAGGGCGGCTATATTTAAAATGAGGTATAGCAAAATTTATCGTTTCAAAATCAAAATAATAAAGCGGATATTTTAAATTGTTTAGCCAAGCGCTTATGGCTCCGCTGTTTACATAGGGTTTACCGGTTTTGAAAACTTCCACCCATCTGTTTTTTGTTTCGCTTGAAAAATATTTAGGCGGCACTTGCCTAGAATCTAAAATGTTTTCATCTCTTAATTTATCACCGGCTAGGCCAAGGCGCGGAATACTGTAAATTGAATATTTAGGCAAATCAGACCAGCAATAATCAAAAAATTCGCAATTATTACATTTTGTTTTTGCCATTATCCCGAGTTTAGGTTCTTCTTCTTTTGCCAAAGTTTCCATTTGCCTTAAAATTTCTTCTATTGTTAAGCAGGGCTTTAAATCTGGGGTTAAATCTTCCAAAACAAAAAGTTCTTTTATATCTACTTCGTCGGTAGTTTTGATATATTGTGAATTTAAGTGCATTAAATAGCACGCGTGTATTTTTAGGCCGCAGTTTTCCAAAACATATTTTTGAACGGCCACATCTTCGTAGTGGATATCTTCAACTTTGGTACTGCTTTTTACTTCAATGATATTATAAGAGCCGTCTTTATTTTTTTCTAAAATATCAACAAAAACTATTAAATTGTTGTATTGAAAAGCGGCTTCATAGATATAATTTTGCGTTTTCAACAGTTCTTTTGTTTTGGCAAGGGCTGCCGGCGGATTTTGCCAAGCATTTTCTACTAAAACGCCTTTAGGAAAATATTTGTAGGCATAAACACCCACTTCTTTACCTTGACTGAAAAGATGCTTTGCAAAATCGGAGGGGGCAGTTTGCTCATTATATTTATTTTTATAAAGCCAGAATCTCTTTTGACAATATAGGAATTTTACATATTGTGATTTTGAAAGCATAAAATTTCTCCTAGGATAATTTCTTAGGAAGATTTTAAATTGGCGTAAAAATCTTCTACCAAATCATCCGTTAAAATATCTTTTGGGTAAAGCGGATGTTTTAGAAAAAGGCCCTCAATTTCTCTAACTCGGCTTAAAGCAACATAAGTTTGTCCGCTTGAAAAAGCCCCAAAACCCAAATCAACATAAGTTTTATTAAAAGTCATCCCTTGCGCTTTGTGAATTGTAGTAGCCCAAGCAAGTTGCACGGGAAATTGCGTAAAATAGCGGTTTTTATCTTCCACCTGTTTACCGTATTGGTTTAATTTCATTTTGAACCAAGTGTAGCGTTCCACATTGATAATATTGTTTTCTTGCGTTTGCACTTTTATTGTTGTTATTTCGTCATAGGAATTTTTTTCAAAATCAAGAATCGTGCCGATAGTTCCGTTATAATAATTATCGTCTTTGCTGTTTACCAAAGTCATTACTTTTGCGCCGATTTTTAATTCAAGTTTTATGGGCGCGGGGGTTTTATCTTCGTCGGGGTTAGAAGCAGTTGTCCAATCTTTTGCTTCTTCAAAAGAGGCATAAACAGTTTCTAAAGGATTTTGAATTTTGTTTAGTTCTTCCTGATTTATTAAAGCGGCGCTTTTTCTTCTTGCGCAAAGGCATATTGCATCTTGCGGGCGGTTTTGCACCACTTGTTTATTAAAAAAATTTAAAGCGGAAAAAAAGTGATTTTTATCAGTGGAAATTAAAGAATCCAAATGTTTAACAAAAGTTTCATTTTTCTGACGGAAAACTTTTTTAAAAATTATGTGACGGAAATTCAGTTTTTCAAAACATAATGAGCCGAAGATATAAGGCGTTTTATAATTTTCAAAAAACCTTTCGTCTTGCAGGGAATCGCGCTTTTTTACCACGGGGGGAAGTTGATTCAAATCGCCAATAACAATTAACTGTATGCCGGCAAAAGTAAGATTCCTTTCCGAAATATCTTTTAATTTTTCATTAACGGCGTCAAATAAATCGGCGCGGACCATAGAAATTTCATCAATAATAATAGCATCAATTTTTTGCCATTTCTTTTTTAAGGATTTACGGATATAGTCTTCGTCTTCCCTTTCAAAAATATTTTTTGGGTCTATTTGGAAAAAAGAGTGTAGCGTCTGCCCGCCAATATTAAGCGCGGCAACGCCCGTCGGAGCGAGTTTTATTATATTTCGTTTTTCGCTCTCAAAATATTTAATAATCTGACGGATAAAAGTTGATTTGCCCGTGCCCGGTCTACCGTGAATAAAAACATTTTGACCGAACATTATGGCGGCAAGCGCTTTTTTTATTTCCGCAGTTTCTTCTAAAATTTCTTGGTTTTCCATTTTCTTTATTATACCTATTTAAGAGTTTAGAGTCTTTAGTAATTTTTTTGCTAATTTATTCCTTTTGGCAATGACTTTTTTTACTTTATTAAAAGTTATCTCGGATTCTTCGTAAAGTCTATCGTCCTCGTTAACGATATTTAAGCTCCAAAGCGCCTCAATAAAGCGAAAATCAGGATGATATTCTAAGCATTCCTCTAATTCTTTTAAAATTTTAAAATTATATTTTTGTCTGTTTATCATAACTTTCCTCCTATATTTATAGAATATAAAAACACTATGCAAACATATTGTCGCAATATTTAAAAGGGATATTTTTAGGAAATATTTTTAATTTATTTTAAGATTATAGCCAATGATTTCTTTAGAAACTTCGGCGCGCTTTTCACTAGGAATATTTTGCAAAAATTGTTTTGCTGTATCTTCTCTAAGTTTTATGCCTTTTATTTTTAAATCTGCAATAGAGCGCAAGTTAAGATTATAAAAGTAGGCATCTTTTGCTGGGTTTAAGCCATATCGTATAGTATGAAAGGGGGCATATTTGCCAAGATTATTATTACTATGCTCTAAAACAACTTCTTTTTCCATTTCCATATAATTTTGTTTAGTAGCAATTTTTTGCGCTAATTTTTGAGGGCCAACAATAATCTGCCTATCAATATTTGCGCTTCTTATAAGTAGCCCAAAATAAAAATCTTCGCTGTTTGATAAACAAATATCAACACCGCGCGGTTTGCCGTATTTTAAAGCGCTATCCCTACTTTGGCCCGCCCTGTGAAAATATAATTTACCAAAACGATTTTTTTGTAAATCATTTTTGTGGACATAAGAATCGGCAAAAGTTTTTTGATTATAATAATAAGCTTCTACTTCTAAAGGAATAATCTTTTTACCACCAATATTGAGTTTATATTCCCATAAAATTGTTGTTTTTATATCTTGTAAAATTTGCACAATATTATTCGGCTTGCTTTTTGCTAATTCATTGATTAAATGTAATATCTTTTCCATACTATCCACTTTCTTAAAAAATTATAACAAAACACTTTTTTATTGTCTAATTATCTAAATAATTTTTTGTTAAACAATGCACGGCGCCGCCGTATTTGGCAATTTTAGAACAATCTACTTTTATAATAGATTTTCTCGTATATAATTTTAGGGTTTTTATAGCATTTTCATCTAAGGACAAATTAAATTGCGGAAGAAAAACCGCCTTAGATGTTTCCAAAAAATTTACATAAAGCCCTTTTGCCGTAAGCCAATTATCCCTATTATCTTTACACGAAAGGGATACTATTTCACTAGGGGTATTTATAATTTTTTTACTCTTACAATAGTGATATAATATTTCGCTTCCTTTTTGATTTAGCAAAGAATCATTTGTAATATAGTCATAAGCAACAATGCCTTCTATTAAAAAAATCCCTAAAAATTGGATATAGCCGTCTATATGTCCTATTTTATCATAGCGTTGTTTGGGAAGCCAAAGGATTTCTTCAACCCCTAAAGCGTGTTTTAATTCTCGCTCAACATAATCTTTTTGAGCAAGGTCTGATTTCTTAAAAATAGTTGATTTCTCCAAACAAAAGGCATATTTACTATCTGGGGTTAACACAATATTTCCGCCGTCTATACGGACATCGCAGGGCTTTGCTTTGGGAAAATATCCCCATACGTCTCTTCTTATTTGATTAGTAAATTTCGCCGTGTAATTAGCATATCTTGGGTCAAAAAACTGCTGATATAACTCACCTGTTTTGATATTTTGCACGGGCAAAAAATCACGCACCCAAATATCGGGTAATTCTAAAGCGCGTACTTCGTGAAACTCTTTTAATTGAGCGGAAAAATTCTTATAGAATTTTGTATATCCCGGGTAAATTTGCTCTATATACCAAGTGGGTTTAGCCACATAAATAATTTCTTTTGACATAATTTTACCTCAAATATCACTTCCCCGCACAAAAACCGATAGTTGTAGCGTTTTCTATTTCTTTTAAGTTTTGTTCTTCTCGGAGCATTTTAACAAGGGTTTTACTATCTTTATCAAAACCCATAATTTCGGCTTTACTTTTTGTTAAAGTGAAATCAGCCGGCGTAAGACGGTTCAAAGAAGAAATATCTTCTTCGTTTACCTTCAAATTAAAAAAGTATTTAAAAGCAATTTTTACTTGTTCTTTAGTTAAGAAATTATATTTAACTTTAAAAGTAAAACGGCGCAAACTTGCAGGGTCAAGATTATCCATCAAATTAGTAGTGCAAATAAAAGGGTAGGGGTGGCTTTCCATCCAAGTAAGCATTTCATTGACGGCGGTTTTTTCCCAAGAATAATGAGCGCGAGTGCGGTCCTGTAAGAAGGAATCTGCCTCATCAAAAATTAAAAGAGATTTTTCCGCTCTTGCCTGCGCAAAAGCCATAGCGATATTTTGCTCTGTCCTGCCGACATAAGAACTTACCAAATCGGAAACTCTTTTTTGACAATATTTCATATTAAGGGCCTCTGCCAAATATCTTGCATAGGCCGATTTACCCGTGCCGGAAGCTCCATATAAACAAAGAGAAAAATTTAATTTTCCTAAATGGACAAGTTGGTTTTTGAGTTTTTCCAGGTCTAAATCAGTATTTAATAATTTTGGGCAAAAGGCAATTTCCTCCTGTTTTTTAAGAGGTATTTTTAGCCCGTTATTCATTGCTTGGCGCATAATTTCTATATGCTCTTTTACCGTGTTAATATCGCCGTTAATCATTTTTGCAACTTCAGTGGAAGCAGCTATCATGGAAGGGGGAACGAAATAACTCTTTGCAAGAGAAACGACTTCGCTTGGCTCGGAAATGATTTTATTTTCCTTTAGATATTTATTCCAAATTTTTTCTCTGACTTCTAAAGGCGGCGTTTTAAAGTGTATGGCAAGCGTAAAACGGCGGATAAAAGCCCTATCCATTTCCCTGATATTATTTGTAGTCCAAATAACAGGGACAGTATTTTCTTCAAGCAGGCGGTTTATTTCTACCTTATTACATTTTGTCATACCGTTAGAAAAAATGGCATTGGAAAAAATATCTTCCGCCTCGTCAAATAAAAGGCAGACATTTTCTTTTTTGCCGAGCAATCTTAAATTTCTGTAAAGTGCGTGTAAGCGGTAATTTCTGTTTTCTTCCGTTTGTTTTTCCTCTCCTACGGTATAAAGTTTGTTTTTTATTTCACTTGCCAGCATTTTTGCAAAAGCGGTTTTGCCGGTACCGGGTGCGCCGTAAAGTAAAATGTTAATTCCTTTTTTGATGGGATTATTCAATATTTTAAGGGCAAAATCTCTTTCGGAAATATAAGTAAAATCTTTGTCTTTCAAATCGCTTTTTAGGGGTTTACCAAGCAAATTATCTATACAATTTTTGAGGGCATGGGTATTTTCCCTTAACAAATTAGATGTAAAAGATGAAAGAGCAAGTTTGCCGAATTTTTCCGTAATTAAACCTGTTTTGACTAAAAAAGAATTCGGATGAACATACTTGACGATACTCTTTTTGAAGAAAATCGGCAGAATAAAAAATTCTATTCCTGAAGATATATGATTCATCTTAAATAAAAACTCTCTAAAAGTTCTGTTTTTATTACACATCTGCAAAATAGATAAAATTTCCTGCTCAACAGGACATAACCCAAAAAGTTTTGTGATAATTTCTATTTTCTTATCATCATTTGTCTTTTGGGTCTTATCATAATTTTTGCTAAATTGTTTTATTTGCTTTTTTATTTTTTCGCATATTTCATCATTGGATAACTTTTCATTTTCCTGTTTCGTTAAGGGTAAGATATTAAGTTCGCGATTATAACTTAATAACCCATATTCGTAAACATCCCCTGTATCCAAGATTTTGTTAATGTAGTGCAAGGCTTTATAGTCTTGATTATTCATAATTTTTACCTCTCAATTTGATTTAAAAATAACTGCCGGTAGTAATGCGGTAAAAGATATTGTATAATTTAGGAGCGCCAGCAATATGTCGCACAATTTTACTTATGACGGGAGTATTTTATGGACAACAAAATCACAAGACTTTTATATGTTCTAAACTGCCTTGATAAAGGAGAAATCAATTTACAAAAAGTTGCAAAAGATATGAAGGTTTCCGTTCGTTCCGTGCAAAGGTATATTAATACTATAGAAGAGGCAAAATTCCCTGTCCATAATCCCCGTCCCGGTATTTGGACTTTTGTTGAGGGCTTTAGTCTTTCTAAAATGAAAATAACTACCAAAGAAGCCAGTGTTTTGGCCTTTTTATCCGATATAGCAAATGCTATGGGTAAGGATTTTTCAAAGGCTTATCAGTGGCTTTGTCTTAGAATAACCGCTCCCAATCAAGATAATCCTTTCTTCTTAAAAATAGTAAAAGGGCTTAATTTTGAAGATACTCCCGTAACTCAAACTTTAAGCAATGCTATACGCAAAAAACGATATCTTTGGGTAACTTATAAAAGCCAAACAAGCCAAGAGAAAAAGGAACATCTTGTTATGCCTATAAAAATTGCTTGGTATGAAGGGTTTTGGTATCTTATTTGTATTGGGGAAAAGGAAAGACTCTTCAAATTCCGCCTAGATAGAATCAGCAAGGCAGAACTGCAAAAAAAGACTTTTGCTTTAGACGAAGCAAAATATGCCCGGTTTATGAAACAAAGCGTAAATATCTTCTTTGAAGGGGAAAGAAATATAGAAGTTACCTTAAAAGTTGATGCCCAAGTATCGCATTATTTTAAGCAAAAGGATTATTTCCCAGAGCAAAAAATAATCAAAGAGGAAAAGAACGGCGATATTATTCTATCTTGTAAAATAAGCAAGTCAAAAGAAATTTTAATGATAATTTTCCATTGGATACCCTATATTGAGGTTTTAAGTCCTCAAGAAATTAAAGAAGAGGTCAAAAAACAAGTAGGGGACTATCTTAAAATGCTTAGTTAGAAAAGATTTGTTTCTATCAAATTTAGTAAAATAATAGTATGTCTAAAGAAATTACCAGTAAAACCAAGCGTATAGCGCAAATACTTGCTCAACTTGAACAGGGGCCTATTCTGGTTCAGGATTTATCTTTAAGGTTTGGGGTGTCCTTTCGCACTATTCAAAGGGATATAAAACTGCTTTTAAATACCAAAATACCTATTATCTCTCCCCAGCAAAGTATTTACAAGTTTGCGGAAGGGTTTTCGCTTAAAGCCGTAAATTTGTCTTGCGAAGAAGCGGCTCTTATGGCGGTTTCTTTTGATATAGCACGGCAAATAGGGGGGGATTTTGCTACAATACAGAACGAAATACCCAAACGTTTTATCCCGAAATCTTTTGATAATTGTATTTTCGGTGCTACGCATAGCAATTTTGACGCTGAAGATAATTTAGCACATACTTTGGTAGATTCTATTGACAAACGCTATGTTACGCGGGTTTTTCTGAAAGATATTAGAAAAATTTGCAGTTTATATCCCGTTGAACTCTTACGTTTATGGGATAAATGGTATGTTGTTAGCGTAAATCAGGAAAAAGCGATTAAATATATCGCTCTTGAAAATATAGAAAACTTAACTCTTCAAAGTAATCCTAAAACCGGCATAGGTTATAATACTTTCAGCTACCAACCTTTTGTTGCGTGGCTGGTTTGGCAAAAAGCACATCAATGGGTAATTGACCTTAAACCTACCCAAGAATCAAATACGGAATCTAATCAAGAAGTAGTTTTATCCGCAGAAATTTTGACTAAAATCTCCTAAAATTAAAATTTTTAACTTAAATAATACTTTTTATGAATCATAAAAACGACATTAAAAAGTCGTATATACTGATAACTTGACAGGCGTTCAAAAATTTGCTACAATTTTAGTACAAAAAAGATAAAAAAGACTTATAAATGTCGTTTTTTAATTTTATCACATAACACTCCCATTAGTGACCTCTTTACAGGGGTTTTGGCCTTCCATAGTCCAACCAAAGTCCATGTAAAGAAAAATCGTTAAAACATAAGAAGAAGTAAAAAACGCTATAGAAAAAATTTGAGGCAGGAAAATTTGTTCTATCATTTTTAACAAATTTGTTTGTATAATAATTTAAAAGGAGAAAAAAGTATTATGACAAATATAATTATAGGAATATTGATTTTTATTGTAATAGGGTTGACTTTATTATTGTTAAAGCAACAAAAACAAATCGGGCGTGTAGAAGAATTGGAAAAAACAAATAACGAACAAAAAGAACAGAACACAAAATTAACTAATGAACTTAACGAAACCAAAAAACTGCTAGATGATGTAAACTTGGACAAGGCCAAATTATCAGAGAGGGAAAAAGCTCTCCAAGATATGAAAAAACAACAGGAAGAAGATATCAAAAAACTTATTGAAGAACAGAATAAAAGGTTTAATGCCCTTCAGGAAAGCGCCAGTAATGAGTTTCAAAAAATAACGGCAGAATCACGCAATATCTTCAAAAAAACAGTGGAAGATTCTATTAAAGAATCTAAAAACGAACTTGAAACCAAAAGTAATGAGTTATATTCTCCTCTCAAAAAACAACTTGATGATTTTAATGCCCAAGTTATCAATTTAAGGCAAGAATCGGCGGAAAAACATATTAGTTTACAACACGCCATAGAAAAAACTTTAGAAATGAACGATAAACTCGGCAAAGAAGCGCACGATTTAACCGCCGCTTTAAAAATGCCAAAAATGCAAGGCAACTGGGGCGAAACCATCCTTGAAAATGTGTTTAATACAGCAGGTTTACGCGAAGGCATAGACTACGAAAAACAATTCTATTTACAAGGAGAGGATAGGTCTAGGCAATTTGTAGATTTTGTACTTAATTTGCCGCAAGGTAAAAAAGTTGCTATTGACTCTAAAATGTCCATAAACAGTTTTAAGAATTGGGCAAATTCCGAAAATGAAGAAGAAAAAAGTGCTTTCCTTAAAGAACATATAAAAGCCATCCGCGACCGCATTGACGAATTAAGCGCAAAAGAATATCAACAAAAAATGAAAGACAGCGGACTTGATTTTATCTTTATGTTTATTCCTATTGAATATGCTTACTTTGTGGCAATGCAGGCGGACAGTTCCTTAAATCAATACGCAAAAGATAAACATATTTCCATAGTTACCGTATCAAACTTATTTGCAATTATACAGGTGGTAGACCGTATTTGGAGCGTAGAAAAAATAAACGAAAACACCGACGCTATTCTTAAATTAGGTAATGAAATGATAGAAAGGGTTAACCGTTTTAAGGACCGTATGGATGATATTCAAGATAAAATCAAAAAACTTGATAAATCTTATAACGAAGCGGAAAAAAGTTTAACAGGCCAAAAAGGCATTATAAAAACGGCCCAAAAATTAGAAGACCTTTCCAAAAACTCTTCTAAACTTGATAATTTACTTGAAGAATCAGAACCAAACAGCGAGGCAGATAATTCTTTATTAGACAATAATTAAAACTATTAAAAATAACGATTCCATAAAGAGTGTACGAGGGACAAGCCCGTTGACTACACAGCAACCTACCAAAGGGCAAGGTGCTAATGCTTGAACGATGGGAACTAAAACAAATTTGTAGTAAGCAGGACCCATCGGAGACGATGGGTCCTTTTTTATATCCTCTCCGATGGCAAAAATAAAAAAAGGAGAATAATTATGAAAAATAAACAGGAATTAAAAAAACTATATTTAAGTATCTTTATCCGCCAATTACAAGATATTCAATATCGCAAATGGAAAGCAATGGACAGATATTTAAGTTTTATGAGTCTTAGAAATAGCCTATAAAATACTAAATAAGGAGAACAAAGATGATAAATATACACATTTATCAATACATAATTGAAAAGAAACCGACAGATAATTTTAATAAAAATCAGGAAGCTTTTAAAAAAATCTTCGGGCCTTATCAAGTCACAAATAAGACGCGAGATTTTACTAAGTGTTTTCATCCGGAAGGCAAACTCGGCTTTCAGGGCATTTGGAGTATGGGCGGATGGGAAAAACTTTCCAAACAAAATGCCCAAGCATTCAAAAAACATAATTTTACCCAAGAACAAGAAAATAAAGGCGGGATGATAGTTTTTCCCCAAGAGATAAAAAACTTGCTGAATTGCGAAGATAAAGAAAAGGCAGAAGAAGCATTAAATTCTTTACATAAAGAGCAAAAAGAATTTGCCAAGCAATTATATTCTTCTTCTCTGCTATATAATTTTACCCAAAAGCATAAAGGAACAGAATATTTTTTCGGCAGGGGCTTTTTAGGCAAATTTCCTTCTTACACAAACTATTTTTTTGATAAAAACTCCCTAACTTTGGAAATTAGCAGGGTTACCTCTGAAGATTTAATAAAACTTGCCGAAGATATTGCGGATATTTTCTTCCAAGAAATACTTGTCGTTAAAGATTACAATAATGACAAAATTTATTTAGTCAACGGCAGGGCAAAAGACAATAATTTAGATTTATTTATGAATATATACCATAGTATGCAAAAAGCGGGTTTGATAAACGGAGCGGACTACGCGCCTTATTTAAAAAAGTATGAAAAAATAAGATTTCCGACTCAGTTTAATCATTATATACGCCTTGCCAAAAAAGAATATATCCGAAATTATTTAGTTAAGAAATCTTTGTAAGACCGCCCAATATTTGATAAAATATAAGTAGAATATTAAAAATGTCTCGTTCGTCTAGTGGTCCAGGACGCCGCCCTCTCAAGGCGGAGATCACGGGTTCGAATCCCGTACGAGACGTTTTTTTACTGCGTCTTTTGAGTTTATAGTGCGTTGCAACCTCGGTCGGATACTTCGGCCTCCGGCCTTTCACAGTATACTCTTCCTCGGTTGCGCCTTCTCTAAACTCAAAATACTTGTAAAAACATTTGCTCTGTTTCTTATAGAAAAAGTTAATTAAAATTTCCTTAAAAATCGTTGTAAAAATATTTGTTGCGGCTTTTGAGTCGTTTTTAATTTTTTAACCTTGATATTTTGCAATAAATCCGCTATACTATAAATATAAGAGCCACCTTGCAAAGTGCTTAACTGCGCGGCTGGGTGGCTCTTTCTTTTTACAATCTTCTAAATTTAGTAAAATATATAAAAGTAGTTCTACATTATTTTTAAGGAATTTTTTTATGGATATTGGAATTGTCGGCATGCCTAATGTGGGCAAATCAACCCTTTTTAATGCTTTAACAAATGCGGGGGCGCAAGCCTCAAATTACCCTTTTACCACTATTGAGCCAAATGTCGGCGTGGTGGGTATTCCCGATAAGCGCCTTGACGAACTTTTCAAAATTTTTAATCCGCCTAAAAAGACGGCGGCTTTCATCCGCTTTGTTGATATTGCAGGTATCGTTAAAGGCGCAAGCAAAGGCGAAGGTCTTGGCAATAAATTCCTTGCCAATATCCGCGAAGTTGACGCAATTATCCACGTTGTGCGCTTATTTGAAGATGAAAATATTACCCACGTTTCCGGCTCGGTTGATCCTTTACGCGATATTGAAATTATTGAAACCGAACTTATGCTTGCCGACTTAGAAAGTGTTGAAAAAATGCTCCCTAAACAAGAAAGCAACGCAAAAAGCGGTTCAAAAGAAGCCAAAGAAAAACTTGAAGTTTTAAAAAGATTAAAAGAGTGCCTTTCGCAAGGTAAACCGGCAAGTTCGCTTGGTTTAACCGAAGAAGAAACAAAAGAACTGCAACTTTTAACTTTAAAGCCGATGCTCTATGTCGGCAATAATTCCGAAAAACCCAATACCGAAAACGCAAAAAAACTAAAAGAACATGCTGAGAAAGTGGGGGCGGGTTTTGTTGAGTTATGCGTAAAATTTGAAGCCGAAATCGCCGAGTTAAGCGAAGAAGAAAAACATTTATTCCTTGCCGAAAGCGGCTCTGATTATACAGGACTTGAAAAAATTGTCCGTGCCGGTATGGCTCTTTTAAATATGTGCACCTTCTTTACCGCCGGGCCGGAAGTGGAAGTTCGCTCTTGGCTTATACCGATTGGCTGCCCTGCGCCTAAAGCGGCGGGCAAAATCCACAGTGATATAGAACGCGGTTTTATCTGTGCGGAAGTCTATGATGTCAAAGATATTCTTGAATATAAGAGTGAAAAGATTTTAAAAGAAAAAGGTCTTATCCGCCAGGAAGGGCGCGATTATATTATCAAAGACGGGGATGTCTGTGTCTTTAAGTTCAATGTCTAATATTTGTAAGCAGGCAAGTCTTTGCGGCGGTTGCGCCTTAATAAAAGTGCTTTACGAGGAGCAGTTAAAGCAAAAAGTTTCGGCTGTTGCTAAACTTTTAGAGCCGTTTTACACGCAAAATATCAAAGTTAATCCAAGCGTTTTAACAAAATATTACCGAAATAAAATTGAGTTAAGTTTTACTCATCAAGTCGTTCACAAAGAACCTTTAAACAAAAAAATCAAACGCGATAAAACAGAACCTTTGGAGTTTGAAGATGTGCTCGGTTTTCGCCAAATGGGGCGTTGGGATCGCTCGGTAAATCTGACAGATTGTTTTTTATTTAATCAAAATTTAACTTGGTTTATTTACAAAATAAATCTTTGGGCAAAAAATAAAAATATTGCCTATTACGACCAAAGAAAGCACACCGGCGTTTTGCGCACTTTAATGATGCGCCAAAGTTTTAATGAAAAAGGGGGGATGCTTGTTTTTATTTCCCAAGCACCTTTTGATACTGATGGCCTTGTGGAAGTTTGCCGCCAAGTCTACCCCGAATACAGCGTTTTAACCGCTATAAATGACGGCATGAGCGACGCAAGCCCCATAAAAGATTTAAAAGTTTTAAGTGGCAGTGATACTATGCAAGAAGCCCTGCTTGTTGACGATAAAAAAATTGTTTTTACTCTTTCGCCGCAATCGTTTTTTCAAACAAACACAAAAACGGCAAATTTGATGTATCAAATTGTCCGAAATGCCGTTAAAGAAATCAACCCCGAAACCCTTTATGATTTATACGGGGGCGCGGGCAGTTTTTCTTTAACTAATGCCGACCTTGTTAAAAACTCTTTTTGCGTTGAGTGCGTGAGTGAAGCCGTTGAAAACGGTAAGCAAAACGCCGCTTTAAACAATATCAAAAATGTTGATTTTATTTGCCAAACTACCGAAGATTTTTTGGCGCAAAATAAAATTGAAAGTAAAAATAGTTTAATTATTTTAGACCCTGCCCGCGCAGGTGTGCATCCGCGTGCCTGCGAACTTTTGGCAACAAGCGGCGTCAAAAATATTTTATATATTTCCTGCAATCCCAAAACTTTGGCGGAAAACTTGGCTGTTTTAACTAAAAATTATAAAGTTAAAAAAGTGCAATGTTTTGACTTTTTCCCCAATACAAAACATATTGAAACTTTTGCGGAGTTAGAACTTTTATGACGGAAACGATAGAACAAATGCTTTCTTCCTTAAACGAAAAACAACTTGAAGCCGTTAATTATAATGACGGACCTTGTCTTATTATTGCCGGTGCGGGAACAGGTAAAACAAAAACTTTAACCACTAAAATTGCAAAGTTAATTGCAGACGGTATGAACCCTGCGCGTATTTTGGCCGTTACTTTTACCAATAAAGCCGCCCAAGAAATGCGCCAAAGAATAGACAGTCTTGTCCCCGGCGGTGCAAGAAGCGTGTGGATACATACCTTTCACTCTTTTGCCGTGCGTATTTTAAGGCAACACGCAGAAGTTCTTAAACTAAATCGCGATTTTGTTATTTATGATGAAAGCGAACAAAAAAAGATAGTTTCTTTAGTGCTTGAAGAACTCGGCGTAAAAGAGGCAAAAAAGGAAGCGCAGTATTATGTTTCCTGCATATCGCGCGCAAAAGATGATATGCTCACACCCGAAGATTTTATGGCGCAAGCCGTTAGCAGTAATATAGATAAAAAAATACAAATTGCCGAAGTCTATAAAAGATATCAAAAAAAGTTAGAAACCGCAGGCGCGCTTGATTTCGGAGATCTTTTAATGAAAGTGGTTTTTTTGTTAAAAAATAATCAGGAAATTTGCGAGTTCTACCAAAACTATTTCCAATATATTTTAGTTGACGAATATCAGGATACAAACGAAACGCAGTATTTTTTAACAAAAAAACTTGCCCTAAAACACCGCCATTTGTGCGTTGTCGGCGATCCGGACCAATCCATTTATTCTTGGCGCGGTGCTAATATCCGAAATATTCTTGAATTTGAAAAAGATTTTAAAGACGCAAAAGTTGTTACTCTTGAGCAAAACTACCGCTCAACCCAAGTCATTTTAAATGCGGCAAATAAATTAATAAGAAAAAATAAAAACAGGCGCGAAAAAAATCTTTTCTCCCAAAAAGCAAGCGGGGATCCTATAACAGTGCGCGAACTTGCAAGCGAAGGCGAAGAAGCAAGATATACCGCCATGCAAATAAATAATCTTGTGGAAGAAGGTAATGCAAGTTTAAATGATATTGCGGTTTTTTACCGCACGAATGCGCAATCGCGCAGTTTTGAAGACACTTTCAGAAGATATCAAATCCCTTACCGCCTTATCGGTGCGGTTAAATTCTATGATAGAAAAGAAATTAAAGATGTCCTTGCCTACGCCAAAGTTTTGGTAAATCCGACGGATACGGTTAGTTTACTGCGCATTATCAATACACCGCGCCGCGCTCTTGGCGAAACGGCCCAGCAGGCCCTTATCAATGCGGCAAATGCGGCAGGTACATCTTTATATACGGCTTTAAAATCGGCAGCGTTTATAGAAAATTTAAAACCGACCGCGCGGCGCGGTGCAAAAGAATTTGTTGATTTAATTGAGGGCTTAACGCTTGAAATGCAAATGTCTAGCCCGAGCGATATTTTAGCCAAAATTTTAGAGTTATCCGGCTATCAAAAAAGTATAGAAGCAGAACTTGAAAAAGACCCGGAAGCCGCCTCAAGAATCGGCAACTTAAACGAACTTATCAACGCCGTAAAAGAATATGAAGACCGCTGCCGCCACCAAGAAACAGCACCCACTTTATCAGGATATTTACAGGAAGTTTCCTTAATCAGCGGCGCAGACGAGGGGGGAGATGATACCCAAAACGGCGCAGTTACTTTAATGACGGTTCACTTGGCAAAAGGGTTAGAATTTCCTATTGTCTTTGTAAGCGGACTTGAAGAAGGCCTTTTCCCGCTGAACGGCAAAGATGAAGATGAAATGGAAGAAGAACGCCGTTTATGTTATGTGGCGATGACGCGCGCCAAAAATACTTTATATATGACTTATACTACAACGCGCAGAATCTTCGGTAAAACTTATTCTAATCTTGCCTCGCGCTTTTTATTTGACAGCGGTTTAATTGAGCCTGCCGCGTATACAGGTCCTATGGAAAGGAGTGAAATTGCGCCAAACCGCGGGCGCTTTAACCGCTGGACATCGCAGAACAGCGTTTCCTATAACAATGCTTCAAAATACAAAAAAACTTTTGAGGAGTTCGGTATAGACCTTCAAAATGAATATGCCGAGGAAACCTATAAACCAAGTAATTCTTATCAAACAGAGCAAACAAATGATACTCCTGCCGCAAGTGCCGCCGGCGGCGGTGCAAAAGTCGGTAGCCGTGTTAAACACGGCGTTTTTGGTATAGGTAAAATTGTTTCTTTAAGCGGCAGTGGAGAAGCAACAAAAATAACAGTTATTTTTGCTAACGGCACAAAGCGCGTTTTTATGCTTAAATACGCCCCACTTGAAATTTTATAACATTGACAATTTTTACAATATCGGCTATACTATTATTGCCACCGCCAATAAACACCGGTTTTTTGCTAGGCGTATTGGGGTGGCTCTTTCTTTTTATGATTATATTGACAAATCGCGCTTTATCAGTTATACTAATAATGTCAGGGTTATAAACTGTTAAATCAGTGTCTATGCCCTGATATTTTTTTTATCTCTACCACACTATATAAACTTCTCCATACTTTGTATAATATACTTATATGGCAATAGCAAATTTTCAAGAAATAGATAGAAGACAGCAAAAAAGATGGCAAGAAGCAAAACTTTTTGCCGCTCCCCGTTTACCTAAAACGGGCAAGAAGTTTTATTGTTTAGATATGTTCCCTTATCCCTCGGGGCAGGGTTTACATGTCGGTCATCCGGAAGGTTATAGCGCCTCTGATATCCTTGTGCGCTATAAAAGAATGAACGGTTATAGCGTTTTACACCCTATGGGTTGGGATGCTTTTGGTTTGCCGGCGGAAAACTATGCAATAGCAACCGGCGTTCATCCAAGAATTACAACCCAAAAAAATATTGATAATTTCAGACGCCAAATCAAATCCTTCGGTATGGCTTATGACTGGGATAGAGAAATTGATACAACCGACCCCGAATATTATAAATGGACACAATGGATTTTCCTTCAACTCTTTAAAAAAGGCCTTGCCTATCAAAGCACTGTGCCTATAAACTGGTGCCCTTCCTGCAAAACAGGTCTTGCCAATGAAGAAGTTTTTAACGGCAAGTGTGAACGCTGCCAAACCCCTATTGAAAAGAAAAATTTGCGCCAATGGATGTTAAAAATTACCGCTTACGCTGATAGACTTTTGGAAGATTTAGAAGAGCTTGATTGGCCTGCCTCAACTTTAATGATGCAGAAAAACTGGATAGGCAAAAGCCAAGGTGCAGAAGTTGTTTTTAAGGTGGAAAATTCGCCTGAAATTATTGAAGTTTTTACAACCCGCCCCGATACTTTATTTGGTGCTACTTATGTTGTTTTAGCACCGGAGCATCCGCTTGTTAGCAAAATTACCACGCCCGAGCAAAAAGCCGCGGTGGAAAAATATCAAAAAGAAGCCGCCGCCAAAACTGATATTGAACGCGCCGACGCACAAAAAGAAAAAACTGGTGCTTTTACCGGTGCATACGCAATTAACCCTTTAAACAATACCAAATTACCTGTTTGGATAGCCGATTATGTTTTGACCGGTTATGGCACAGGTGCAATTATGGCTGTTCCCGCACACGATACGCGCGATTATGAATTTGCCAAAAAATTTAATTTGCCTATAATTGAAGTTATCAAGAGTGAGCAAGGCGTTGAAAAAGAGGCCTTTGTCGGCGACGGCGAACTTGTAAACTCCGGCTTTTTAAACGGTCTTAGAGTAGATGAAGCCAAAGCCAAAATGATTAAATTTTTGGAAGATAATAAATTTGGTCATGCCAAAACAACTTACCGCTTGAGAGATTGGGTTTTTTCCCGCCAGCGCTATTGGGGCGAGCCTATCCCCATAGTTCACTGCGAAAAATGCGGTGTTGTTCCTTTAGACGAAAAAGATTTACCTTTACGCTTGCCCGAAGTGGAAAAATTTGAACCTAGCGGCACGGGCGAAAGTCCTTTAGCCAATATTGATAGTTGGGTCAATACCACCTGCCCTAAATGTGGCGGCAAAGCCAAAAGGGAAACAAACACTATGCCCCAATGGGCCGGCTCTTGCTGGTATTATTTAAGGTATATGGACCCCAAAAACGCTAATGCCCTTGTTGACGGCGAAATTGAAAAGGCCTACGGCCCTGTTGATTGCTATATCGGCGGTGCCGAGCATGCGGTTTTACACTTGCTTTACTCCCGCTTTTGGCATAAAGTGCTTTATGATTTGGGCTTAGTCCATACAAAAGAACCTTATACAAAGTTGCGCCATCAGGGTATGATACTTGCATTCTCTTACAGAGATGAAAACGGCAATTATCACGGCTATGACGAAATTGATTTTTCAAATCCGGCAGAACCCAAGTTAAAATCAAACGGTGCAAAACTAACCTCTATGGTTGAAAAAATGAGTAAGAGCAAGAAAAATGTTATCAACCCCGATGAAATTTTGCAAGAATACGGGGCCGATGCCTTCCGCTCTTATGAAATGTTTATGGGTCCTTTTGACGCCTCAAAACCTTGGGATACAAAAGGTATTGAAGGTATTTCGCGCTTCTTAAAGAGGATTTACTCTTGGTCTGAAGAATTGACTTATAAAGAAATTACCTTACCTAAAGAACTTGAAATTTTAAAGCATAAAACTATCAAAAAAGTTTCCCAAGATATTGAAAACTTTAGTTTTAATACGGCAATTTCAAGTTTAATGATTTTCTTTAATGAACTTGTTAAACTTAAAGAAATTGACGAAGATACTATGGCTGTCTTCTTAAAATTATTACATCCTTTTGCCCCGCATTTAACAGACGAAATTTGGCAGCGTATGGGCAAAAAGACTTTTCTTTTAGAAGAAACTTGGCCAACCTTTAAGGAAGCCTTAATCAGCGAAGAACAAAAAGAAATCGCTGTTCAAGTCAACGGCAAAATTAAGGATAGAATTAAAATAAATGCCAGCGCTTCTAAAGAGGAAATGCAAGAAGCCGCTTTAAACAGCCCTAAAATAAAGGCCTTGCTTTCGGGCCAAAGTATAGTTAAAATAATAATAGTGCCGGGCCGTATGGTCAGCCTTGTAGTTAAACCGGCCTAAGAGGTTAAAAATGAAAAAACTCCTAATTTTACCCTTGCTTTTGCTTTGTGCTTGCGCGGCTGTGCAAGATGAAATTTACTATAAACCAAATGCTCAAATATTGCCACAGCACATCAAAAAGATTCACGTGCGTCCGTTTATCAACAGAACGGAAGTCTTTGCTTTGGAAGACCGTTTGACAATTTCCGTCGTTGACGAGTTTTTAAATAATGCTCAATATTCTATTGTCAACGAAGGGCAGGCAGACGGCGTTTTGGCGGGTGAAATTATGCGTTATATCCTTTTGCCAGTTCAGTATGATACCCAACTTGTGCCGACTGTGTACCGTATGGAAGTTCTTTTGAACTTGCGCTTTATTGATAAAACCACCAATGAAACTATCTGGCAGGAACCGGGGCTAGTGCAGGTTTATACCTATTCCGCTTCCACTTTGCCCGGCGGTATGAGCGAAGAACAAGCCAGAGAGCAACTTTGGCAAAACTTTGCCAAAATGATAGTCAAAAGAACAATACAGGGTTTTGGTTCAATTCAAACGCAAACGCGCCAAAGTATACAATCAAATCCTAACCAAACAACCGTAACAAGACAATGAGCGTTAAAGATTTTGATAAATTAAAAAAAGATATTTCCGCAGGCACTTTTGCGCCCGTTTATTTATTTACCGGCGATAATATCTTTTTAAAGCAGGAATATATTGCCAAAATCAAAGAAGCCCTTAAGCCCGACGATTTTAATTTTCAAAAAGAAGACGGTTCTTCCTGCGATATGGCTTCTTTAATTTGCCTTGCCAATACCGCACCCGTTTTTAACCCGACGCGCCTAATAGTTCTAAACAATGCAGATAAATTAAAAAAGAATTCAAACGCCTTAAAAGCGCTTTGCGGCTATCTTGAAAATCCCTGCCCGACTACTTGTTTGATAGTTTTGCATAATGATTCTAAAAAATCTAAAAAAGATAAAGTTTTAGAAAATTCGCTTAGCGACCTTGGTGTTTTAATAGATTTTACCGATTTAAAAGGTCTTGCCCTAAACTCTTGGATAAACGAAAAAGCAAAAGAAGCCGGTTTTTCCTTTGAGCAAGAAGCACTTTTTACTTTAGTGGACCAAACAGGCGGCAATATGCAGGCAATAAGTGTTGAACTTGAAAAACTTTTCCTTTATAAACAAAGCGCCGCAAACAAAAAAATTACCCAAGAGGAAGTTTTGCAAAGTATCGGTTTTAATAAGGAAGAAAACCCCTACGCCCTTTCAAATGCCATTATGGACGGCAATAAAACCCTTGCTTTAACAATTGTTGATAATATGCTAAAAGAAGGGCAAACGCCGGTTAGTTTGCTTGCTCAAATAACTATGTGCACGGAAAAAATGTTTAGAATCAAACATTTAAGTTCTGCAGGCCTTTCCTCAAGTGAAATTATAGAATATGCCGGTCTTTTTCCTTGGGAAAGCCGCCTTATTTATAAAGCGCCCTCAATGCCAAGTGCGCAAACGCTTTTAAAAACTTTAGATAGAATAATTGAAGCCGATATGGGGTTTAAAAGTTCTTCCCTAAATGAACCGAGCATAGTTTTAAAAGGTATTCTACTTTCTCTTTTCTCTAGATAAAATATAAATAAAAAACCTCTCTATAAAAAGAGAGGTTTTTAGATTTTTCTTTGAAGAAAAAGATTATTTTAAGTCCTTTATTGCTACTTGCAAGAAGGCCTCTTTTTCTTTCATAACTTTTAATTCTTCTTGCGCTTTTGCAACCTGTTCTTTTGGAGCATTGTTTAAGAAACTGGGGTTTGCAAGCATACGAGCCCTATTGTTAAGAGCATTTTGTATGTTTAAAAGTTCCTTATTCAAGCGGGCATTTTCTTTTTCAAAATCAATAAGCCCTTCAAGGGGGATATAGATTGTTGTTTCCTCAAATACCGCGCTGGCAGATTGCTTTGGTTTGGGTGCGTTTTGGGCAACTTCCAAAGTTTCCACTTTAGCCAAAGTTTTTATGTAAGAAGAATATTTATTGATAATTTTTTCTTCTTTAGTATTAAGTATAACCCTAATTTTTAAAGAAGGCGGAACATTGAAT
>JAZRZE010000045.1:0-7943 GCA_045601125.1 Elusimicrobiaceae bacterium | reverse complement strand
CGTTTGATAAAGATCCATTTAAAGAGAGCACGGTGAGTCGCGTGTGGCAGGCTGTTAAAAAGGGCTTTTAGCCCTAAGCTAGTAGGCAAGGGTTTTACCCGTAATGTGAAAAACCCCCCGCTTTGCGGGGGGATGTTTATTAAACTAAACAGCAAGTTGGCAATATCGTCAAAAGTGACACTTGTGGATGCCATAGAAACAGCGTTTATACCGCTTGTGTTCAAAATACCGTTGAAAGGATCGCTTGAAGCGGTTTTACCGATTAAAGCAACTCTTTCAATTTCAAGCGCCATGGCTTCGGCTACAAGTTCGGATAAGAACTGAGTTAAATTAATGGCGCTGTCTCTTATTAACTCATCTGTGCATTTGATAACCGTGGCTAAAACTTTTGCGGTTTGTTCAATTTGTCCGAAAGTGGGGTTTGTGATACCTTTTACGCTGTTTTCGCTAACCCAGCCGACTTGTAAATTGGTTAGTTGTTTGGGGATTTGGCGTTTCCAAGTGGACATAGGCATAATATTGGCAATTTTCATAATTGCGCTAGACTCGTTCATCAACTTGAAAACTTGGCTTGAAAATTCGCTAGGCACTAAATAACCGCCGCCGGTGGTAGCAGTATCGCCTTCGGCAAGAACGGTCTTAAAATCGTTTAAAATAGAGTGCTTATTTTTTGCGGCAAGTAAAAAGTTTTTCATATTGCCGAATTTGCGGCCGTATTCGCTTGTCCAAGGTCTTTCGGGCATATTGCGTCCGCTTTTAGAAAAAACGGAAAATCTTTCTAAAACATCTTCTTCCGTGGTGGGCAAAACGGCTTTGCTTTTTTGTGGGTGCAGATTATTGATGATATCGGTTATCATTTTTTCTGCTTTATCTTTTGTTAAACAATCGTTAATTTTTGAATCAAGGGTTTGCCTTAATTCTTTTATGGAACTCATTATTTCGTCCATCAGAAGTTCTCCTGAGTGGGTTTTTGAGTCTTTTTTTTATATAAAAAAGAGCCTTCAAACCCTGTGAGGTTTGACGACTCTCCATTTTCTGATACAAATGTATCAAATTTATTTTTACTTGTCAAGAAAATTTTTTATTCAAGTGAAAAGGACTTGATTTTACCTACCCTAATAATGTTATAATGAAAATATAGACAGAAATTATAGGAGGTCTTAATGATAACTACAACAACACCCCAGGTAAAGCAAAAACAACCCGCAGGGCTTTACCTTTTATTTGCGACGGAAATGTGGGAACGCTTTAGTTTTTACTCCCTAAAAGCCTTGTTCATCTTATACTTAACAAAGGAACTTTTACTTTCTAAAGAACAAGCAAGCAGTTATTACGGAAATTTGATGAGTTTGATTTTCTTATCCCCCCTTATCGGCGGTTATATTGCTGATAGATGGATAGGCAAAAGAGCCTCAATTATTATTGGTGCTTTGTGTATTATTGCCGGACAGTTTTGTATGGGGCAGGGCTCTTTAAATGCCGTATTTGTGGCAATGGGTTTGATTGTGGCCGGTAACGGTTTCTTTAAACCGAATATTTCAAGTATCGTCGGCGATTTATATGAAAAAAATGACCCCAGACGCGACAGCGGTTTTACCATTTTTTATATGGGTATTAACTTGGGTTCTTTTTTTGCCGGTTTGATTGCCGGAACACTTGCCCATAAGTTTGGCTGGGTTTATGGTTTTGGCTCGGCAGCAGTGGGTATGATTTTCGGTCTTGCACTTTTCTTGTGGGGTAAAGATAAATATTTGCAAGGTAAGGGCAAAGCCCCTAAAAATTATGTTAAAACCGAAACAAAAAAAGAAGTTTCAAATGCTCCCCTTACCAAAGAAGAAAAACAAAGAATTGCCGTTATATTTATTATGGCGTTCTTCTCTATTTTCTTCTGGGCTATTTTTGAACAAAAGGGCGCTGCTTTGAATCTTATTGCAGATGAACATGTCAACAGGATAATAAACTTCTTTGGAAAACCTTTTGAAATACCTACGGCGTGGTTCCAATCGGTTAATCCTTTGTTTATTATGTTATTTGCTCCCGTGTTTTCTAAATTATGGGTGTCTTTAGCAAAGAAAGGAAAAGATTTAAGCATACCCGCCAAGTTTATGGTGGCGTTTTGGCTGATTGCTCTGGGTTATATAATCTTGCTTACGGCCTCTATTGTTTGCGGCAATAATAAGATGGGTATTTTCTGGATTATCGGCGCTTACTTTATGTTTACTATGGGTGAACTTTGCTTATCGCCTGTAGGTCTTTCAATGGTTACAAAACTTGCACCTGTAAAGTTTATTTCTTTACTTATGGGTACTTGGTTCCTTGGAACATCTATTGCTGGCAAACTGGCGGGTGTCTATTCCGGCTTTATTGATAAGATGACTTTAACGCAGTTCTTTACTTGGCCGGTTATCACGCCGATAGTTGCCTCTTTAATCTTACTTGTTTTAATCAAACCTATTAATCGTTGGATGCATGGCGTAAAGTAAAGTTTATTTCATTGTTTATATAATAAAGAACCACCGGTATAACTGGTGGTTCTTTATTATCTCTGGAATAGCCAAGAGAATCACTAGCCTTATTATTTTATTTTTTCATTTATACAATTAAGAACCTCTTTATAATCAGATGTCGTTTTATTCATTTGTTTAAAATGAATTGATTTACAAGATTTAACAATTTCTGTAATTTTTTGTTTCATGGCTATATTGTCGATATCTCCATCCAGTGAATGAAAAATGCTTGGTTCACTCCATTGTTTGAGAAAAAGCCCTCTTTTATGGGTTTCAATTAAATAAGGTTTACCATTTATATTTGCGACATTGTGATTGATACCAGCGGCACATCCACCTAACAATATGCTTGCAATTATAATACTAACATTTCTTATTTTATTCTTCATTTTTATTTTCTCCTTTTTTATTTAAAAGTATTTTTTGGCAAATAAAAACGGCTGCTATGCCTGAGCCTTATGCGGTAACCCAAACATAGCAGCCGTGGCGCATTAAATAATACGCACTCGGCACGAAACAAAAGGCTCATGACTTCCTTTCGTTCCGTGCCTTATAACTGCTGTGTTTTTGGACCGCATAAGTGCCTTTAATTTTTCAAAGGCTCTCCTTGTTCTAAAAACAAGGTTCCAAAAATACTTTCAAATTGTATTTTGCTCTCCTAAAAAAAGAGCACATTTACTGCTTAATTAAATACTACAAATTTTGCTGTCCTTTTTGCAAGTATTTATTCCCTCTGCAAAGAAAAACCCCGGCTGCAAAACTGCATAACCGGGGTTCTTTAGTGCTCAAATTACAAGAGAATTATTTTTGATATTTGTTTCTCTTTGTATAATGAGTGTGGAGCAAGTGATGTGCCTTTTCGCTTAAAGGTGCGCCAAGATAATCTGCGTATAATTTCTTAATAGCAGGGTTTTGGTGGCTGCATCTGATTTCAGCGTGGGCATCTTCGTTATAAAGACCTTTTGCTCTTAAAACTCTAAGTTCGTCGGTTACGCCGTAAGGTTGACCGCCGCCGGCTACACAACCACCTTGGCAGGCCATAACTTCCACAAAGTGATAAGGAAGTTCTTTACCTTGTTCTTTGGCTTTTTTAATCTTTTTAAGTAAGGCATCAACATTGCCAAGACCGTGCGCAACGGCAACTCTGACTTCCGTTCCGTTAACATCAACTTTGGCTTCTTTAATACCTTTAAGACCGCGGACTTTTTTAAAGTTAACATCTTTAAGTTCAGCACCTGTAACAAGGTTATAGGCCGTTCTTAAAGCAGCTTCCATAACACCGCCGGTTGCACCGAAGATTGTGGCAGCACCGGTATAGGCGGATAAAATATCGTCGCCTTTTCTGTCTTCAAGATTATTAAAGTCAATACCTGCTTGTTTAATCATTCTTGCAATTTCGCGGGTTGTTAAGACGAGGTCAACATCCGGATAACCGCTGGCGGACATATCTTTATCTCTGCTGATTTCATATTTCTTTGCGGTGCAAGGCATAACAGAAACTACAAAAATATCTTTGGGGTCAATGTTATGTTTTTGGGCATAATAAGTTTTGGCAAGAACGCCAACCATTTCATGCGGAGATTTGGCTGAAGAAATATGGTCAAGCATATCACCATGATTCTTTTCAACAAAATCAACCCAAGCGGGGCAGCAGCTTGTAATTAAAGGCAAGACGCCACCATTTGTTAAGCGGTGTTTAAATTCGCTTGCTTCTTCCAAAATGGTTAAATCTGCACCGGTGTTGGTATCAAAAACGGCATTAAAACCAAGGGCGTATAAGGCGCTGGTTAATTTGCCTGTTAAATTTTTACCAACGGGGTAGCCAAAAGCTTCGCCGATTGCAACACGAACTGCCGGAGCAAATTGCACGACGCAATATTTCTTTTCGTCTGAAAGAGCGTTCCAGGCTTCTCTTGTTTCGTCGTGTTCAACGATAGCACCGACAGGGCAGTGGGCAGAGCATTGACCGCAGTTTACGCAAGGAGAATCTTTTAAGTCAATATCGCCTGCTGCCGATAAATAAGTTTTAATACCTCTCTTTAAGAAAGATAAAGCCCAAACATCTTGCACTTTTTGGCAAACTTGCACACATCTGCCACATTGGATACATTTTGAAGTATCAATGCAAATACCTTTTGCGCTGTTATCTTTTTTGTGTTTGCGGCTGTTTAAGACATTAGGGAAATGATTTTCTCTAATACCAAATTCTGCCGCAAGTCTTTGTAATTCGCAATTTTGGTTTCTTGCGCAAGTTAAGCAATCTTTAGGGTGATTGGACATAATAAGTTCAAGCACGCTTCTGCGGACTGCAACGATTTCCGGGTCGTGGGTGATAACTTCCATACCTTCGGTAATTTCGGTTGTGCAGGCGCGAAGAATTTTGTTTGAACCTTTAACTTTGACGATACAAAGACCGCAACCGCCAGTTGCTTCAAGGTCTTCGTGTTTGCAAAGCGTAGGGATTTTAACATTAGCTACGCGGGCTGCATCTAAAATGGAAGTTCCTTCTTTAACTTCAATATCTTTTCCGTTTATTTTTGCTTTAATCATAAAATTCTAACCTCTGATAATAGCCTTGAGTTTACAAGTATTAAAGCATTGTCCGCATTTAATACATTTAGATTGGTCAATTTTGTGTTTCTGTCTGATTTCGCCACTAATTGCACCAACAGGGCAGGCTTTTTTACACATACCGCAACCAACACATTTATCGGTAATTTCAAATTTTGCTAAGTTTTTACATTTACCGGTATGGCAGCGTTTATCTTTAATATGTTCGTCATATTCGTGTCTGAAGAATTTTAAAGTAGAAAGAATCGGGTTCGGTGCGGTTTGACCTAAAGCGCACAAAGAGGCTCTTTTCATAGCAGTTGCGATTTCTTCAATCTTTTTAATATCTTCTTCAGTTGCGGTACCGTCGGTAACTTTGTTTAAATAACCGAGTAATTGATACCCGCCGATACGGCAAGGAGCGCATTTACCACAAGATTCATCAACGCAGAATTCAAGGTAGAATTTAGCAATATCTACCATACAATCTGTTTCGTCCATAACGATAAGACCGCCTGAACCCATAATTGAACCGATTTCCTGCAGTGATTCATAGGTAATAGGCATGTGGAAGTGGCCGCCGTCAATAACACCGCCGGAAGGTCCGCCGGTTTGAACGGCTTTAACTTTATCGCCGTGTAAAGGACCTCCACCGATATCATAGACAACTTCTTTAACGGTAATACCTAAAGGCACTTCAATAAGACCGGTATTTTTAACTTTACCTGTCATAGCGAAAACTTTTGTTCCGGTTGATTTGCCAGAACCCATTGAAGCATACCAAGCACCGCCCTTTGTCATAATATAAGGAACGTTTGCTAAAGTTTCAACATTGTTAATAGAGGTTGGTTTGCCCCATAAACCTTTAACAGCCGGGAAAGGCGGTTTAGGTCTGGGGGTTCCTCTGTTACCTTCAATAGAGGTAATAAGAGCGGTTTCTTCGCCGCAGACGAATGCGCCTGCACCAAAGCGGATTTCCAAATCATAATCAAAACCGCTGCCTAAAATGTTTTTACCTAAAAGACCTTTTTTGTAGCAGGCATCAATGGCTTTTTGCACACGTTCAATTGCCAAAGGATATTCTGCGCGGATATAGAAGAAACCGCGTGTTGCACCGATTGCAAAACCGGCAATAATCATACCTTCTACAACAGAGTGAGGGTTACCTTCTAAGAGGGAGCGGTCCATATAAGCACCGGGGTCGCCCTCGTCACCGTTACAAATCATATATTTAACTTTGCTTTGCGGTTTTCTTGTTAAATCCCATTTAAGCCAAGTAGGGAAACCTGCACCTCCGCGACCGCGAAGACCGCTGGTTTTCATTTCATCAATAACAAATTGAGGGCCGTTTTCAAGTGCTTTGGCCAAACCTGCATAACCGCCGTGGGCGATATATTCATTAATATCTTCGGGGTTAATTTTACCGCAGTCAGCAAGTAAAATGCGATGTTGTTTTTGATAGAAAGGAATATCTTTTAAAGTTTTGCAATGTTTTTTATCTGTAGGATTTACATATAAAAGGCGGTCGATAACTTCCCCCTTTAAAACTGTTTTTTCTACGATTTCTTCAACATCACTGACTTTAACTTTTGTGTAGAAAATATCACCTACGCTTACAAGCGGACCTTGTGCGCAGAAACCTTGGCAGCCGCTCTTTGAAATATAGGTAGAGTGTTCGCGGCAACCACTGGTGATTTCTACTGTATAAGGAAGCCCTCTCTTTTTATATTCTTTTTGGAAGGCCTCATAAACTTGCTGGGAACCGCCTGCAATACAACCGGTTCCGCCGCATACGACGATGCGTTTATCAATATTGGCATATTGTTTGTTAAATTTTTCTTTAATATCGTTAATCAATTTTGCCATAAAAGTTATTCTCCCTTGGTAGCCTCATCTAAAATGGTTTTAATATCGCCGGCTTTAAGTTGACCGTGAATTTTACCATTTACGGAAATAACAGGCGCAAGCCCGCAACAACCGATACATCTTAAACCCATAACGGAAAATTTGCCGTCTTCGGAAGTTTGCCCGTCTTTTAAGCCAGTATATTTTTCAATTGCTTTTAAAAGTTCGGGGGCGCCTTTAAGATAGCAAGCCGTACCGATACAAACATTAATTTGATATTTTGCCGGCTTTGTTAACTTAAAGAAACTATAGAAGGTTAAAACTTCATATATCTTTGCTAAGGCAATACCTGTTTCTTTAGATATTTCCATAGCAGCCCAGCGGGGTACATAGCCCAGCCGTCCTTGCACAGAATGCAGCATCATAACAAGGCTGCCTTCTACTTTTTTCCATTTTTTAATGATATCGCTGATGTCTTCACGCGTATTTGTTCCTTGAGACATTAAAATGCCCTCCATTTATTTTTTATAAAATAAAAATTTTCTTTTTATTTTAATTGTTGTTCAATTGCAACAGGGAAAGGTAATTGCCCGATAGGTGTGTCAAAATAAATATTACCTACAACCTTGTATTTAAGCGAGATACTATTTGTTGCAACTAAACCGGCAATGTTTTTGCCGAGTTTTTCAAAAGGTACTACAACGGTTGCTTTACCGACTTCGCTTGTCATAGGTGCAACTTGCATTGCCCCAAAAGCGATATCGGCAACGTCATTACCGTTTAAGTATAATTTACCTTGAAAACGATTTACTTTTGCCGTTGTTGTTTTGCTGTTATTTGCTACCGCAACGCCGACCCCCAAAGTTAAATTTGTCAAACTGACATCTTCGGTAGAAACACCGGCAAGAGAATATTTACAGTTTACCATTTGCTCTTGCATATTTTTAACAGTAGAGCAAGAACAAAGAAAACCGGCAGATAAAACTAAAAGTAAAAAAAGTTTAAATTTTTTCATATATATATATTATAATATATTTATAT
>JAZRZE010000044.1:0-8423 GCA_045601125.1 Elusimicrobiaceae bacterium | reverse complement strand
AATTGAAGTATAATTATTCCTTGTCCACAAGCTGGTTCTAAAATTTTCTTTGAAAAAATATTTGCATCGATATCAATGATACTTAAAATATCAGATATGATAGTTTGAGAATTTGTAAAAAAAACGCCATTTCCTTTCTGAAAAGAAATATCTTTTCTTATATAAGTTTCATATGTTGCTTGTTTGTGTGTAAAGAAATTTAGAATTTCATAATAATTTTTTTTGTAGGTTGCGTTATCATTTGAAAAAACTTTCATGGTATTTCCCCAATTTATTCTATTATACCGCCGCCGAGAACGCGATTTTCTCTATAGAAAACTGCACTTTGCCCGGCGGTAATAGACATTTGCCCTTCATCAAAAACAACTTTTGCGCGCCCGTTTTCAAGCGGTGTAATCGTTGCAGGTGCTTCTTTATGCTGGCGGCGTATTTTAACAAGTGCTTTAATCGGTGCGCTCGGGCAGGCAATAGAAAGCCAGTTTATTTGATTAACAAATAATTTATTATTAAACAAAGCGCTTTTCGGTCCGGCGATAATTTGATTATTTTTGCCGTCAATTTTTATTACATATAAAGGTTCTTTTGTTCCGCCTTGGGTTAGCCCTTTGCGCTTGCCGATAGTATAGTTCCAAATACCCGTATGCTTACCTAAGACTTTGCCTGTCATATCAACAATATTGCCCGGTTTAGGCGAGAAATTTAAAATATCATTATAATCACCGCAATAAAAATCTTGCGAATCTTGCTTTTGCGCTACAGGCAAATTGTATTTTAAGGCAAGTTCTCTTACCTGCGATTTTGTGTAAGCACCAAGCGGGAATAAAATATTTTTTAATTGCTTTTGCGTTAAGCGGTATAAAAAGTAAGTTTGGTCTTTTTCATCCTGCGGGGATTTTTCAAGATACCAGCGGCCCAAAGTTTTATCAAAATCAATTTTGGCATAATGGCCCGTTGCAAATTTATCAAACAAAATACCCTGCTTTTTTGCCATTTCTGGTAGTGCGCCGAACTTTACATAACTATTGCACCAAATGCACGGGTTTGGCGTGTGTCCGCAACTATATTCTTTTTTAAAATTTTCTATAACAATTTTTTTGTAAATTTCGCGGCAGTCAATAACTTCAAAAGGAATTCCTAAAAAATCCGCCACTTTTTTTGCGGTTTTTATATCTTCTTCTTCAGGACCAAGACAGGCATTATTTTGCTCTTTTGGTGTGGGCAAACTATCATCCCAGATAGACATTATCGCGCCTATCACCTCATAACCCTGCTTTTTTAAAAGGCAGGCAGTTAAGGCGGAATCAACCCCGCCGGAAAGACCAACTAAAACTTTTTCCATAAGTATATTTTACAAAATTATGGTATAATATATATAGCCAAAAACGCAGGCCGCGCAAGCGGCTACTTTTATCGTTAAAGGCGAAATAAGTATGTATTCAATCATAGAAACAGGTGGAAAACAATACTGGGTTACCCCAGGCCAAAATCTGAAGGTTGAAAGACTTGAAGCAGAAGTCGGCGCAACAGTTGAACTCAAATCACTTTGGGCCGGTTCTGAAGAAGGCACCTCATCAGATACCAAAGCAGGTAAAACTGCCAAGGTCACCGCTGAAGTCGTAAGACATTTACGCGGTCGCAAGATAATTGTATTCAAAAAGAGACCTAAAAAAGGTTATGAAAAAACCCAAGGTCATAGACAAAATCTTACAGAAATCAAGATTAAAGAAATAATCTTATAAGGTAGAAACTATATATGGCACATACAAAAGCACAAGGTTCCTCATCAAACGGTAGGGACTCCCACGGTCAAAGACTTGGGGTTAAAAGATATGGCTCACAGTACGTTAATGCCGGCGAGATTATTCTTAAACAACGCGGCACCAAAATATTGCCGGGCAATAATGTTTCAAGAGCCACAGACGATAGTTTATTTGCTAGAATCTCAGGTATTGTAACCTTTGAGTGGGCAAAAAAAGGTAAACAACAAGTATCAGTCTATGCTCAAAAAGAAGTTAAACCCGTAGCCAAAAAGGAAGTTAAAACTGCCAAAGCAGTCAAAACAACCAAAGCAGCCCCTAAAGCTGCCGCTACAAAAAAGACTTCAACAAAAGCCAAATAAAATTTGGTAGCAAAAAAATAAAAGGGCGGCTTTCAAAGCCGTCCTTTTTCTTTGCCTTGTGTATATTGTAAAAGCCCCCCCGGCTACGCCGTAGATAGTTATTTTTTATTTTGTTTTACTAAAGGACTGCACTCCGTTTCTATTTTAGCATATAACTGATTTACTGTTTTTCTTACAGGATTAATACGCTCATCTATAGCCTTATGTAATTGTTCTTTCAATTTGTTTATATCCTTTATTTGCATAATTGTAAATGCTAAAGGCCCTCCTATTACCACCAATAATAATTGTTTCCATGTTGTAAACTTTTCTTTAGGTAAATATTTAGCTAAATGTGTAGTAATAGTGATTCCTTCAAATTTAGATTCTATATTACGCTCACACTTACGGATGTCTTTTTCCAATTCTTTTGTTAAAACTTCTTTTTTATAGTCAACTTCAGATAGAAAAAACCCAATATCGTTTACTTTTTTATGCAATTTATCAGCCAAATCATTTAATTCTTTACTGCTGCTTTTTTTCCACTCTAATGCTTTTTGTAATAATACGGATGCGATATTAAAGTCCATATCTTTTTTCAAGAGTTCAACTAATTTATCACGCCCGAAAGGTTGTGTTGGTTCTTTACCGCGTAATTTATATGGTTTAGATGAAATATCTACCCAAGATAAATGTTCATTTTCTTCTTTAGTAAAAGTTTTTAAGTCCTCAGGCCATTCTTTACAATGAATTGGATAATTATTAGAATCTGCATTTGTGCAAGCCACAATTACGCGGTATTTGTGTTTAAGCATTTGCTTAATATAATCGCGCTCAAAATCTTGCAAACGGTCTTTACGATAAGAAATACAATAAATAATACCGCTTATTATTTTATTCCAATCTAAAGTTGTATCTAATTTTTTTTGTATGACTTGTTCCCATACATCACTTTGGCTGGACTCTAATCCCCAACTGTCATAAATTTTACATCGTGTATTTGGTTTAGATGGAAAAGGGAAAGAATATTCTTTAAATTCTCCTTTGGGAGTAACGGGTTTGCCGACACCGGTTTTAGCAATTGTTTTTCCGGCTAAATAGTTAATTAATTCACTTTTGCCAGAGCCTGTTCTGCCTACCAATAAAAAATTATATATAGATTGTTTAGTCATTATTTTTCTCCTGCTGTTCCAGTAGTAATTCTTCTTTCTCTTGCTGGTTCATATTGCTAATTTGTTCTGTAATCTTTTCAATAACTTGGCCTGCATAATCTGCAGAAGTCAGTATCGTTTCAATATCAAAATAGGTTTTTTTACCATCCAACATATCTTGCGCTTGTTTTTCACATAATGAGATAAATGCTTGTCCTAATTGTCCGGTAAACAAAGTAGGAAACACACGACTTAAACCTGCTGTTAGCAGTCGTAATCCGCTCGCAATCATATGGCGGTATCTTTCCCATTTTTTAGGCAACGGAATGCGTTCTGCATTAGAGTGTACAAGTTGTAAGAAGCCATAAATGCATTTGGCAATTTTATCTAAGGTGCGGCTAGTAATTTCTTTTTGTAAATTTTCGTTATCAACGGAGATGTTATAAATACGGCAAATACCAACCAACATAGCCGTTTGTTCTTCAACAACCCGGTTTGAACTCATTACCTCGCAAAACATTTTTTTCTTAAATGTGTCAACTAATTTTTCGGCTTCTTTATGTTTTTCAACTAAACCGGTACGCAAGGCGGATACGAAACGGGCCTGTAAAGAAACCGGTAAATTTTCATATGACCACGCTTCCAATTCCTGCCAATGGCAATCTTGTTGAACGAGCGGGTTTTTATCTATACTTAATTGGAACAAAGGAATATTGGGCAAATCTTTTTTGAGTGAGCCAACAAATATACTTAAGTCTTCTACTGAAATATCGTCAATTTTTGTAAGTAAAATGCCTATAGGCAAACCTAAATTATGAATTTGTTTTATCAATTTAATATCTAAATCGGTATATTTAGTGCCGGAAGCCGGAATGGTATACCAGACTAAATTAACTCTTTTAGTTTCTTCTAAGTTATCTTGCTTTTGTAAGAAATTATCAAAAATAATTTGGAAATATTGAGTTTGCTTTTCTGAACCGATTTCATACCCCATACTATTATAAATATTTACACTATTTCCTTCGTAAAACTCTATATCGTTTTTAATAGTTTGGGGGTTCATATTGCTAGGGTGGGCAACATTTTCATTAAAGATAAAATTAATCAAAGAATCTTTTCCTGCTCCGGTAATACCACATAATAAAATATTGGGTTTGCCTTGTTTAGCAATCATTTCTTTTACCTTGTTTTGAATATTTTCTAAACTATATTCTTGCATATAATTTCTCCGTATTTCCTAATTTTTACAACAAAAAAGCGGCTGCTATATTTGAGCTAATACGAGTAACCCAAATACAACAGCCGCGGTCTGCCGTTCTAATAATAGAACGGCAAACACTCGGCACGCAAAACCAAGGGGATCAGCCAAGATAATGCGTGCCTAATAACGAGCTGTTTTTGGACTCGTATTATGCCTTTGATTTCTCAAAAGCTCTCCTTGTTCTTCACAAGGTTCCAAAAACGCTTTAAAATTGTTATAAGTTATTTTTTGATAACTTATATTTTCATTATAACTATTTACTCCCGAATTTACAAGTTTTTTCCTTTTTTAATTTAAAATTACGATAGAAAAATATTCGTTTTCTCGCTATATTCTATTTCTCTATACTCCGCACTCACTAGTTTTTATTATATTTATATAATTAAAACTAACTATCGCGCCACAAAGAGAAATACAAGTAAAAAATAAAATAAAAGCGTCATTCCCAAAAGGGAACTGCACCAAAAAAGTTGGACACTTTTTATTCCTCTCCCTTGACTTTTTACGAAGTAAAAATTAGGGGAGAGGTTAGGTGTGGGGTGTAAAAATAAGAGAATACCTTAAGAACACCCCACTCTTAAATCTCTCCCCTTTTCTACGAAAAAGGGCGAGAAATTATCGGAAAAATTTTGTCCAACTTTTTGGATGCAGTTCAATGTAATCGGGAATCTCCACCGCTTATTAAAATAGGATGAGATGCCCGACAAAAGCACTCGGGTATGACGAATAATAGCAAAGCAAATGTTTTTGCGTTCGCTAAAATTTTATCTAAGCATAGCACATTTTTACAAAGATTTTGGAGATATTTTTAATTAGTTTTTCTTCCATAAAAGTAAGAAAAACGTTTTTAGAAACGAGGTATACCGCGAGGGGATGGCAATCCCGCATATCCGAAATTTTTAAAAAATTAAAAATACCCCAAAAGCCGAAGTAAAAATTATGCTAAAATATTCTATATGCAAGCAAATAGTTTTATAGATAGAGTTAAAATTTATGTCAAAGCCGGCAAAGGCGGCGATGGCTGCCTTTCCTTTAGACGCGAAAAGTTTATTGAGTTCGGCGGGCCAAACGGCGGCAGTGGCGGTCGTGGCGGCGATATTGTTTTTAAAGCAGAGCCAAACCTTACCACACTTCAAGACCTTGCCTACAACCCCCATATTGAAGCCCCAAACGGCGAAAAGGGCGGCACTTATAACAAAACCGGACTTAACGGCAAAGACAAAATTATTCTCGTTCCGCTTGGCACAATTATTAAAGAAAACGACATTGTTTTAGCCGACCTCACCAAACCCGGCGAGGAAGTTATTATTGCAAAAGGTGGGCGCGGCGGCAGGGGAAACCAAAGTTTCAAAAGCCGTTTTAACACCGCCCCAAGAATTGCCGAAAACGGCCAACCAGGCGAAGAAAAAACTCTTATCTTAGAATTAAAAGTGCTTGCAGATGTGGGCCTTGTCGGTTTTCCCAATGCGGGCAAAAGCACTTTTTTAAGTGCCGTTTCCGCCGCGCGCCCGAAAATTGCGGGTTATCCTTTTACTACTTTAAACCCAAATCTCGGTATTGCAAGCCACAAGGGCAAAAGTTTTGTCGTGGCGGATATTCCGGGTATTATTGAGGGCGCAAGTCTTGGCAAAGGCCTTGGCCATCAATTTTTAAAACATATTGAAAGAACAAGAGTTCTTGTTCACTTGGTTGACCCTTTCGGTTATGAAGATCTAACAGCAGAGAAATCAATAAAAGTTATACAAAAGGAATTAAAAACTTTTGATAAAAACCTTGCCAAAAAACCGCAAATTTTAGTGATAAACAAAAGCGATATTGACGGCGCGCAAGAGATTTACGAAAAATTAAAAAAGAAATTTAAAGACCAAACAATTTATTTTATTTCCGCTGCCGGCGCGCAAGGTATAAACAAAGTTTTGGATAATATTGTTAAAGAACTTTCCAAAGCACCCGTCGTGGTGGCAAAGAAAAAAGAAAAAATTTTGCCAAAAGTCCACTTGGTAGAACCGATGTTTGTTTTAACTAAAGTGGATGAAAATACTTTCCAAATTACCGGCAAAAAGATAGAAGAATTTATCGCTATGACAAATTTTTCCCAGCCTGAAGCAGTGCAAAGATTACGCGGAATTTTCAAAAAATTCGGGCTTGAAAAAGCCCTACAAAAAGAAGGTATTACCGAAGGCGCAACAATTATTGCCTGTGGTAAAGAATTTGAGTGGAACGGCGCAGTGGATGAAGAAGTTTCCGCCTTGCCCGATAGAATCGGCGGCTACAAAAGGCGCGCAACTAAGCAAGAACGTCTTGATAAGCGCAAGGCCCGCCGCGCCGCAAAAAACCTCTAAAATTTTTACTTCAGCTTTTGGGTTATTTTTAATTTTTTAGAAATTTCGGATACGCGGGCCTCTCGGCCGCTCTAGGTATACCTCATTTCTAAAAGCGTTTTTTCTTTAGAAAAAAGAAAAAACTAATTAAAACAATCTCCAAAATCCTCGTAAAAACAATTTGCTATATTTAGTTTTATTTGAAACGAAAAAAACTAATTAAAATTTTCCAATAAATTAGACAAAATTACAAAAAATTATGCTACCCTATATTTGTAGTATATAAAAATAAACAGAAATAATTAGGGGGTATAATGAAAAAACTATTAACACTTGCTATCAGCACTTTTATGCTTTTAGCAAACACTCAAGCCATAAATGCCTGCACCGGTATTCAAATTACCGCTGCCGACGGAACCAAAGTTCTTGCCCGCACTATTGAATGGAAGGGCGGTAATTTAAACAGCAAACTTATTATTATGCCACGCGGACACAAAAATACTGCTCTTACGCCACAAGGCAAAAACGGCCACACTTGGACAAATAAATATGGCGCCATTGGCGCAAGCACCGTGGAGCCGGAGTTTGTAGCCGAAGGCGTAAATGAAAAGGGCTTAAACGTCGGTATTTTCTATTTTGCCGGTTTTGGCAGTCTTACACCCTATAATGTAAAGCACGCAAAAAAATCAGTTAGTGATGGCGAGTTGGTGCGTTATATTTTAACCAATTTTGCAAGCGTAGAGGAGGCCTTAAAAGGACTTGAAAAAATTGAAATTATACCAATAGGCAAGTCCGATAAAAACGGCAATTATGCAACAGGCCATTGGCGTATTAGTGATAATACAGGCAGAAGTGTTGTCTTGGAAATAACGGATAAAGGCAAAAGGCATATTTACGAAAACAATTTAAGAGTTTTTACCAATTCGCCAAGTTTTCCGTGGCACCAGGTAAATTTGAATAATTATATCCACATAACCGGCGGGCAAACCCCTGCCAAGACTATGGGGGAGGTTAATTTATTTTCTCTTGGTGGCGGCAGCAATTTGCTTGGTTTACCTGGCGATTTAACCCCGCCCGCCCGTCTTGTGCGCGCCTTTTTCTATACACAGACAGCGCCAATGCCAAAGGATAAATACGGCGCAATTACGCAGGCCTTCCACATCTTAAATAATTTTGATTTGCCAATCGGTGCGGAGTTTGCCCCTGGCGAACAAATACCCGATATGCCAAGTGCAACCCAATGGACAGCAGCAAGCGATTTAAGCCATCCTACATTTTATTACCGCACAATGTATAACTCGGCAATTCGCAAAATCGATTTGACGCAAATTGATTTTAATTTGATTCCTTATCAGGTTTTAGATATGGATGAAACTCCGCAAGAAACTTTCCACGATCGTCTTATGTAGCGGGTTAATCAAAAAACCCCGTTCTTTTGAAAGAGCGGGGTTTTTTTATTCTACCCGGGGAAACCATAGGCGGAAGCCTATGGAGGAGAGGCAACTCTTCCTCTTCTATGCTACAATTAAAATATGAGTAAGATAGCATATAAGAAACAAGGCCATTGTATATATTATTGTAAGTATCACATA
>JAZRZE010000043.1:0-31606 GCA_045601125.1 Elusimicrobiaceae bacterium | reverse complement strand
AGTATGGCAGAAATTTTACTTTCATATGGTGCTGAAGATAAAAATGAAGCTCTTTTTAAGGCTGTATTAGATGATAAAACAGAAACTGTTAAACTATTACTAAAATACGGAGCCAATGCTAATGCAACAGATTATCAAGGTAAAACACCCATATTTAATGTTCAATCAAAAGAAGTTGCTGAAATACTAACAACACCACAATATCTTAATGATAAAGAAAAGCCTTTCATGAGCCTTCCAGCAGAGATTAACATTAAAGATAGGAGAAATGTTACTCCGCTGCACCTTGCTCGTAATAAATATATAGCACAATTTTTAATAGATAAAGGAGCGGATCTTAATGCTCAATGTGATTTCATTTATAAGTATGATAATAATAGTGAGGCGGGAACACCTCTTCATATTGCAGTTGATAAAAACAATTTAGGTGTTGTTGAAGTTTTAATTAAGAATGGCGCGAATATTAACGCAATAAATAAATATCAAAAAACACCTTTAGATCTAGTCAAAAGCAAAGAAGTAACACAATTCCTTTTAGGTCACGGTGCCAAGAGGGGCAAAGAAATTGTTATCAAAAGTTATAAAAGAAGTTCTTATATTTGGATTCCTATAATAATAACCCTTGTTTTTGCTTTAATATGTTTCGCAGTTTATAAACAACGTAAAAGCGAACTAGAAGAAGTAAAACCTTTAAAAAGAGAAATTTCCCCAAAAACGCAACATGCTTTTTTTGATGCTATTTTAGAGGGAGATGAAATGAAAGTGTATACTTTACTTAAAGAGTTTCCAGAACTTGCCAAAATGCCTTCTTCTGTAAATGGAAATACAGCTTTACATATTTGTGCCTTAAATGATTATATAAGGATGGCAGAATTGGTTTTATCTGTTGATAACACCGTTCGTTTCTGTAAAAATGATACCGGAGAGTACCCTTATGAAATTGCGCTTGTTCATAGATTTAATCGACTTGCTGAAAAATTAAAGTAAGGTTTTTAGAAAAATCTTCTAATTAAATTTGGCACGAAAATCCTTGCAAAATAATTTGCTCTGTTATATTCGTCATTCCCGAGTGTTTTTGTCGGAAATCTCTACCGCTTTTAAAAATTACAAAAAACTTTTTGCGTTATCAAAACCTTCTAAATCAAAATAAGCAGCAATAGTTTGCGCAATATCTGCGTAAGTATCTCTTCCGCCTATAAACGCGCCTAAAACTTTTTTACCAAACATCATAACAGGCACATTTTCGCGAGTGTGGTCGGTGCCTTTATAAGTTGGGTCGCAGCCATGGTCAGCGGTAATAAAAACAATGTCATCATTTTCTAAAACATTTTGTATTTCGGGTAATCTTTTATCAAAATATTCTAGCCCTGTGGCATAGCCCTCAACATCGCGCCTATGTCCCCAGACCATATCAAAATCAACAAAGTTTGTAAAAACGAGTGAACCTTTTTGGGCTGTTTTAACTTCTGCTAAAGTTGTGTTAAAAAGTTCCGCTAGTCCGCTTGCTTTAACTTTTTTTGTTATACCCTGTGTTGCGTAAATATCGCTTATTTTACCGATACCTATAACCTGCCCGCCGGCATCTTTTATTTTATCTAAAATCGTTTGTGCGGGCGGTTTAACGGAATAATCGTGTCTGTTTTTTGTGCGCGTAAAATTATCTGCCGCTGTGCCGATAAAAGGCCGCGCAATTACGCGCGCGATATTATAAGGTTTTACATATTTAAAAGCAATTTCGCACAAATTATAAAGTTTTTCTAAACCAAAACTTTCTTCGTGTGCCGCTATTTGAAAAACGCTATCAGCCGAAGTATAGCAAATCGGCTTGCCTGTTTTTATGTGTTCCTCTCCAAGTTCTTTAATAATTTCTGTTCCGCTTGCGGCTTTATTACCAAGTATACCTGGCAAATTTGCTTCCTTACAAATATTATCAATTAATTCTTGGGGGAAACTCGGATAGTCCGGCTTAAAATATCCCCAGTTAAAAAGCACAGGCACACCCGCCATTTCCCAATGGCCCGAAGATGTATCTTTGCCGTGGCTTCTTTCGCGCATAAAGCCGTATTTGCTCGGCAAATTTATTTGCGCAGAGTCTTGTTCTTTAATTATAAAAGTATCGTCGCTTGCTTTAGCCGCTTTTTGCAAACCAAGATAAGTCATATTAGGAATTTTCAAAAAACCGCGCTTTTCCATAATATGTTTTAAAGTATTTGCGCCCGTGTCGCCAAACTTGGCCGCGTCAACTGCGCCACCGATACCAAAAGAGTCCAACATCAAAATTACAACTTTACCTGTTTTCTTCATAAAACATCCCCCATATAACACCATTGTAGTAAATTAAATCTACAAAAGCACAAAAATATTTGCTATAATTTAATAAGTCAATAATTCAAACCTTTTGAATTAAAGCCGAGGTAGCTCAGTGGTAGAGCACTGGTCTGAAAAACCAGGTGTCGACAGTTCGATCCTGTCCCTCGGCATTTTTTTTGCTTCGGCTTTTGGTCTATTTTTAATTTTTTAGAAATTTCGGATAGCAGCGCCCTTCGGGCGCGGTCCCCTACTATACCTCATTTCTAAAAGCGTTTTTTCTTTTTATAAAGAAAAAACTAATTAAAAATATCTTCAAAATCCTTGCAAAATGCGCCTTCTCTAAACGCAAAATACTTATAAAAAAATTTACTCTGTCGGGGCGGGATTTTTCACTAAAAATCCTCGCAAAATAATATGCTCTGTCTTTCTCACTCCCGTTTTATTGTTTGGTGTGATATGTAGCGTTTACAAAAAAGCCTTTTATATCCCCGTTTGCTTGGTATTTGGCGATATGGAGTGTCTGCAAAATTGAAATATTTTTCTGTTCTAACAAGCCGACTATGTCCGAGTAAGAAAGCAAAGTTTTTACCTTAAAAATTACTTTCTTACGAGTTAGCGGCTTAGATAGAAAAATATAATTTTGCACGAGTTTGAGCCAAAACCAAGCAAACAAAAAAATTGACAAACAATAAAACTCTAACAAAGCAAATAAGATAATAAAAGAATGTAAGATAAAATGCAAAAAGACTATTTGCCTAAATAGGCAAATTTTGATAAAATAATTATATGCGCCTGTAGCTCAGTTGGTTAGAGCAATCCGCTCATAACGGATGGGTCACAGGTTCAAGTCCTGTCGGGCGCATACTTTTACCTAGTAGAAGATTTAAAATAAAGGCCCGCACGAACGGGCTTTTTTTATAGAGGAATTTTTATGGAAAACCAAGCAAAACCCGCACAAACGCAAAGTGCTTTAGAAGAAATTATCAAAAATAAATATCAAGAAGTTAACGCCTTAAAAGAAAGCGGTTTTAATCCTTATCCCGCCCATGTTGAGCCAAAACAAAACTGTGCTCAGGCAAAAGAATTACCTGTTGATACAGAGGTTGCTGTTGCCGGCCGTTTGGTTCAGTTGCGTTTGATGGGTAAAGCCTCTTTTGCGCATATTAAAGATTCCTCAGGTAAAATTCAAATTTATGTTCAAAGAGATAGCATCGGCGAAGAACCTTATACCTTCTTCAAAAAGCATATTGCCGTCGGCGATTTCGTTTTAGTAAGCGGACACATGTTCTTGACTCACACAAACGAAAAAACTATCAAAGCAACAAAAATTGAACTTATTTCAAAAGCCGTCAGACCCATGCCGGAAAAATTCCACGGCATCCAAGATACCGAAGTTCGCTTTCGCAAACGCCACTTGGATTTAATCGCAAACGAACAAGTTAAAGATATTTTTGTAAAAAGAGCAAAAATAATTTCTTCTATTCGCCGCACGCTTGATGAAAAAGGATATTTAGAAGTGGAAACCCCGATTTTAACGCCCGATTCCGGCGGTGCGGTGGCTCGTCCGTTCCAGACCTTTCATAATGCCCTTAAAATGCCGCTAAGGTTGCGTATTGCTTTAGAGTTGTATCATAAGCGTTTAATTGTGGGTGGATTTGACCGCATTTATGAAATCGGGCATATGTTCCGCAATGAAGGTATTGACACAACCCATAACCCCGAATTTACTATGATGGAACTTTATCAAGCCTATGGCGATGTGAACACTATGGCTGATTTGTTTGAAGAAATTTTAGGTAATGCCGCAAAAGCCGTCGGCGTAGAAAAAGTGATGTTCCACGGCCAGGAAATTAATTTAGTCCCGCCTTTTAAGCGCTTGTATATTCCACAGGCCTGGCAGGAAAAATTCGGTCACGATATTCACGAAGTATTAGACGGCCGCCAGTTTAGAAGAGAGCCTTTAGCCGCCCTTGCCAAAGAACAAGGTATTTCTTTTTCCGCCGATGATCCGGACAGCAAATTGTTTGACGAACTGTTTGAAACAAAACTGTTGACGGGTTATAATTGCCCTGTAATTGCACTTGATTATCCGACTGCAGTTAGTCCGTTTAGCAAAACCAAACCGGGTGATCCGGAACTGGTGGAACGCTTTGAAGTCTTTGTGTGTGGCAGTGAACTGGGAAATGCTTATAGCGAGTTAAATGACCCCGCCGACCAATTACAGCGTTTAAAAGACCAAGCAATTGCCAAAGCCAAAGCCAAAGGCGAAGATGCTGAAAATGCCGATATTTTAGACGGTGATTATATTGAGGCCTTAGAATCCGGTATGCCGCCGACAGGTGGTATGGGTATTGGTATTGACCGCGTAATTATGCTGCTTACCGGACAGGATTCTATCCGCGAAATTATATTCTTCCCTACATTAAAAAAACAAGATTAAAAATTGTTTTAATATAAAAAACCCCTGCCTTAAAAAGCAGGGGTTTTTGTGTTCTACTAAATCAAAACGCGAGTTTTAAAAGGATTAAAATACCTAAAGCAATTCTGTAATAAACAAAGATATCAAAGTTGTGCTTTTGAATATATTTCATCAAGAATTTAATTACAAGAAAACCGCCGATAAGCGCGCTCAAAAAGCCCGCAATTAAAGGCGCGTTAATTTGCGACAGAGATAGATGCGATATTTTTAAAACCGCCGCACCCGCGATTATCGGCATAGATAAAAGAAAAGAAATTCTTGCGCTTAAACTTCTTGAAAGTCCTAGAAACAAAGCCGCCGTAATTGTTATGCCCGAGCGCGAAACGCCCGGCACCAAAGCAAGCGCCTGCGCGCAGCCGATTAACATCATAATTTTTAAAGAAAGATTATCTTTTATATTTTGTTTACCTTTTCTATCGGCAATAAAAAGTAAAATCGCAAAAATTATTAAAGTGCAGGAAAGGATATGCGGCGCTCTAAAAGTATTTTCCGCCAAGTCTTCCAAAAAATAACCGGCAACGGCAGCGGGTATTGTGGCAAGCCCGATATACCAAAAAAGTCTGCCGTCTTCACTTTTCGGCTCGGTTAAACCTTTTTTTATTAGGACGAGCAAATCTTTGTAAAAATAAGCGCACACGGCAATCAAAGTTGCCAAATGGAGTAAAACATCAAAGGTCAAACCCTGATATTCTTGATTGGTAAAAAAAGAAAATAGGACAAGATGGGCGGAACTTGAAATCGGCAAGAATTCGCCAAGTGCCTGCAAAAGTCCTAAAATAATGGCTGTTGTTATTGTCATTAATAAAATTATATATTATTTTAATATGGAACTTATAAACGGCTCTTACAAAGCGCTTGAAAAGGAATTTTTAAATTATTTGAGCACTGTTAAAAAAGACCCTTTAGATAAAGTGCTGATAATCACGCAAAGCCAGCGCCTTAACCAAAGATTAAAAGAGGAACTTCTGAGTAGTGAGGAGTGCCTTTCTTGCGTATTTTGGCAAGATATTTTAGGCCTAGTCTCTGCGATTAACCAAAGCAGCAAAAATTATATCCCTTTAAAGCAAAAAAGCGCGCTTGATTATTTTAAATTAAAAGATTTTTTAGCAAGAAATAATTTTAATTTTTCCGCCGGATATATAAGCGCCTTACAGGCGGCTTTTATGGATATGCAAAACGCTCTTATTATGCCGCAAGATTTACTTAAAATTGAAGAACTGGATTCTTCTTTATCTTCCAAAGATTTAAGAGATTTAATTTTTATCTACCAAAATTATTTGGCTTTAACCAAACAAGCGGGGACAAAAACTTATAAAGATTTTTTTACTTACGCTTTAGATAATATTGAAAAAAACAGTTATCTTGCCCAGTTTAAGCAAATTATTTTTTACGGTATTTATGATTTGACTTCGCTTCAATATGATATTTTAAAAGCGGTAGGCCAAAACTACCCTACGGCTTTATTCTTCCCTTACGAGGATATTCCCGCCTATAAATATATACAGGATTTTTATTTAACAAACATTATCGGTATCGGCGCAAAGCATAAAAAAGTTGCCTTGGCTAAAACGGAGTTGGAAAAATTTTCTTCCCATATATTTGAAGTTTCAAAAGAAGAACCCGCGCCTAAATATTTCGCCGATATAAAAATTATAGATACTTCCGGCACGCTTGAGCAAATAAAAAGCGCGGCTAAAGAAGTTTTACTTTTGCACAAACAAGGTCTTGCTTTTAAGGATATAGCAGTTTGCGCGCGTTCTTTAGAACCCTATAAAAATGATATTGCGCGGGTTTTTTTACAAAACGATATTCCCGTCAATATCAATTTAGAAGAATCTTTTTTAACCCAGCCATTAGTTAATGTCTGTGTGAATTTGCTAAATATCGCAAGAAATAATTTTCATAAAGACAGCGTTTTATCTTTTATCACAAGTCCTTATCTTAAAAATACGCAGGCAACTTGGGGGCAAATTATAAAAGATATAGGCGTGCAAACGGGCTTTGTCCAATGGCTCAATTTGCTTGATATAGCAATTTCAAACGGCAATACTCAGGCCGCAAAATTTAAAGAGTTTTTAATCAATCTTGAAAGTAAAGTTGTCCTGCTTGAAAAAGAAACTTCTTTTGCCGCTTTAGCGGCGCATACAAAAGCAATTTTTCAAGATTTTCTTGCTTTGGAAAAACTAAACTCATCTGAGCAAAATCTTTTTGAAACGCTTGAAAATATTTTAGAGGAAATTTCCTCTTTTGATAAAGTGCGTCCTGCCCAGAAAGGGGAGTTTTTGGAGGAATTTAATTATCTCGTAAAACAAAAAACTCTAAATGCGGTGGAGAATTTACAGAACTCCGTAAGTATTGCCGATATTATGAATTTAAGGGGTAATTCCTTCAAAGCGGTAATAATTTTAGGGTTAAATGAAGGTGTCTTTCCCGCAAAAATCAGCGAGGATCCTGTCTTCAAAGATTCTTGGCGATCAGCTTTGCAAAAACTCGGCTATAATATAAAAGTTAGCGCGCAAAGATATTTAGAAGAAAAATTATTTTTCTATTTTGCTCTTTCTTGCGCAAGCGATAAACTTGTTTTAATTTACCAAAGAAGTGATGAAGAAGGCAAAATCAAAATACCTTCCATTTACTTAAATTGGCTTTTGAAAATTGCTGAGAAAACAGAAAGGTTTTCTCTTGCAAGGCGACCTTCGGAGCAACTTTTACAGTGGTCTAGTATTTCAAGCGATTTGTTAACCCCGCAAGAAGGGGCAATTTTAGTTTCTTTAGAGGGTAATTATACTTTAGCTGCGCAACTTTTAGAAAGAGAGCAAGAAGAATCTTTTCTTCAGGCTTTTAATTTAAGTCATACAGGTGCTTTAAGGGCGCGAGATTTGGTTTGCACTCCGAAAGGGTCGCTTTGGCAGCATATTCAGAAAAAAGGCCTCTCGGCAAGTTCTCTAAAAAATATTTATCAATGTCCCGCAAAATATCTCTTTGATAATATTTTGGAAAAAGAAGATACAGCCGTTTTACAAAGGGATCAACTTGATTCCCGCGAAAAAGGTACTTTATCCCACCGTATTTTAGAACAATTTTATAAATATCTTTTACAAAGAAATTTGTTTGATAAAATTTCCGCAAATAATGCTTTAGAGATTTTACAGGATTTTATCGAGCGAGAATTGCCGCAAACAAATTATAAAAAATACGGTTTGTATCCTTTGCTTTGGCTTGTTTTGCGTGCGGAAATGGAAGAGAATCTAAAAACTTTTGTTGCTGCCGATATCAAAAAAATGCAGGAAGAAAAACGCCAACCCGCCTATTTTGAAAAAGATATTGCCTGTGCTTTTGATTCTTTTAAAATACACGGACAAATTGACAGAATTGATGTTTCCGATGATAAAGGAACTTTTACTGTTATAGATTATAAAAGCGGTAAAATCAGCGGCAAAACCGAAAAAGTTATTTTTGAAGGCGCTAATTTTCAAGGTCCGCTTTATTTTGAACTTGCCAAAAATCTGCCTGATTTACAGGGTATTCAGACAGATAAAATGTATTATGCCTCTTTGAAGGATGCTTCTTTTAAGGAAATTTCTTATGAAGATTATCTTTCTTTTAAGGATAATTTTTGGCAAGCGGTAGAGTTTCTTAAAGGGTTAGTTGAAGAAGGTTTATTTATTATTACACCGAGCAAAACTTCTTGCCAATATTGCCTTTACGGCGATATTTGCCGCAAAAATCACGCCGCTTCGGTTAAAAGGGCCTTTTTCAGTGCGCAGGCAAATAAATTAAGGGAGTTTCACAAAATATGATACCGCCAGATTATAAAGAAAGATTAGCCGCCGCTTTACCTAGTGATAAAAATATTATTGTTGAAGCCGGTGCCGGCACAGGTAAAACAACTTTACTGGCTGATAGACTTTGCTATTTGATTTTAGGCAAAGGTATTAAAATTGATGAAATTGTTGCTCTTACTTTTACCGATAAAGCCGCTGCGGAAATTAAACTTCGCCTGCTTGAAACTATGCGGAGTATCTTGGCGGATTTAAACTTGCCAGAGCCAAAACTTGAAGTCACCAAAAACTTAACTGACGGCAAGTATTTCAAAAAGACAAAAGAAGAAATTGCCGATACCATAGAAACCTCCTTTGAACTTATAGAAAGGGCGCAAATTTGCACTATTCACAGTTTTGCTTTGCAGATTTTAAGATTATATCCGCTTGCCGCAGGTCTTGCGCCCGAAGTGCAAATAGATACCGGCTTTATTGCAAATTATATTTTTAATAAAAATTGGTCTGTTTTTTTGGAAGAAGAACTTTCTTTATCAAGTCCGCACCGCGCTTTGTGGGAAAAACTTTTAAAAGAATTTTCTATAGAAACCCTAAAAGATTTTGCCTTGCTTTTACTTGAGCCCTATTTTGATTATTGTAAGTTTGACAGTTCTTCAGAGGAAATACAAACTTTCTTTGCCCAAAAAATATCTGTTATGAAAAGTTTGCTTTTGGCAAACAGTATTGAAGGTAAACAACGCACAATAGAAACTCAAACCAAAGAAGCCATTACGCGTGTGGAAAATCTTTCAAAAAATATGGCAACTTTATCTAAAGAGGAACTCTTAAAATTGCCCGAGCAGGAAAAAATTATTTTAACAAGCAGTAAAGCACCAAAAGGTTGGGAAAACAAAGAAGATGTTGAAGCCGTTAAAAACTTTATTGAACTTGCTAATACGCTTACTCCGGCTAATTTAGATTTGCTTGAACAAACTTATAATCTTTTCTATTCTCTTGCCCAAAAAGTAAAACAGGAAATGCTAAAACAAAATGTAGTTTCCTACAATCAAAGTATTTTATTTGCGCGGGATTTAGTCCAAAAGAATTTGGCCGTTCGCTCGGAACTTAAAAAACGCTACAAAAGCATTATGATAGATGAATTTCAGGATACAGACCTTGCGCAAGGGCAACTTTTGCTTTTTCTTTCGGAAGTCCAAAACAAGGCCGCTAAAAAATGGCAAGATATTGTGCTTGAAGGGGGTAAATTATTTGTCGTCGGCGACCCTAAACAATCAATTTACCGCTTTAGAGGTGCAAATATTTCCGCTTATGAAAAGTTCCTAAAATTAATGCAAGAGCAAAAAGCAAAAACTTGCCGTTTAACTACCAATTTCAGAAGTTGTAAAAATATAATTTCTTTTGTTAATAAATGGGGGGCAAACGCTATAAAAGAACATCCTCTTATCCAGCCGCCTTATATTGCGCTTGAAACAGGTAAAGAAGAAGTGGGCGAAAAAGTGGAATTTTTACAAATTACCGGCGAGGAAAAAATAAAACAGGATGATTTGCGCGCTAATGAGGCAAATATAATTTCCGCTTGGATAAAGGAAAATGTCGGTATTAAAAAAATCGGTAAAGATAAAACTTTATCTTATAAAGATATAACAATTCTCTATTCTGCCGGCACGGGTATTTCTTTCTATACGGATGCTTTAGCAAGATTTAATATCCCCTATAATTTGGAAGCAAGCGGCAATTTTTACGAAGCGCAGGAAATAATAGATATCTTAAATGTCTTAAGGGTAATTTATGACCCGCAAGATAAACTTGCTTTACTTGGCGTTTTAAGAAGTCCGCTTTGCGCTATGAAAGATGAAGAACTTATTTCTCTTTGGCAACAAGGGGCCTTACATATTTTTGCCCAAAACTTTGAATCTTCGCAAGCCGTTAAGGATATTTATAAACTTTTAAGGGATTTACATTATCAGGCGGGGCATTTGACCTTAAAGCAATTACTTGAAGAACTTTTTTACAAAACGGATTTCTTAATTTTGGAAACTCTTGCCGGTAAAAATGAACAATCTTTAGCAAACTTAAATAAATTTGCGCAAATTGTTTTAAGTAATGCCCAGCAGGGTTTTACTTTGGGGCAAATGCTTCTTTATATACAAACCTATGATAAGGTAAATAAGGAAGAAAGCCAAAGTTCTTTAATAGAGGAAAACTTTGATGTCGTTAATATAATGAGTATTCACAAAGCAAAAGGTCTTCAGGCCCCGCTTATTATTCTTATTGATACGGGGCATAAAGAAAGAACCGAAAAAGACCTTTTTTATAAAGATACCCTTTCCGGCACTATCGGTGTGGGTTTAGGGCCTTTGAAAAATCTTAATTATTTTATCCTTCAGGAACAGGAAAATTTACATAAAAAAGCCCAAACGGAAAGACTTTTATATGTTGCTTTAACCCGCGCCGAAAAGAAACTTCTTATTTGCGTAAGCCGGCAGGAAACAGGCGGCAGTATGGAAAAATCTTTAAGACAGGCAGGTTGCTATCCTACGCAAGAAAATCCCGAAACGGAAATTTTTACCACTACCGATTTTGCCTATCAGGACCCGCAAAGTTTTATCTTAAGAAAGAGTCCGCAAATTTCACTTAAAAAAGATTTAGATTGGTCCGGTGCTATCAGCGCTTGGCAAAAGCGCAAGGAAGAATTTTCTTCCTATCAGCAGGAAGAAACACTTAAACCTTCTGCCGATTTGCCTTTGAATAAAACTTTAGTTCAAAGATCTCTAAATATAGGCAGTTTGGTTCATAAAACTTTGAATTTATATTTTCAAAAAGGTTCTTTTGACTTGACTTTAGCAATGAAACTTTTAGATTTATACGATACCACCCTTCTTGAACCTTGCCAAGAAATTATTGATATTTTTGCGAAAGGTTCTATTCTAAAAGGACTTAAAACTATGCAATTTTTAGATTCCGAAATACCTTTCAGTATGTATGAAAACGGTATTTTGGTTAATGGCGTTATAGATGCTTTATTTAAGGATTCTGAAGGGCAACTCTTTATTGTTGACTTCAAAACTGATAAGATAGATAGTATAGAGTTAGAAAACTATTCCTTAAAATATGCCCAACAATTAACGCTTTACAAGCGCGCTGTTGAAAAAATGTTTAAGACAGATAAGGTTAAAACCCTTCTTGCGTATTTAAGGTTAGATAAAACTTTTGAATTATAGGAGATTTTTTATGTTTGAAAAGATGAAACAACTTATGCAGTTAAAAAGCAAAATGAACGAAGCCAAAAAAAGACTTGAAGAAATAGTAATCAAGGTTCAAAGTCCGGCCAAAAATATAGAAATTACCATAAGCGGTTCCCAAGAAGTCAAAGAAGTGGTATTTTTAACTGATGTAAAGAACCTTTCCCAAGAAGAACTTTCAAAGGAAATTAAAGAAATTACCAATAAAGCCATAAAAGAAAGTCAGGCTATGGCGGCCAAAACTATGAGCAGTATGGTGGGGCTTGGCGATTTGGGCGGTTTCGGCGCTTAAAATATACCCTTAAATTTGATAAAATATAAATTGTGCGGAAGAATCAATCTCAATTAGCAAGACTTTTGTTTGAGCGAATGGAAATTTCCTTTATGCCGCGTTCTTCTAGCGGTTATAAAGTCAAAGTATATCCTTGGCTCGCTATTCTGTTTTTAATTTGTTGGGTTTTATTTTCTGTTTACTGTCTTTTTATTGCAGCGCGTTATATAGACTACGGTATTGTAAAAGCAGACAATAAAATTATGAAAACAAAATTCGCGCTTATTGCCGAAGAAGTGGCTAGTAACCGCAAATATTTGAAAATGGCGCGTGATACTGATTTACAAATGCGCAAAATGCTCGGTATGCAAGCGGGCAAGCACATAAATTTACCCGCAGGTATAGAGCAAGCCCAAGAAGAAAGAGGTCTTAATTTTAAGGATATTTTCTCTAAAAAAAGCGATAATATAGATGAACAGGAAATGCTTTCTTATTTGAAGGAAACAACTTATCTTGCTCAAGAAAGACTTGCTTCTTTTACAGAAATTGCTTTGTTTTATGCAAATCAAAGAGATATTAAAGATGCAACCCCTTCAATAAGACCGACGGATAAGACAAGAATTACTTCCGGTTTTGGGTATAGACTTTCACCTTTCGGCACTCATGTCGCTTCTTATCACTACGGGCTTGATTTTGCAGGTAAACCCGGTGCAAAGATTTATGTTACGGCAGACGGAGTTGTCCGTCAGACAGGTTGGGCACAAGGTTACGGGCAGACTATACTGGTAGATCACGGTTTTGGTTATTCCACTTTATACGGACATTTGGCTGATATAAAAGTTAAAAAAGGCGATAGAGTTAAACGCGGACAGACTATTGCCGCTATGGGAACAACAGGGCGTTCAACGGGTGTTCACTTGCATTATGAGGTTTGGAAAGACGGAACACCGGTTAATCCGCGCGGATATTTTGATAATGATAAATAAAACGGAGGATGTATGGGTTTTTTAAGTAAAGATGCTAAAAACGGGGACTATGTTTCCGTCATAAGCGAGGAGTGCTACTTCCAAGGCACTTTAGATTTGCAGGGCTCTGTCAGAGTTGACGGCAAATTAGAAGGCAATGTTGATAATGCCAAATATGTTACCGTAAGCAAAAACGGCTTTATGAAAGGTAATATCAGCGCAAAAGGCGTTGTTATAATCGGGACATTAGAGGGTGATATTTGCGCCGATAGCGTGGAGATTTTAAGCACGGCCAAACTTAACGGCAATGTCCGCTCTAAAAAAATCTTAATTGAAGGCGGCGCCGAAGTTAATGCTAGCATTAAGGTTGTAAGCAAAGAAGGTCAGGAAAACTTTGAAGACGAAGAAAAAATAGAAGAAACAAAAAAAGGAGAATAATAAATGATTTCGTTCTTGATTAAGTGGAAAAAATGGATCTTATATACCGTTGTTGCTTGTTTTTTGGGCAGTATTGCCTATGTCGGCGTTGGTGCTATTAGAGAAGAATATACGCCTAATGCTCCTGTTGCTAAAGTCGGTAAAGAAAGTATTAAATACAGCGATTATCAACGCGCTTTAAAGACGGCAAACGAGGCCTTAACTTCCCAAGAAACAGAAGAAGAAGATAATCTTTTAAGAAAACAGGTACAACAAATTGTTTTGCAGTCTTTAATTTCCGAAAATGCTTTAAAACAAGCTGCTTTGTCTATGGGTTTTGATGTGAGCGATATGGAAATTGCTTATTATATCCAAAATAACCCGGCTTTTAATACAACCGGTTCTTTTAATAAAGATACTTATTTGTGGATAATCCGCAATAGACTCGGCATGAACGCCGCCGAATACGAACAAGGCGTAAAAAATGTAAAACTTGCCCAAGATTTTCAACAAGCGATATCCTTAACGGCGAAAGTTTCTCCGCAAGAAGCAGAATTTATGAAAACAGTTGTTTATAAAGGCGAAGAAGAAACAGGGGAAAAGCTACTTAACGATAAAATAAATAGTTTGTTAAACAGTTTTTCTCAAGATTTTAACCGCAAAAATCTTATAACATTTACTAAACTTGCACCTAATTATCAAACAGAAGAATAAAAAATATGGCAAGAAAAAAAGTTTTAATTGTAGGCTCTATTGCTTTTGACAGTATTAAAACCCATAAAGCAAGCGCCAAAAATGTTTTGGGCGGCTCTGCTTGCTATTCCTCTATATCTTCCAGTTTTTTTGCTCCGACAAAGTTAGTAGCAACAGTGGGTAAAGATTTCACAAAGAAGCATATCGACATTTTCAAAAAGTGTAAAATAAACTTGGATTCCTTGGAAATTAAAGAAGGCAAAACTTTTACTTGGAGTGCCTCTTACGATAAAGATTTTAAAAATGCCACAACTTTATCTACTCAGTTAAATGTTTTTTCCGATTTCCGCCCTAAAATCAAGGAGCAAGATAGAAATACAGAAGTTGTTTTTCTTGCCAATATCGCACCTTCTTTACAACTTGAAGTCTTAAAACAATTAAAAAAGCCGAAACTTATTGCCTGCGATACTATGAACCTTTGGATAAACAATAATAAACCCGAACTTTTGAAATTATTAAAGAAGGTTCATATTCTTTTTGTAAACGAAGCCGAAGCAAGACAATTAACCGGTTCTTATAATCTTATTGAGGCAGGACGCAAAATGTTAAAAATGGGCCCTATGGTTACAGTTATTAAACTCGGGCCTAACGGCGCGCTTTTAGTCAGCAAAGATTGTCTTTGTCAAATACCGCCTTATTTGGTGGAATATCCAAAAGATACTACAGGAGCAGGTGATAGTTTCGGCGGTGGTTTTGTGGGTTATCTTGCTTCAGTTGCTAATTGGCGCAGTTTGAAAAACATTAAACGCGCTCTAGCTATGGGTTCGGTTATGGCTTCTTTTGCTATTGAAAGTTTCAGCGTATCCAAACTAGCCGGCATTAATAAAAAGCAAATTGATAAAAGATTAAAAGAATATCTAAACGCCTCTAAAATCTAATTAGGGAGTCTTTTTTCTCTTTTTTAGTCTAATTTCTTAATTATTCTTTGAACGATAGAGTTTATAAAGAAAATATCTTCTTTAGTGAAGTTTTTTGCTGCGCTTATTTTTTGTATTTTTTGCGTGCAGATTTTTTTATTTAAGATAGGCGGCAGGTCAAGTTTATCAAACAAAATTGAAAGATTATTTAGAGCAATTTCTTTTTCTTTTACGGTGGCGGATTTTTTGATATTTGTGCGCGGGATTTTAAGATTATTTTTAGCAAATTCCCAGCAGCACAAAATAACCGCCTGCGCTAAATTAATAGAAGGCACTTTTGCCGTTGTCGGAATATTTAAAATATAATCTGCTTTATCAATATCTTCGGCATTAAGACCTGTTTTTTCCGAGCCGAACAAAAGGGCAATTTTTTTATCTTTATTTTCTTTTATAAAAGTTTCAATTTTATTTAAAGTTAAAATTTGTTGAAAGGGTTTTCTGTTTTTTAAAGCTGTTGTGGCAATTAAGATGTTTGCATCTTTTACGGCATCTTCTAAAGAATTAAAAACTTTTGCTTTTTTTAGAATAGGGCTTGCACCAACCGCGCTTTTGGCTTCCTGCCAAGTAGGGTCCCAAGGGGCAACTAAACGCAAATCTTCAAAGCCGAAATTTCCCATAGCGCGTGCTGCTGCACCTATATTTTGCGGATTTCTCGGTTTAACTAAAATAATACTTAATTGCATTTTGTTTTTTCTTCCATAATATTTAGAATGGTATTATCTACATTAATCATACCGATATTGGAAATTCTGCTTAAATTTTGAATAGTCGCTTGGGCATTTTTGCCTACAAACCCCTCAATTTCGCTGATTCCGTAATTATTGGTTGCCATAAAAGCGGCCCTTAAAGCGCTGTCAACGGAACTAACTACTTTTAAGGCACAACCGCTTTTTGCCCCGTCGCAAAGCATACCGCCTATATCGCTTATTATGTTATTTATAGCAAGGGTTATTTTCGGTATATCTGCTCCTTTTTGCTGGTAGACTAAAGCCGCCGCCGCACCTACCCCTGCTGCAATAGCACAACCGCAAATAGGGGCAAGCCCGCCGGTCCAAGTTTTTACATAAGCATTTAATAAATGGGATAAGGCAATACTTTTTAAAATGGTTTCTTCTTTTATTTTTAGGGCTTTACCTACATTATAAGGTGCAAGTATTGCAACAATACCCTGATTACCGCTTTCGCCACTGCTCATAACCGGTAAAGCGATACCGTCCATACGAGCGTCGGCGGCTTGTGCGCAAAGTATTTTGGTATTATTTACGATATTTTTACTTAATATTTTTTTATCTACTAAACTTTGTAAATAATAACCGACTTTTTTTAATTTTTTGCCTTCTTTTGAAATTTTTAAATTCATCAAAATACCTTTTTTGATGTATTTTAAATCTTCTTTATCGGCTTTTTGGGCTTCTTTTACTAAGTCGGCCAAAGTTGCATTTTTTAGTAAATCGTTAAAAGAGCCGTTTTCTTCTTTTTGCTTCTTTTCGTTTTTCAAAACTTTTCCGTTTAAGGAAAGATAAATAAAATTAGTATGGTGAGTACAAATTATAGCAGTTGCCTTTTCTTTTTTGTCAGTTCTAATTTGTGTTTCAATATAAAAATCTTTTTTATTTTTAACTTTAAGTTGAACTATATTTTTTGTTAAAAGTTCTTTTGCCTCTTTAACTTTGGCGGGGGTTGCCGCTTTTAAAATTTCCATATCAAGTTCTGGCTTTTTTATAATTAAACCAAGTGTGGCGGCAAGCAAATTTCCTCTTTCCTTTTTTGTATTTGGTAAACGCACGGCAAGTCCATTTTTATAAGTGGCATTATCTACAAAAATATCGGCTTTGATAATTTTGCCTTTAACCAAACTTGCCGCTTTGGCCGCGCATAATGCGGTTGATACCGGTTCTGTACATCCCATAGCCGGATAAACTTGTTTTGTTAAAACTTGTTTTAATAAAGTGATCACTCTTTTTCTTCCTCGTGGTTAATAAAAGCATTTGCTTTTATACTAAAGAACTTACCTCTTCCCACTATAATATGATCTAAAACCATAATTCCAAGCGGGGTAGCAAGGCGGCTTAAAGTATCGGTTAGAAGAATATCCGCTTCAGAAGGTTTTGGCTCACCGGAAGGATGATTATGAATAAAAATCAAACCGGCTGCATTATATGAAAAAGCTTTTTCTAAAATTTTTCTTGGCGAAATAAGGGCTTTATCAAGCGTTCCTTGACATAATCTTTCAACGGCAATAACAGTATTTCTGACAGTTAGAAAAATAACTTCAAAGGCCTCATCTTGTCTGCCTTGCAATGAAGCCCTACAAAAATCAAGCAAATTTTCCGGCGAAGATATTTCCTTTCTTTGTTTGATTTTCTCTAAGGAATAATTTCGCATAATGTTTCGCATAAGTTTTAAGAGAACTATGCTTGAGGGACCAATACCTTCTACTTTTAGTAAATCTTCTTTAGGGGCATCAAGGACATCACTTAAAGAACCGAATTTTTTAATTAAACTCCAAGCAATTGGTTTAGTATCTTTTCTGGGTATGGAATAAGTTAAAAGTATTTCTAAAATCTCGTGTGGCAAAAACGAGTCCAGCCCGTTTTTCATAAATTTTTTGCGTAAACGTTCTCTATGTCCTAAAAAAGAAGGTTTTTGGTTCATATAAATATTATATACTTTTATTAAGAACTAAAAACAGGCGGTTTATAAAAATGGAAAAACATATTGTTATTATAGGTGCCGGCCCAGCCGGACAAGAAGCTGCTTTAAAAGCAGCAAAAATGGGGGCAAAAGTTACTTTGATAGAAAAGGGCGAACTCGGCGGAGTTTGCTTAAATTGTGGGTGCGTACCTTCTAAAACTTGGCTATCTTGCGCGCATAATTTTTCTTCTTTAAAGGAAATTGCCAAGTTCAGCAATAAAGAAGAAGAACTTACTGCTTTATCCGCTGCTTTTGATTTTTCCAAAATACAGCAGAACCGCCAAAATGTCATTATGCGTTTGAAACGCGGACTTGAGTTTTTATACAAAAACGCAAAAGTTAATTTAATTAAAGGCGAAGCAAAGATAAAAGATAATAAAACAGTTATCGTAAATAATCAGGAAATAACTTTTGATGCTCTTGTTCTTGCCTGCGGCTCTAGTGCCTTTTATCCGTCTGCTTTTGAAAAATATAAAGAGCAACTTTTAGATAATACAAAAGTTTTTAATTTGGAAAAATTGCCGAAATCTATTACTATTCTAGGTGGGGGTGCTATCGGCTGTGAATTTGCTTGTTTCTTTAATGCTCTTGGCGTAAAAGTTGTTTTGGTGGAAAAATTGCCCGCTATTGCCGCAACTATGGGGCAAGATATTAGCCGTGCAATTACAAATGCTTTTGAAAAAAGCGGCATAACAATAAAAACAGGTATTGGTGCAAAAGATTTAAAAATTAACGGCGAAAATAAAACCATTATTCTTGAAAACGGCGAAGAAGTTTCTTCCGAAGCAATTTTAGTTGCTCTTGGCAGAACCGTTGATTTATCTGCTTTAAATTTGGAAAGTCTTAACATTAACTATGATAGAAAAGGCGTAAAAGTTGATCCCCAAACAATGCTGATTAAGGATAACATTTATGCTGTTGGAGATATTACAGGTCTTTCCTTGCTGGCACATGCTGCTTCGGCCCAAGCGCAAGCGGCTGTAAGCCATATTTTAACCGGCAAAGCCGATTACAATAATAACTTAATACCCGCCGTTTTATATACCCATCCGGAAGCCGCAAGTATCGGTTTAACAAAAGAAAAAGCACCTTTTGCCGTAAAAGCACATAAGAGTTTTTATTTAGCAAACGGCCGTGCTTTAAGCCAAGATGAAAGTGAAGGTTTTGCCCAAATTTTAACGGAAGAATCAACCGGTAAAATTGTCGGTGCGCAAATTGTCGGCGCGCAGGCAGGCGAACTTATACACATAATTGCCCTTGCTATAAAAAACAAGAATACACTTGACGAATTTTCAAATTTAATTTTTGCTCATCCCACGCTTGCAGAAGTTCTCCGAGATGCCTCTTTAAAATAATAGGACTTTAGACCTAGAAGACCTTAGGTCTTTTGTCTCTTGCCGCTGTTCTTCTTATATGGCATAATTTAATTAATAGGTTGTAAAGGAGAAAGATAGTTATGAAAAAAACAAACATTTTCTTCGTGTCGCTCGTAATGATTGCCGCACTTGCCGGCAATGGTTTTTGTGCAAAAGTACAGGATAATATTAAAGAATTAAAAACAAGTGTTCTTGCTTTTGCCCAAGAAGATATTAAAGCCTTACAAGATGTTTTGATTGAAAAACATAATGTTCAATTTGATCCTGCATTTGAAAGACTTACCTTAAAAGTTGAAAAACTTAAACAGGCTTTTCCTAAAAGTGCAGGTAATATTTCCGCAGTTTTTGAAGAAATAAAACATATTCTTATTACTGCAAATTCTAGTGGAGAAAAATATCTTATAGCCGAAGGCTTCTTTAGAAATTTTGAAGATTTGAGTACAGCCCTTGTAAATTTAAGAAATCAGGATTTTATTGCTTTTAATGCTACTGTGGGTGTTTTAGATGTTAAATATAATAGCAGACTGGGCTTTTTAAGTATTGACGGATATTATGGTTGGGCTTGGAATTATTGGCCGCAAGGTTCGCTTGATGTGGAAGTCACAAACAAAGATGGTCTTGTCTTGGCTATGGAAGCAAATCCTTTAAAGGATGTCTTAAACAGGCTTACAAAATTGCAAGAAACCGAAAAAGTATCAGATAATATCAAGAATACACTTTCATATATTGTCAGTCTTTATAGTGCAAATAATTTCGGCTCAAGAGATTGGAGCTATTCTATAGAATCCGCTTTTGAAAGCTTGGAAAGTGATCTTTCCAAACTAAAACAATCAAATGAAAACTTGTATAAAAAAGTTGTCAGCATAATTAACCGCGAATATAACACTGCAAAAGGTTCCGTTAGTATTGCCCAAATGTTTGAAAGGTCTAATCAGGAAGTTGGGTGTTATGTGTTTGCGGATACAGGCCTTATACAAGATCCTCAAGGTATTTTAAAATCTATGGATGCTTATGCCTTGCAATATAGATAATATTTACAAACAGTTATGGCAAATAAAAATCCCCTCAAAAGAGAGGGGATTTTTATTTATGGGACTTTAGACCTAAAAACATCTGGGTCCAAAAAGCGTTTTAATTTGGGTCCTTTGTCCCTTGCCCGTATTCTGTTTATATTGCATAATTTAATTAGGAAGTTTTAAAGGAGGAAGTTTTTATGAAAAAAGAAAATATTCTCTTCGTGTCGCTCGTAATGATTGCCACTTTAGCCGGCAATGCTTTTTGTGCTAAAGTGCAAGATGAAATGAAAGAAATAAAGGCAAGTATTGCTGCTTTTGCAGGGGAAGATATTAAGCCTTTGGCCGAAGAAATAAATAAACAGGATCCTAATGGCATAATGGAACAGGTTTCTACAAAATTGGAAAAAGTTAAAAAGGAATACCCCGCTTCTGCAGGAGAAATCAACAATGTTTTTGCCGCCATTAAAGAATTGAGTTCTCGCAGAAGTGATAGACTCGATTTTCTTGCTCAAAACTATGTAACACCTTTGGAGAGGGATTTAAGTCCTGCTTTAATAGCACTCAAAAATCAGAATACAGGTGCTTTTTATGCGACGATGAATGTTATTGATGTCGTATATCCTACACAACGCGGAAACAGCAGTCTTTCAAATGTTTTAGAGTTTGTAAATGGTTATTTGCCTTCTGAAAATTCTCAAATAAGAGATACTGATAACCTTATTGATTCTTTAACTGCCGAGCCTTATAGTGATGCTTTGTGGTTATTTGGATATTTACAAAAACAGGAATCTGATCTTCAAACGGCCTCTTTTGTTGAAGAAAACTTTAAATGTGTTGTAGGCCGATATAATAGTAAGGAGAATTTCGGTTCCAAAGTTTGGGCTCAAAATGCAGAAGGTTGTTTGGAAGATTTCGAAAGTATTCTTGCTAATATAAAGGTTTTAAATCCAAGTCTTTATGATAAAGTTATTGGAATAATGAATCGCAAATATCTTGCCATTACCGGCAAAAAGTTAAGTATAGCGGAAATGAAGGATAAAGTTAATGAATCACTTAGAAACTATATCTTAGCGGATACCGGTTTGGTTCAAGATCCCAGAGGTATTTTGGATTCAATGACTGCTTATGAATAATTTAGGCTTTGCTAAATAATAAAAATTCCCTCGTAAAGAGGGAATTTTTATTTGCTTAAATAAATAAGTTTATTTAATTTTCCCACCTAACATGGATAGGGGTGAAAGGATGGGGGATATTTTTGTTAAAGGGAATAACCCTCATCGCATAATCGCGGCGTCCGCTGATTTCCGGCTTGATTTCAATTTCATAAATATAATAATTACCCTGTTTGCCTTTACAAAGCATTTCGGTATCTTTTATACTTTCAAAAGCACCGCCAAGGCCTCTTAAACCAAGTTGCAGTTGAACAACGACATCTTCCGGCTTTAAGTTGCCTAAAGTAACTCTTGCAGTAAATTTCAAAGTTTCACCTACGAGAACATTCCTATCAATATTACCTGTTGTGTCTTCAATAGAAACTCTTGACCAATTAGCATCAATTTCGGTTCTCCATTTAGCAAGAGTTGCCGTATTTCCTTTTGTATTTAAGATATTGCCGTAATAATGGGCTTTTGTATAGAAACGGTCATAATACTCTTGCACCATTCTATTTGTATTAAAGAAGGGAACAATAGTAGCAATGGAAGTTTTCATTTTTTCTATCCATTTTGTCGGCAAATTATCTTTATTTCTGTCATAGTAAGTCGGAGCAATTTCCTGTTCAATTAAGTTATAAAGTGCTTGGGATTCGACTTCATCTCTTTCCGCATCGTTTTTATAACTTTGTGCGCCTACAATAGACCAACTGAAATCACAAGGACCTACCTCATCCCACCAGCCGTCTAAAATAGAAAGTGCCAAAGCACCGTTTAAAGCCGCTTTCATACCGCTTGTGCCGGATGCTTCCATCGGGCGAACAGGGTTGTTAAGCCAAACGTCCACGCCTTGTACCATATATCTTGCAAGGTTCATATTATAATCTTCGGCAAAGACAATTTTGCCCTTAAAACGAGGGTCTTGCATAATATTGAAAATTTGCTTAATAAATTCTTTACCGGCGGTATCTGCGGGGTGTGCTTTACCGGCAAAAATAAATTGAACCGGTCTTTGCGGATTATTTACGATTTCGGAAAGACGGTTTAAATCTTTAAAAAGCAAGGTTGCTCTTTTATAAGTAGCAAATCTTCTTGCAAAACCGATAGTCAAAATATCTTGTTTCAAAATATGTCCGGCACTTCTTGAGAAATTAGAAGATAATCTCCTTGACTGAGCGATGGCTTTGCTTCTGATATGGTTTATAAGTTTCTCTTTTCTTACAGAGTGAGTTTTCCAAAGTTCATTATCGGGAATATCTTTCACTTTATTCCATTGGCCTTGTTCAAAGCTGGACATATCGTCATTTCCGCCGTAGACATATTTTTTATAAAGTTCATTTGCTTCGTGGCTGACCCAACTTGCCATGTGAACACCGTTTGTAATACTTGTTATAGGTACTTCGTTTACATTAAGACCGGGCCAAATGTTTTTCCACATTTCTCTTGAAACAACGCCGTGTAATTTTGCTACGCCGTTTAAATAAGCGGATAATTTTAAAGCAAAAACGGTCATACAGAACATCGGAGATTGCGGGGTTTCTTTACCTAAATCCAAAAAGGCGTCCCAACCGATACCGAGTTGTGCTACATAAGGTTCCATAAACTTTTTGACTAAGTTAAAGTCAAAATGTTCATTACCTGCAATAACGGGAGTGTGGGTTGTAAATACGGAAGTTGCCCAAACAATTTCTCTTGCTTCTTCAAAGGAAATTTTCTTTTCCTGCATAATATCAATAATGCGTTGGCAGAGTAAGAAAGCGGAGTGGCCTTCGTTAATGTGATAAACGCTTGGGTTCATACCCATACTCTTTAAGGCCTTTACGCCGCCGATACCTAAAATAATTTCCTGTTTGATTCTGTTTTCTCTGTCACCGCCGTAAAGTTGCTCTGTAATAGTCCTGTGAGCAGGGGCATTTTCGGGCAAATTAGTATCTAAAAGATAAAGGGAAGTTCTGCCGACAGGCACGCGCCAAACCATTGCTTTAACAATTTCTCTGCCTAAAGGGATATCAACGGTCAAGTTGCTGCCGTCTTGATTGCGCACCGCTTCAACGGACATGTGCGCCCAGTCGTTTTCGGGATATTCTTCGCCTTGCCAACCGTCTTTATTTAAGACCTGTTTTACATAACCTTTTTGATAAAATAAACCAACGCCGATTAAAGGTAAACCAAGGTCGCTTGAACTTTTAATATGGTCTCCGGAAAGCATACCAAGACCGCCTGAATAAATAGGCAAGCCCTCACCGATACCGTATTCCATAGAGAAATAAGCGGTAAGGAAGTTTTCCTTTCCTGCGCCTTTATTTTGATTGAACCAAGTGTTTTTATTATTTTGATAATTGCGGTATAATTTTTCTACAAAATTTAAGTGGTCAATAAAATCTTTATCACGGCTTAATTCTTCAAGACGTTTTTGGGAAACGCTTGCCATAAGCCATTTAGGTGTTCTTTGGGATTCTTCCCATAATTTTTCGTCTATTCTTAAAAATAAGGTAATTGCCGGCCAGTTCCAAGCAAACCACATATTATTTGAAAGTTCTTCCAGAAATTTCATATTTTCCGGTAAATTCGGTGTAACTTTGAAGGAATGTATTTTCATTTTCTCTCCCCTAAATGTATTTTAATATAGTATATAAAATAATTAGATTCTTTGCCTTATTACTTATTTTTATTCTCTCTTTCTTTAAGTTTTGCGGCTTTCCATTGGGCAAGGGCTTCTTCGGGCGTGCTTGCCTTAGCCGAACCGAAAACATGAGGATGGCGCGTAATAAGTTTTTTGTTTAAGCCGTCAAGGACATCTTGAAGAGTAAAGCGTTTTTCTTCTTCTGCTATTAAAGCGTGGAAAAAGCCCTGTAAAAGTAAATCACCGAGTTCTTCTTTTAGATTTTCATCGTCATTTTTTTCTATAGCGTTAATAACTTCTTGGCTTTCTTCTCTTAAACATTTAATCAAACTTTTGTGGGTTTGGGCTTTATCCCAAGGGCAACCGTTTGGTCCTCTTAGGGCTTTTAAAGTTTTGATAAGATCATTAAAAGATTTTTCAATTTCACTAGACATTTTTATTCCTCTATTTTTACTATTTCGTAATTTGTATTTTTAAATTTAATATATTCAAAATCTCCTTCAAAAACTCTTGGCATACCCACATCAACACAAGTAATTTTTTTATCCTTGCTGATTAAGATTTTAGGCACCATAGTATGCCCGACTATTTGTTTAAAAGGGCAGGTACTGTGGCTTTCCAAAAGTTCATTTATATCCGCCCAAAAAATACCTGCAAAAGGGTTAATACCGCCTCTTGTTTGGCTTATATAAAAAATCGGATTGGTGAAATCATCTTTTTTAACACTTTCAAGTAAAATTTCATTTAATAATTTTGCGCAACTTTGCGCAGTAGGTTTTGCGGGTAAATCTTTTTTTAGCACGTTAAATAAAGCATCACAGCAACCTGCATGGGTAAACAAATAACCTCTGCCTGCCCAAGCGGCCTGTATTTTACCGCATAAAATATCGCCTATTAATTTTGCCCTAAAGGGTTCTATTTCCCAATAAGGCATAGAAGTAACAAAATAATTTTTTCTTAAAATTTCAAGTTCGTGATTACCAAGCAAGCGTATTACTTGCCCCTTTTCTTTTTTTGCCTGCGCTTGCAGTAAATCAAGCAGCATATCAATTGCTTTATGATCTTGTCCGCGGTCAATAATATCGCCCATTTGTATAAGAACAGAATTTTTGCCGGTCCAAATTAATTCCGGGTTGATTAAACCCGCATGAATTAAAACTGCCGATAGAGAATGATAAAAACCGTGTGCGTCACTTAATACCATAAGCGGCTTGAGAGTAGATTTTGCCATACATAAATTATACACTATAATAAGATGATGATAAATAACTTTTACAAGGCAAAGAAAGATATTATTGACTTACTTGGTTCCAAAAATGTCTTTTGTGATTCCATAAGTCTTTTGTTAAACGGTTTTGACGGCAGCCCCGTAAAAAGCGTTCCCCAAGCCGTTTTGAATATAACACAAACGGAAAAACTTTGGCCTTTAATCAACCTTTTAATTAAATATAAAATACCTTATACGGCGCGTTCTTGCGGAACAAACCACGACGGCGCAGCCGTGCCTCTAAAAGGTGGGGTAATCTTAAATCTAAAACCCTTAAATAAAATAGAGAAAATAGATACCAAAAAAGGCGTAGCGGTTGTTCAAAGCGGTGTCCTGAACGGAGATTTACAACAGGCACTTTTTGAGCAAGGTTATTTTTTTGCTGGTGATCCGGCCTCAAGTGCTTTTTGCTCTATTGGTGCTAATGCTGCTCTCAATTCTGGCGGGGCAAAAACTTTGAAATACGGTTCAACTTTAGCCAATGTTTTAGCGGCAGATTTGGTAACGGCACAAGGTGCTTTAATGCACCTTGAGCGTAATTTCCAAGGGCCGGATTTACTTTCTTTTCTCTTGAAATCGGAAGGTACACTTTGCGTTATATCGCGCTTATGGTTAAAAATTTTACCTTTACCTAAAAACAAAATCACCATACAGGCAGATTTCAAAAGTTTGGAACAGGCAATGGGCAGTGTGGAAAAAATTATTTCCGGCGGACTTGTACCCAGTGCTTTAGAGGCCTTAGACGAAGTTTCTTTGAACGCTTCCGGTGAGGGGGCTTCTTTACTAATAGAGACAGAAGAAGACTCTTACCTTGATAAGATTAAAAAAATCTGCAAGGAAAACGCTGTTACGAATTTTATTGTAGCCGAGCAAAAGCAAGCTCAAGAACTTTGGGAAAAGCGCAAAACAGCTTGCAGCGCTCTTGCCCGTCTAAATAAAACAATTATTTCGCTAGACCCTTGTGTAGCAAGGAGCGATTTGGTTTTTGCAATTAAACAAATAAAAAAGATTTTAACTGATTATCAAATACAAGCAGGAATAGTCTTTCACGCGGGGGATGGCAATATCCATCCAAACATTGTTTTTGATTCTTCTAATTTATATTTTAATGCCCAAGTAAATAAAGCCATAAAGGAAATTTATAAATTTATTTCTTCTATCGGCGGAAGTATAAGTGCGGAACATGGTATTGGTATAGAAAAACGCTCCGCTATGGCTTTGATGTATGATGAAAAAACTCTAAACCTTATGCGTCAAATCAAAAAAACTTTAGACCCATTAAATTTGGCAAATCCGGATAAAATTTTACCCTTGGCTACTACTAGCAGTAAAGAACCTTATCAGTCAAAACAACAAAATATTATTGCTTTACAGGGAAAAGTTAAACAAACAAAAGAATTAAAAATAATCGAAAATTTACTTGCGGACGCAAAAGAAATTATTGAACTTGATACAAAAAATTGGCTGGTAAAAGTGCAAGCAGGTTGCCCTGTAAGCGAACTTGAAGATTTCTTAAATAAGCATAATATGAGCTTGCCCATAAGCCCTTCTTTTAAGGGGAGTATCGGCAGGGCTTTTGCTGACGGCAGTTTTAAAACAATGGCTGATTATGTAACCGAGTTAGAGTTTATTTTATCCGACGGCGAAGTTTATAATATCGGCGGAAAAGCCCTCAAAAATGTTGCCGGTTATGATTTAATAAGATTTTTATGCGGTTCCTGCGGTGCTTATGCCTTGATAACGACTTTAACTATAAGAGTTTTTGTCAAAGGGACAAAAGAACCTTTGAAGGAAAATATACAGGGAACTTTTAGACCGGCAAGTATTCATAAAGCCCTAAAACAAGTTTTTGACCCGTTAAATAAATTTAATAAATTAGAGGATTTTTATGTCTTTGAACCTAAAAAACAACCCGTTGAAAAGCCAAGATTTTAGTAAAAATGCTATAACCTTTGCCCGCAGATACGCGTATCTAAAAGAAGATACCGTGCGTTGCACTCGTTGCGGAGCGTGTTTACAGGGTTGTGTTTCCTACAAAACTATGAATATGGAAAACTTTTCACCGCGTGGGCGTGTTCAGTTATTACAACTGCTTTTAGAACGTAAAATTGACTTAAAAGACAATGAGGAAATGCTTCTAAAATGTATTAACTCTTGCGCCCAATGCGGTCAATGCAGTGAGTTTTGCTCGGCGGATTTAAGAACGGATAGTTTTATTTTTGACTTAAAAAGTTTCTTTTCAAAAACTGATTTTAGAACAAAATATTTCAATTTTTATCATAAATATCCTTCCTTCTTATTTTTTTACTTTACTCTTTTTAAAAATATCAAACAGACAAAAAAACAAGAAACAAAAAGTTTACTTTTAACTTCTAAAACAGGTTTGAACTTTGCTTCTTCAAGTTTGGCTTTGTTGGACCACGCAAGAGTATCAAAAGAAGCAATTTATATAAACGAAGCCCTTTATCAAGGGGATAAAGATATGCTTGCTTTTATCCTAAAAAACTTAAAAAAAGAAATAAAATCTTTTGGTAAAGTACGCCTTTTTACCGATAATATCATTTTGTGGCGTTTTCTTAAAAAATTTCATAATTTCAAAAAGATAGAGTTTATCTTACCGACTGAAAAAACAGTTTTACAAAAAGATACTTACTATATAATAAACAATAACTCTTTTAAGGAAAAAGAAGAAAAACTTTTCCCCTGTTGCTTAAATTCTAATTTTTTTGTAGAGTTTACGCAGAACCTCTTACATACGCCGGCAAATAGGTTTTGGCGTTCTTTATCTTTGGAGGAAGAAAAACTTTTTGCTTCTTCCTTAAAAAGATATGAGGGTAAAACTCTTCTTGCGCTTTGTGCGGAAGATAAAATTTTTTACGATAGATTAAAAAGAAAATATAAAGTAAAATTAAATATTTTTACTTTAGCACAGATAATAAATGGAAGCGAAAAAACAAAATAATATCGGACTGGATGCACAGGAGAAATTAAATTTACTAACGGAGTTCGGCAGACAGATTTCCCATCATAACAGTTTAGATAGTTTGCTCGGTTTGATAGCTGAACAAATACAGAAAATTATTGGGGTTAAGCGTTGCTTTATCTTTATAAAAGATGACAGCCGTAATGAGTTTTGGTCTAAAATCGCAAGCGGTAAGGGCTTGAAATATAGTGAAATTCATTTACCCTTACACGGTAATAATATCGCTTGTGCAGTAGCAAAAAGCGGGCATACAATAAATCTTGCCGATGCTTACAGCGATGAAAGATTTTCTAAAGAACTTGATATTATCACCGGTTTTAAGACAACCTCACTATTAGCCGTTCCTTTGAAAAATAAAGAGGGCAATGTAATAGGTGTTTTCCAATTAAATAATAAAGAAGATAACACTCCTTTTAACTCCCGCGATGAAGGCCTTTTGAAATTACTTGCAACGCTTGCCGGCGGAAATATTGAAATTGCCGCCCTTTATGAAGAAGTTAAACTTGCTAATTTAGAAACCATTTACCGTCTTGCCGTTGCGGCGGAATATCGTGACCAGTATGATACCAGAACCCACCTTGCCCATATCAGCGCAATTTGCGAGATGTTGGCAAAAGAGATGGGCTTTTCTTCCATAGAAGTTGAGAATATAAAAAATGCGAGTTTATTGCACGATATAGGTAAAGTTGCTATACCGGACCACATCTTATTAAAGCCGGGCAAACTTACTCCCCAAGAATATGAACTTATGAAAGAACATACAAAATACAGCGAAAAAATTCTTAAAGGGGCCAAGTCAAAAATATTGGAAACGGCTTATAAAATGAGTGTTGCCCATCACGAAAAGTGGGATGGCTCCGGCTATCCTAAAGGGTTAAAAGGAGAAGAAATACCCCTTGAAGCGAGGATACTTTCCGTAGCGGATGTGTTTGACGCTTTGTGTATGAATCGTGTTTATAAACAAGCGTGGCAGCCGCAAAAGGCCTATGATTATATAGTTTCCAAAGCAGGTGTGGATTTTGACAGTAAAGTTGTAGAAGTTTTCAAAAAAGTATTTCCTAAAATTTTAAGGTTATATGAAAACAGGGAGGATAAATGAATAAGTTGTTGTTAATTCCAATCATAATTTCTTCAATTGCTTTACTTACGGCATTTATTAAGGCAATAAATGTCTACAAAAAACCGCGCGGCTCAAAAGCGATGAAGGTTATCAGTAATGCTATTCAAGAGGGGGCAAGCGCTTTTTTGACAAGAGAATATAAAGTCCTTTCTGTCGTTGTGGTTTTGGTTGCGTTTTTGCTTGCCCTTGCTAATAAAGGATATTTAAGTTGGGTTGCCGTTTCCTTTATAGTAGGTGCCTATTTTTCCGGACTTGCCGGTTTTGTCGGTATGAAAGTTGCTACTTTCACTAATGCAAGAACGGCTTGCGCGGCAAAAAAATCTTTGAACGAGGCCTTAAGAGTTGCTTTTAGCGGTGGAACGGTAATGGGTTTAAGCGTAGTAGGGCTTTCTTTACTTGGGATTTCGGGGCTTGCTTATATTTATATTTTGGTGTTTGGCTCCTCAATAGAAGTTATGCAGGAAACGCTTTTACCTATTTTAACCGGTTTTTCGCTGGGGGCAAGTTCCGTTGCTTTGTTTGCCCGCGTAGGGGGCGGTATTTATACAAAAGCGGCTGATGTCGGTGCGGATTTAGTGGGCAAAGTTGAAAGCAATATTCCCGAAGACGACGCCAGAAACCCCGCAACTATCGCCGATAATGTGGGTGATAATGTCGGCGATGTAGCAGGTATGGGGGCAGATTTATTTGAGTCTTACAGCGGTGCAATTTTGAGTTCTTTGGTTATTGGGGCAACGGCTTCAGTTTGTTCTTGTTCAAACTCTTTAAGTTTGATTTATTTACCTTTGGTTTTGGCGGCACTTGGGATAATTTCTTCCATATTAGGCACTTTCGCGGTAAAAATCGGCCGAAAAATCAATCCCCAATGGGCCTTAAATAAAGGGCTTTATTTGGCTTCTGTATTATTTGCCGTATTTGCCTTTCCGGCAATTAAAATGATTGCTCCGAAATATTTTTCTTTCGGTCATCAAACTTATTATTATAACGGCATTTTCTATGCTGTTTTAATTGGTTTGATTTGCGGTATTTTAATAGGTCTTATAACCGATTATTATACGGCAGAAGGTAAAAAGCATACAAATCTTATTGCCGAAAACTCTAAAAGCGGCCCTGCTACAAATATTATTTCCGGTTTAGGTGTGGGTATGCTTTCAACAATGTGGCCTGCCGTGTTTATTGCTTTAGCGGTGGTTTTATCTTATAAATTTGCCGGTTTATACGGGGTTGCTATTGCGGGGCTTGGTATGCTTTCAACAACCGGTGTTCAACTTGCTGTTGATGCTTACGGGCCTATTGCCGATAATGCAGGCGGTATAGCACAGATGACAAATATGTCCCCTGAAGTTCGCCAAAGAACAGATAAACTTGACGCCGTAGGTAATACAACAGCGGCAATCGGTAAGGGTTTTGCTATAGGTTCAGCGGCTTTAACGGCGCTTGCTTTGTTTGAAGCGTATAGAGTTTCTGTCGGTATAGAAATTGTTAATATGGCAAATCCTTTTATGATGGCTGGGTTGTTTTTAGGTGCGATGTTGCCTTTCCTATTTTCCGCTTTGGCTATGGATGCGGTTGGCAAAGCTGCTAATGATATGGTTATTGAAGTGCGCCGTCAATTTAAAGAAATGCCCAGTATTTTAGAGGGAAAAACTACTCCCGATTATAAAAAATGTGTGGATATTTCTACAACATCTGCTATTAAGAAAATGGTTTTACCTGCCCTAATCGGTATTGTAACCCCTGCTTTAATAGGGTTTGTTTTCGGTCCTTTAATGCTTTGCGGTTTAATTGTCGGAACAACGATTTCCGGCGTTATGCTTGCTTTGTTTATGGCAAATTCCGGCGGTGCTTGGGATAATGCCAAAAAGCATATAGAATCTCTTGAAGGAGGCAAAGGTACCGAGCAGCATAAAGCAGCAGTTATAGGTGATACGGTAGGGGATCCTTTCAAGGATACGGCAGGGCCTTCCTTAAATGTTTTAATGAAACTCATTTCGATTGTTGCTTTAACTATTGCGCCTCTTTTGAAAATTATTACGCCTCTGTTGAAATAAAAAGTTTAAGGAAAATAAAACAGCCCTGATTTTTTAAAAAAATCAGGGCTGTTTTTATTTCTACCCGGGGAAACCATAGGCGGAAGCCTATGGAGGAGAGGCAACTCTTCCTCTTCTATGCTACAATTAAAATATGAGTAAGATAGCATATAAGAAACAAGGCCATTGTATATATTATTGTAAGTATCACAT
>JAZRZE010000042.1:0-19762 GCA_045601125.1 Elusimicrobiaceae bacterium | reverse complement strand
TATTCTTTTGCTAAATCTTCAAAAGTTTGTTGATAATCGGGAAATATAAAGAAACTGCCTATATGTTTCTCTAAATCAATCGGTTCTACAACATATTCTATGAGATACTTATTTTCCTCTTTCTCTCCTACGGGTCTAACAACAATTCCGCCTCTTTTAACTTTCTTACGGGTAGGTGATTTATAATAAAGACTTGCTTGAGAATCTTTTTTTACAAACAAGAAATTTTCCTCTGAAACTAATATATCATAAGAATCATCTTCCATTATTTCGCTTATTTCTAATACTTTCCCTGTTTCTTTCTTTTCTAATATAGGCGCGAAGAAATCTCTTCCTCTCTTTTTCAATATTTTATTAAATTCATATTGGTCATTATTTTTAAAATCAATCGTGCTATTATAAAAACAAATATCTTTTATATTGAATTGGTCTATATCTGCAAATTGTATATAAGAAAATAGGGCGTGGTTATATTCTATTGCCTCATTTGATTTATATTTTAAAGCATTAGGATAAATTTGTAAAGTATTGTATAAATTTCTTACTCCCATATAAATTTTTTCTTCTTTTTTTATAGGTAAGCCATAAGCCATTTGCGAATAAATAGTAAACATTTCAGATAAAGGATCTTTAGTATTAAAAGTATAAACTCCAAGTAAATGCATACTTTCATGTATTCCCGTATTTAAAAAACTAACAAAGGAATCTGCCGCTTTTTTATTATAAGACATAGTAATACGCGGAATAGAAAAACTAGAGGACAAGCCCGTTATTTTTTGTTGTGAGGGATTCAAATCTATCCTTTGATATTTAATAGAAGAAATCCCTTCTAATTCAGTTTCTGATATAGGGATATAATCAAAAGTGAAATTGGTATCTTTTATATACTTGCTGAACAAATATTCTTTACCTAAGAAAAAGCCTAAAAAGCCCTGTAAATTATTTGTTTTCAAAGAACAATATTCCCTCAAGGGATTTTTTAAATTGGTTTTATATTTGGTGTAATGGTAAATATCCGCCTCTTTGGATAGTTTTTCCGTAAGTTCTTTTTTATTTTCTTTAAGCCAAGTTAAAAAATCATAAACCCTAAACCAACCTGTTTGGTGATTTGGGTCATAAAAATCTTTTAAGTTTTCTTTTCCGTAATAATTTAATAATTCTTGTTCAATAAGACCATATAAATTACAGGTATTTTTCTGAATATTATTTAATTCGGCAGCCAATTTATCTTGTTCTTTAGCAAAAGTTTTATTTTGCTGTAAATCAAAAGCCCCCGCAAAAGCGTTTGCGGTAAATAAACAAATTAAAACAAATAATAATTTTTTCATAGCACCAGCCTCTTTTAATAAAATTGTCTATAATAAAATGATAATACATAATTGCTTTATTTTCAAGAGAAAAAAGACCTATCATAATGTAGGACTAAAGATCCATTTAACAATAGAGAAAAAGAGCGCTTTTTTATTTACTATTTCTTATTTAAAAGGGCTTTGTTTCGCAGTAGGCGGTGATAGGTTATGGCAAAACGGTGGACTTCATCTCTGATTTCCATAATTAAGCGGAGTGCCGGGTCGCTTTTATCTAGTTTAATACTTTTGGAAGAATTGGGTGTAAAAATTTCTTCTTCCCTTTTGGCAAGTGAAATAACAGAAATATCAAAACCTCTTTCTTTAATTGCCTCAAGCGCAAAATGCAGTTGCCCTTTACCCCCGTCAATTAAAAACAAATCGGGGTGATTTTGTTTTGGCGTTTTGGCCAGTTGTTTTAAGCGGCGCAAAACACATTCTTTCATCATCAAAAAATCATCTCCGCCGGTTTCGGGTAAGGCAGATTTAATTTTAAAACGCCTATAATGTGCTTTATATTTTTGCCCGTCAATAAAACACACCATACCGCCGACCGCTTGTTTGCCCTGTAAGTGAGAGTTATCAAAAGCCTCAATATGGCGTATAGATTTTTTTGAGCCGAGTATTTCGCTTAATCTTTGCAGTTTGGTACTTGCTTCAATATAGGTTTTAAGTTTTTCTTCCTTAAATTCACTTATTTTTACGCGCTCTTTCATAGAGTCAAGGGAAGAAAGTAAATCTCGGTATTTTGCGGCTTCTTCATAGGCCATATTTTTGCTGGCTTTATTCATTTCACTCTCAAGCATTTTTTGAAAAGCGGAGAAATTACCTTCTAAAAACAGTTTAATTTGCTTAACCATTTTTTTATACAAAGGCCTGTTTTCGGGCTTTGCGCAAGGGGCAAGGCATTGACCTGTATGATAGTAAATACAACCGTTTATTTTCTTTTCCGCAAGCGGTTTTTTTAAGGAAAAGTTCCACTTGCAAGGTCTAAGTGAAATTATTTTACTTTTCCACAAAAAGCGCAAAAGATTATTTAAAAGCGCAACTTTTGGATAAGGGCCGAAATATAAAGAGCCGTCTTCTTTATACTGTCTTGTCAAAACAAGGCGCGGAAAATCTTCACTAGTTAATTTTAAATAAGGATAACTTTTTGCGTCTTTCAACATTGTGTTAAAAAACGGTTGATAGCGTTTAATTAATTTATTTTCAAGCAAAAGGGCGTCGCGTTCACTTGCGCAAACGATATAATCAATTTTTGCAATTAAAGGTATTAAAAGGGGTATCTTCCACGCACGGCTGATAAGTTCGCCTTTAGTAAAATATTGGTGGACTCTGGCTGAAATATTTTTTGCCTTGCCGATATATATTATGAAGTTTGTTTTATCCCTCATAATATAAACGCCGGGCTTTTTGGGAAGAAGACTTAAATCTATCATTATTTAAAAGGTAAACGCCCTGCCAAAATATCGGCAAAGGGTTTGGTAGAAGAACTCTTTTCCAAAATAATTTTGATAATTGAAGTTAAGGGAACAGCCAAAAGTGCGCCCATAGGTCCCCAAACAAGCGCCCAGAAAATCAAGCAGGCAAGCACGACAACAGGGTTAAGATCCATCCCTTTACCCAGCCAGCGCGTTTCAAGTATATTACCCACAACAAAATGGACTAAACTTGCGCCAATCAAAGCAAACCAAAACTGCCAAGCAAAACCGTATTGTAAAAACAGAACCGGCGCCGGCAAAAGTGTTGCAATAACAGGCCCGATATTAGGAATAAAATTAAGCATAAAAGTTAAAATAGCAAACATCAAGGCAAGTTCGGTTTTAACTACGCTTAAAACTATCCAAACGAAAAATGCCGCCATTAAAGAAACGGCAATTTTAACTAAAAGATAATAGGAAATTTGCTTTTCAATATCTAAGGCAAATTTGCTCTTTTCGGTAGAAGAACCTATCAACATAAAAATAACAAATAAGAAAACAAGCATTGAACTGGTTAAAAGCGAAAACAACCCACTACCCATACTTCTAACCATATTGAAAAGCGGAAGCCTGTTAAGATAATCAATAAGAACATCCGTATTTGTGCTAATTCCGAGTTTGTGCATTTTTTCAAAAGACCATTCCAAAACGCCGGTTAATTTGCGGGAATAAATATCCGCACCGGAAATAAAAGATTCTATGGAGTTTGAAATAAATAAAACTACCAAAAATAAAGCCGCCAAAAAGATAGTCGCACTTAAAATAAGACCAAGTGTTCTTGGCACTTGCCATTTATCTTTCATCCAAGCGGAAATTGTGTTTGATACGATAGAAATAAATAAAGCAATAACAAAGGGCATAAGCATACTTTTGGTATAAATAAGTATCCAAGTTAAAGCCGCAAAAGCAATAATAATCAAGCAAGTATTTACTAAAGGGATATTTTGTTCCAGTTTACTGTTGAACATTTAGATTTCCTCCATTTCTTTTTGCCAGCAGGTAAAGCAGGCGTCGCTTGGCATACGCAAATCCCCGCGTGGACTTAAAGATAAAGCGCAAACTTTTACTCCGTCGGGCAGGCAAGAGCGTTTAAATTGCTGGGCAAAAAATCTTTTAAAAAATATCTGTAAATATTTTTTAATTTGCTCTTTTGTATATTTGTTTTTAAAAGCATTTTGCGCCATAAAAAAGATTTTTTGCGGACCGAAATTATAGTGCATACAATAATATAAAAAGAAATCATGTAATTCATAGGGTCCGATAGAAAGTTCCGTTTCCTGCGCACCTTTTTTGGTAGCCGGCACAAGTTCGGGACTAATCGGCGTTGCCAAAATATCTTTTAAAAGTTTAGCAATTTTAGGGTTAGAGTTCTGGGCATAATTTAAAGTTAAGGCCTTTATTAAAGTTTTACTAAGCCCTGCGTTTACGCCATACATTGACATATGGTCCCCGTTATAAGTGCACCAACCAAGCGCAAGTTCGGATAAATCGCCCGTTCCTATAACAAGTCCGCCTGTTTGATTGGCAAGATTCATTAAAATCTGCGTGCGGTAGCGCGCTTGGGTATTTTCAAAAGTAATATCGTGCTTTTTGGGGCTATGCTTAATATCTTTTAATTGGGATAAACAAGTATTGGAAATATTTATTTCTTTAGTCGTTGCGCCGAAGGCACGCGCCAAAGCAAGAGCATTTGAGCGGGTGCGCGCACTTGTTGCAAAAGCGGGCATAGTTATCGCTAAAATATCTTTATTTGTGCGGCCGAGCAATTTTAAAGTATGCGCGCAAACAATTAAGGCCCAGGCAGAATCAAGCCCACCGGAAATACCTAAAACTAAAGTTTTTGCGTTCGTATGTAAAAGGCGTTTTGCAAGTCCGAAAACTTGAATATTTAAAATATCGTCAAAATCTTTTTTATTCTTAGGAATGAAAGGTAAAGAATTAAAATCTCTATTTAAAGAGTTTTTTTTTACTTTTAATTTTGTATCAATTATCGTGTAAGGGGTTTTATAGTTTGCGCTTGAATCGCTGAAAGTTATATTTTGATGTCTTAATTTATTTATTTTTTCCGTATCAATATCGCTGATAACTATTTGCTCGTCTCTGCTAAATCTTTTAGACTCGGCAAGGCAAGTGCCGTTTTCATAAATAAAAGCATTACCCGTATAGGCGGTATCGGAGGTAGATTCGCCAAGTCCGCTTGAAGCATACACATAGCCACAGATATTTTTTACGGAGTGAACAGACACAAGTTGCTTTCTATATTCATTTTTACCGACGAGCTCATCACTGCCAGATAAATTAAAAATCAAATTTGCGCCGTTTAAAGCCGCAAGGGAAGAAGGTGCTATCGGCGCCCAAAGATCCTCGCAAATTTCGCAAGCAAAAAGAGCGGGACCGGCTTTAAATAAAAGTTTTGTTGAAAGAGGGATTTCTTGGCCACATAAAGTTATTTTTTCCTGCAAAAGATTATTTGCCGGAGTAAAATATCTTTTTTCGTAAAATTCTTTATAGTTCGGTAAATAAGTTTTAGGCACAGCACCGAGTATTTTGCCTTTATAAATAACTATTGCGCAGTTTGCAAGTTGCGCGCCCGCATTTATCGGCATACCGACGATAATAATCAAATCTAATTTTTTTGTTTCTTTAAGTAAAGAGGCAAGGGCTTCTTCGGTCTGGTTTAAAAGGGTGCTTTGTAAAAACAAATCGCCGCAGGTATAACCGGTAAGGCAAGTTTCAGGGAAAGTTATAATTTGCACGCCCGATTTTGCCGCTTTTTTACAAAGGGCAACAATGCGGCCTGCATTATAAAAACTGTCCGCTACTTTTAAAAGGTGTATTGCCGAAGCAACTTTAATGAAACCATTCATATAAATATGATACCATTTATTTTATAAGCAATAAACTTACAATAATCATTGCCATACCTGTTATAGTATGCACTCCTGGGACAACCCCGTTTAATAAATAATCTAGTCCTACTGCCACTATCGGCACAAAATAAGTTGCCGCGCTTGCTTTTAATGCTCCCCACTCTTTAAGAAGTTTAAAAAGCAAAAGCAAGGCAAGAGCGGAAGAACAAATACCGACATATAACATTGAAACAAGAACTTTAGGTTCAAAAATAGCGGGACTCGGCAAAGATTCCCCCGAAAGCAAAGCCACTATCAATAAACTGACAGAACTGAACATAAATTGATGATAAATGTTTTGTTCCATAGTTATATTATTGGTAAGAATATATTTTGTAAAAACATTGCCAAGAGCATAACAAATTGCCATAAGTAAAAGCGAGCCCATACCTAGTAATGCGCTTGTTTCAACGGGGGCAAAACCTTTTGTCAAAACAAGACCGATAAAACCAAGCAAAACACCTATACTCTTTTTCCAGGTAAATTTATCTTCCCCCTTAATTGTCAAAGCCGCGATAACAAACACCCACAAAGGAACTGTGCCATTTATAATACCACCCATACCGGCGGAAACAAACCTCTGCCCCCAATAGAGAAATAAAAAAGGCAAAGTCATTATCAAAGTGCCGGCAAGCCAAGGCCGCCAGGCAAGTTTTAGCGGCAAATGAACCTTTTTTCTTGCTATAAGATACCAAACTGCAAAAAAGAGAAAGCCAATAAAGGTCCGCAAAAAAGCGGAAGTAAAAGGCCCCACAACTTCAAGCGTGTATTTAACACCTATATAGGCGCTACCCCAGAAAAAAGCAAGTAATATAAAGTATAATATATTCATAGTTATATAATATAAAATTTTAGGAGAATTTTTATGAAAAATGCTTGGGCTTTTGTTCCTTCCCTTTACTTCGCGGAAGGTTTGCCTTATATTATTATAAATTCTCTTGCGGTAGCGGTTTATTCTTCTTTAGGCGTAGAAAATGACCTCGTGGCTTTTTGGACTTCTTGGCTTTATTTGCCTTGGGTATTAAAAATGTTTTGGGCGCCCTTAGTTGATTCTAAAAGCACAAAACGTAAATGGATACTTTTGATGCAGGCTTTGCTTGCGGTAGTATTTTTATTTATAGCTTTAAGTTTTTCTCTTCCTAATTATTTAGTCTACTCTCTTGCCGGTTTCTTTGCGGGTGCTTTTATAAGCGCAACGCACGATATAGCAATTGACGGTTATTATATGCTTGCCTTGACGGAAAAAGATCAATCTTTCTTTGTGGGTATAAGGACGCTCTTTTACCGCCTAGCGATGATTTACGGTTTAGGTATAATTTCAATTTTTGCCGGTATTGTTAAAGAAAAGACAAATGATATTGCTTTAAGTTGGCAGGCCTCCTTTTTAACGGCTGGTATTTTATTTTTACTTTTCTTCTTGTGGCACGATTTTAGTTTACCCAAACCGGCCGAAGATAAACCCGTAAAATCAAATGATTTACATGTCAGTGATTTTAATGAATCTTTCAAAAGTTATTTCACACAAAAAAATATTATCGCGATTTTGGCTTTTATTTTGCTTTACCGCTTTGGCGAGGCTTCTTTAGAAAAAATTACAACACCGTTTTTAATTAAACCGGTAACGGATGGTGCTTTGGGCTTATCCCTTGTAGATTTAGGACTTGTTAAAGGTACTTATGCTATGATTGCCTTGATTTTAGGAAATATCTCAGGCGGTTTTTTGCTTGCAAAATACGGTTTTAAAAAATGTATTTGGCCTTTTGCTTTGGCTTTAACTTTGCCTAATATTGTCTATCTTTATATGGCTTATTTTACTCCGGATTTAACGACCATTGCCGTTTTGCTTTGCTTTGAACAGTTTGGCTACGGGCTTGGCTTTATGGCCTTTACCGTCTTTGTTATGCTTATATGTTCTGGCAAATACAAAACTTCGCACTATGCTATATCCACGGGCATTATGGCACTTGGTATGATGGTGCCGGGTATGCTTAGCGGTAAAATACAAATGATGCTTGGCTACAAGCATTTTTACCTGCTTGTTCTTATTTTATCTGTTCCGGGGCTTTTGACAATTCCTTATATCTTGAAAACCCCGTGTCTAAATAATGTAAAATTAAAAGGAGAGGAGAATTAATTATGAAAGCAATTTGTAAAACAAAACCGGCACTCGGTGCTGAGTATATTGATATTGATATGCCAAGAATTAAAAGTGATGAACTTTTAATTAAAATCCACGCAACTTCCATTTGCGGTAGTGATTTACCTATTTATACCTATTCTTCCTGGTCGGCTGCGCGTATGCCCATACCCTTTGTCTTCGGTCATGAAATGTGTGGCGAAGTCGTTGAAATCGGCGATAAAGCAAAAGGTTTTGTGAAAGGGGATTTTGTTTCCGTTGAAAGCCATATCTTCTGCGGTATGTGCTATCAATGCAGAAATGACCAAAGACATGTCTGCAGTAATTTGAAAATTTTAGGTATTGATGTACCCGGCGGTTTTGCCGAATATGCCGCAGTACCTGCCCGTTGCGCTTGGAAGCATAGCGATAATTCCCTAAAAGATATCGGTTCTATTATGGAGCCTTTGGGTAATGCCGTTTTTGCAACGCTTTCGGAAGATATTATCGGCAAATCTGTTTTAATTTCCGGTTGCGGTCCGCAAGGTTTATTTGCAACGCAAATTGCTAAAGCCTGCGGTGCAGCCAAAGTTATTGCCGTTGAAACTTCCGCATTCAGAAAAAATCTCGCTAAACAAATGGGCGCAGATGTTATTATTGACCCGACGGAAGAAAAAACTTTAGAAAAAATTATTGAAGCCGGCGGAGAAAAAAGCGGTATTGATATTGTTATTGAAATGTCCGGTAATCAGCAGGCAATAAACACTGCATTAAAGGCCGTTAAACCGGCGGGCAAATTTGTTGCTTTCGGTTTGCCTAAAGGCGATTTAACTTTAGATTATGCAAATCAAATTGTCTTTAAGGCAGTTAGATTGCAAGGTATAGCAGGCAGAGAAATTTTTAGAAGTTGGTATAAAATGGAAAGTCTTTTAAAGAGCAAAGCCATTGACCCGCGCCCTGTTATCACCCACACTTTCAAAATGAAAGATTTCCAGAAGGCTTTTGAAATTGCCCTCGATCCTAAAAAAGAATGTGGCAAAATCTTGCTTGTTCCATAGGAGTTAAAAATGGCTAACATGGATTTTTTAAAAGAAGAAATTAAAACTCTTAAACAAGAAGAACGCTTTATTGAGCCTGCTATTTTACAAAGTGAACAAGGTCCCGTTTGCCAAATCAACGGTAAAGAAGTTATTAACTTAACTTCCAACAATTATCTTTGCTTGGCAAGCCACCCAAAAGTAAAAGAAGCCGCCGTAGAAGCAACTAAAAAATACGGTATAGGGACAGCCGCCGTCAGAACAATTATCGGCACTACATCCTTACACGAAATTTTGGAAAAACGCCTTGCAGAATTTAAAGGCACTCAAGCCTCTATCGTTATACAATCCGGCTTTACTTCAAATGTATCAGTTTGCCAAAGTTTAATGACAAGTCCTCAAGATGTTTTGATTTCAGACGAGTTGAACCACGCCTCTATTATTGACGGGGCAAGGCTTTCCAAAGCAAAACGCAAAATTTACCGCCACAGCAATATGGCACACTTAAAAGAAATTTTGGAAAACGACGAAGATGTTAAAAACGCAAGAAGAAAAATGCTCGTTACAGACGGCGTTTTCAGTATGGATGGCGATATCGCCAATTTGCCCGAAATCGTTGAACTTTGCAAAAAACATAATGTTATAACTATGGTTGATGATGCCCACGCAAGCGGTGTTATCGGACCTCAGGGCCGCGGAACCGTTGCCCATTATAATTTAAAAGGGCAAGTTGATATTCAAATCGGCACGCTTTCAAAAGCATTTGCCACTATTGGCGGTTATGCAGCCGGTTCTTTTGAATTAAAACAATATTTACAAAGTGTTGCGCGTCCGTTTTTATTTTCAAGTTCCCATCCGCCTGCAGTTATTGCAAGTTGTATAGCGGGTCTTGATGTAATTTATAATGAACCCGAACGCTTAAAACGCCTTTGGGATAATACTAAATTCTTTAAAGAAGAACTTAAAAAAGCGGGTTTTGATACAGGTAAATCAGAGACCCCTATTACACCTGTTATGGTCGGCGACGAGAAAAAAGCAAAAGAGTTAAGCAAAATGCTTTTTGAGGAAGGCGTTTTTGCGCTTGCAATAGTTTTCCCCACAGTGCCAAAAGGCAAAGCAAGAATAAGAACTATTGTCACCAGCGACCATACCCAAGAAAACTTGCAAAAGGCAGTTGAGGCCTTTGTAAAATGCGGTAAAAAGTTAGGTATTATCTAATGAAACTTTTTAGCACTAAAAACTTATTTAAGACGACTGCCGTTATTTTTTTAACGGCAGTTGCTTTTAGTTTTTCGGCTTGCTCAAAAGAACAAAGCGCACCTGTTTTAAACCAGCAAGCAAAACCGCAAATTTTAGTATCCAGTTATGTTCCTTATACATTAATTAAAAATATTGTTAAAGATAAAGCGGATTTATCAATGCTTATGCCGCCCGGCGTAGAACCGCACTCTTTTGAGCCTTTGCCAAAAGATATTTTAAAAATGCAAAACACAAAAACATTTTTCTACATAAATAAAACCCTTGAACCTTGGGCTTATGAAATTAAAAAAGATACTGCTTTTGAACTTGGCAAAAATTTAGTAACACCCCAAGATATTCACATTTGGATGGACCTTGATAAAGCCATGCTAATGACTTCAAGGGCAAGTAATGAACTTCAAAAAGAATATCCCGCTTTAACAAGTGAAATACAAACTAATTTTGCTCACTTTGCCACCGATATTAATGCTTTAAAAGAATCTTATTCTAATCAACTTAAAAATTGTACAAAGCGCGATATTTATCATATCGGACATCTTGCTTTTGGCGCAATAGCAAAGAATTACAATCTCAATTTTAAACCCTTAATCAATTCTTCCCAGTCGCAAGAACCAAGCCCAAAAGATATTTTGGAAATGATAAAAGAGATTAAAGGAAAAAATATCAAATATATTTTTACGGAAGAAGCACTCCCCCCCGATATGACAGAGTTAATTGCTAAGCAAACAGGCGCACAAGTTTTAATGCTTTACACAATAGAACATGTAACAAAAGAAGAATTTGACGAGCAAATTTCCTATCAGGATTTTATGTATAAAAATCTTGAAAATCTTAAAGTCGGACTTGAGTGTAATTAAAAAATGAATTTGATTGAAGCAAAAAATATTTCCCACGCTTACAGAGGCCAGCAGGTTTTAAGTAAAGTTTCTTTTAGTTTAAAAGAAGGAACTTGGACTGCTCTTATCGGCCCAAACGGCAGCGGAAAAACGACTTTAATCAAACTTATACTAGGGCTTTTGCCGCTGCAAAGCGGTCGCTTAACTTTATGGCAAAAAAATCCCGCAAGCGAACTTGGCTATCTTGAGCAAAAAATCACTCCGCCTCGCCTTATGCCGCTGACGGCTTTTGAAGTCGTTAAAATGGGCCTTTTAAGCACAAAAAAAGGTTTAAAAATTTTTAATAAAGAAGATTTAAAAAACGTGCTTAATATGATGCGCACAACAAACTGTTTTAAATACAGAAATAAACTTTTTACCGAACTTTCGGGCGGTCAACAACAAAGAGTTTTGCTTGCAAGAACCTTGGTAAATAAACCAAAACTTATTATTTTAGACGAGCCGAGCACCGCTTTAGACAGCACTTCAAGAGAAAGTTTTTTTGAACTTTTATCAAAATTAAATAAAGAACAAAACACTACAATTTTGCTTATCACGCACGATATTGCCGAAATCGGCAAATACGCAAGCAATTTTATGGTGCTTGATAAAGAGCTCATTTTCAGCGGGACAAAAGAAGAGTTTTGCACTTCCCAAGCGGTAGCAAATTATTTCGGTTCTTATACCCAGCATATTATGGACCATTTGCACTCGGAAGAGTCTTGCCCGCATGAACATCATCACGAACACACTCACACGGAGGCCAAATGAACCCTTTTGAACTTTTTTCCTACTCTTTTATTTGGCAGGCAATTTTGGGCGGTTTACTGATTGCGGTTTTTACTTCGCTTATAGGCACTTTTCTTGTTTTAAAACGCCTAAGTTTGATGGGCGATAGTTTAAGCCATGTTGCTTTAAGCGGGGTGGCTATCGGTTTTTTAACGAAAACAAGCCCTTTATTTGTTGCTTTGCCGGTGGTTATTTTAAGCGCGCTTGGTATAATAAAATTAACTAAAAACGAGAAAATTTACGCTGATAGCGCACTTGGCATTATAAGTGCTCTCGGTATTGCGCTTGGTTTGATTATTGCCGCTGTTGCAGGCGGTTTTAATGTAGATTTAATGGGTTTTTTGTTTGGCAGTATTTTGACAATTTCAAAAGCGGAAATTTTGCTTGCTGCCGCGCTTGCCGTGTTAAGTTTAATTTTGATTTTTTATTATTACCACGAACTTGTGGCTATGACTTTTGATGAAAATTTTGCAAAAACCGCCGGCGTAAATACGGATAAAATAAATACTATTTTAATTGTTTTCAGCGCGGCTTGTATTGTTATTGCCTTAAAAGCGGTCGGCATAATGCTAGTTTCGGCTTTAATAATCGTTCCGCCGAGCGCGGCACTGCAAATTGCAAATTCCTTTAATAAAACTTTAATTTATTCTTGCCTGTTTTCTTGTGCAAGTATTATTCTTGGAATATACTTTTCCTTCCTACTCAATTTGCCGAGTGGGGCTGTGATAATTTTAATCAATTTGTTAATTTTATTTATAATACTAGGTGTAAAATATGCTTTTAAAAAAAGAAAAATTGCCTGAACTTTTAAAAGAGTTAAAAAAATTATATCCCAAAACAAAAACCGCGCTTGTTTATAATAACAGTGCTTATCAACTTTTGGTGGCGGTTATTTTATCTGCCCAATGCACAGATGAGCGCGTAAATAAAGTTACCCCCGTTTTATTTAAAAAATATCCAACGCCTGAGAAAATGGCAAAAGCCGATATTAAAGATATTGAAACGATTATTAAATCAACGGGTTTTTACCACGCAAAAGCAAAAAGTATTTTGGAAACCTCTAAAAAACTTGTGAGCAATTTTAACTCTCAAGTTCCCAAAACTATGGCGGAACTTTTAACTTTGCGCGGTGTCGCGCGCAAAACGGCAAATGTAGTGCTTGGCGATTTTTACGGCATTGATGAGGGTATTGTGGTTGATACCCACGTCAAGCGTCTTTCTTTTAGGCTTGGTTTAACAAAAAATACAGAACCATTAAAAATTGAACAAGATTTAATGAAAATGCTTGATAAAAAATATTGGCATTGGATAAGCCACGCGCTTATTTGGCACGGCAGAGGGCCTTGCGATGCAAGAAAGCCGGAGTGTGCAAATTGCACCTTAAATAAACTTTGCCCGAGAAACGGAGTTGTTTTGAAAAAATGAAAATTTTTATTGCTACCGCAAATAAACATAAAAAAGAAGAACTGTTAAAAATTTTGCCTTTTGAAAATAATAAAGGCGAAAAGTTTGAATATCTTACCTTTTTAGATTTCCCTGATTTAACCAGCCCCGAAGAAAATGCTTTAACTCTTAAGGAAAATGCCTTGATAAAAGCAAAAAGCGGACTCTTGCAAACGGGACTAGCCACTTTGGCTGATGATACCGGCTTAATGGTTGACGCGCTTGACGGCGCGCCCGGTGTTTTCAGCGCGCGCTATGCTTTTAAAGATAGGGCAGATTACGCCGCCAATAATCAAAAACTTTTAAAGGAACTCGGTAATTTACCAAAAGAAAAAAGAACGGCGCGCTTTAAAACAATTTGCGTTCTTGCTTTGCCTGGCAGCAAGATTATTATTAAAGAAGGCACGGTTGAAGGTTATATTACGCAAGATTATTTGGGTTCTCAGGGTTTTGGCTATGACCCCATTTTTGAAGTTAAAGAACTTGGCAAAACAATGGCAAGTTTGACGACGGAAGAAAAAAATAAAATCAGCCACCGCGGCCACGCATTTAGCCAGATTATTCCTATATTAAAAGGACTATAATTTTTACACAAAAAACTCCCCCTGTTTTATACAAGAGGAGTTTTAAAAATGCAATTATTTATATTTTAGAAATAGAATCTTCCTACTAAAGCACCTCTTAAACCTGTGCGATCGGAAACATCTCCTGCTTGAAGAGCAGCATGGAGATTGTAAATAGCATCTGCACCTAAAGCAAAGGTTTTTGTAAATCTATATTCTATACCCGCCATAATATGTCCTGTGCCTTTGCTTTTTGTATATCCAATACTTTTTACCCTACTATTGATATAGGTGAAACCACCACCGGCATAATAACTTAAAGCCTTAATACCATTATCTCTTTTATAATAAAGAGTTACGGGAATATCATAAGTTTGGACATCTGAAAAAACATTAGAGGCTTTATCTTTTTGATATAATTCCGCACCGACTTTCAGACCTATTTTATCATGCTCGTTTAAAGTATCAAATTCATACAGGGCTTCTACAGCGGCAAAACCATAACCTTTTTCTACATCAGTAGCCATAGGCCCCGGTTTCCAATTATTTTCACCGGCACCAACTTTTACCCCTAAACCGAAATTACCGGCAAAGGAAAAAGAGGCAACACTCATTACTGCTAAAACTGCTAAAACAATTTTTTTCATAAAATATCTCCTATCTAAGATTTATAATTTTATTTTATCAAAAAAAAATAAAAGCAAATTTTCCTACTTAAAATTCTGTTTTTCAAAAGCCAAAACCTTGCTGCAACGTCTAACGTGGCGTTCTTCGTTTTCTTGGAACTTTGCACTTAAAAAAGCCTTAACTAAAGAGGGCACAATTTCGGCTTTAACAACACGCGCGCCAAGACATAAAATATTCATATTATCGTGTAAAACGCCTTGCTCGGCACTGTAAATATCGTGCGCAATAGAGGCGCGCGCGCCTTTAAATTTATTTGCCGTAATACAAACACCGATACCGCTGCCGCAAATCAAAATACCCTTCTCTGCTTCGCCTTTACTAACGGCAAGGGCAACTTTAGAAGCAAAGTCCGGATAGTCAACACTTTCACTTGAAAAAGTGCCGAAATCCAAAACTTCCGCACCAAAATCTTCAATAGTTTTTTTAACTAAATCTTTTATGGCAAAACCTGCGTGATCGCAACCGATAGCAACTTTCATATTAATTTAACTCCTTATCAACAAGTTCGCAAACGGTGTGCCCGATAAAAATATGACATTCCTGTATGCGCGGGGTATTATTAGAGCGAACAATTATGGCTAAATCTGCTATATCTTTTATTGTGCCGCCGTCTTTACCCAAAAATGCCGCCGTGTAGCAACCCTTTTCTTTGGCAAGTTCAAGGGCTTTATAAACATTTTTGCTATTGCCGGAAGTGGAAATGCCTATAACAACATCGCCTGCTTTGGCAAAACCTTCCACTTGGCGCGAAAAGGAAACATCATAGCCGTAATCATTACCGATAGCCGTTAGAGAAGAGGTGTTTGTATTTAAAGCAAGCGCGGGGTAAGATTTGCGCTCTTTTTTATATCTGCCGACAAACTCTGCTGCGATATGCTGGGCATCGCCTGCGCTGCCGCCATTACCCATTAAAATAACTTTACCGCCTTTTTTAAAACACTCCGTTATTTGTTTGGCGAGTGTTTCAATTTGGGGGCCTAAATTATCACCGACATAGGTTAAAACCTGTATTAACTCCTGCGTTTCTTGTTTTGTGAACATTTTATATCTCCTCTAAATCTTCTTTTAAAATCCAACCTTGAGTATTTTCGGAAGGAATTAAAATCTGCAGCCACTGGCCTTTAGTGTCTTTAATTTCCACTATATGATTGCGCGGAACACTTAAATTGACGGGGAAATTTTCGCCCGGGCCGCTGCGGACTTCGGCTTTAGTTTTATTTACAACCGCTAAAGTTTTTGTGTCAAAAGGAAGTCTTACCCAATACCAAACACCGACTAAACCTATACAAAGCGTTGTTAAAATTAAAACTTGTTTTAATTTCTTACTACCCGTTATTAAAACAAGAATTAAAATCAGAGCAAAAAACCAACCGAGCAACCACAAAAAACCTTCTAACTCTATTATAGATAAGTAGAAAAATAAATTAAAAGCAGATTCCGGCACATCACTGGGAATAAGACTGTGCCCGTTTTGCGCCATAACAAAAATAAGATTATGGCGTATATCTTTATCACGCGGATTTAAGCGCCAAGCCCTATAATAATTTGCAAGGGCTTTTGGCGTCAAACCGAGTTTATAATAACTGTTTGCCAAATTATAATAAAGCGCGGCACTTGGCTTAGGTGTATTTTTTAACTGTGCTTGATAAAGTTGCGACGCCTGTAAATAATTAGCCTGATTATAAGCCTTTTGAGCCTCACTTTCCTGCGCAAAAAGCAAAGGACAAATTAAAGCAAAAACAAATATCAGTAAAGTTATTTTCTTCAAGAGTTTAGCCATTTATTTAACCTCCTTTTCAATTTGTTTAAGCAAGTTTAAGGCCTTTTGCACGCTTTGTTTTAAAGCAACGGTATTTTTAAGCGTGTCTGCGGGAGCATATTTAAGCATTTCAAGTTCCTGCCAGAAGGAATTTAAAAGAGTGCTTGTAGACGGTTCAAGTTTAAGATTTTTGGCACTTTGGGCAACGGTTGTAATACCGAGCGCCTGCCCTTGTTTTGCGCTTAGATATTCCTGTAAAGCGGGAGCTATATCATTAATTGTTTTGGCTTTGGAAATTTTCCTTCTTGCTCTTAAATAGGCCTTTTGGCTTGAGAAGAATTCAAATTCTCCTTTCTTTATAAAATTGATTAAGAGTGCTAAACCTATAACGACAAACAAAATATAATTATATTTACCAAACTCTTTGACTGCAGTTAAAGTTTTTGTAAGCGGAGATATTCCCTCATTTTTCAAATAATAAATATCGCTTGAAATTTTTTCTACTCTTTTGCTTTGCGGCATCTTTTCTTGAGAATAACTTTGAACGGAATTTTCCTGCTGGTCTTCTTTAGCGGGTAAAACCCTTAAAGTAATTTCTTGGCTTGATACTGTTTCGTAAGTGTTTCTTTCGGGGTTAAAATACTGCACTTTAATTGCCGGTATCGTAAAAGTGCCGGAAGTTCTGGGGACAATAATTGTTTGGAACTCTTTTGTCCCACCGAGTTTGCCATCTGTTATTTTATTACTTGAAGAAGAAGTGGAATCATAAACTCTGAAAGATGGGCCTAAATCAAGTGGAGGTAAAGAATCAATAGAGCGCATATTGCCAATACCGCTGATTGAGGTTGTTAAAGTTAAAGTTTCCCCTGCGGGAATAACCGGCTTGTCTATACTTGTTTCAATTTTAAAATTGCTACCTACCGCTCCGCTGAAATCTGCGGTATTGCCTTCTTTAGGCAAGGGCTTAATTATGATATCAATAGGAGCCGTATCAACAGTTTTAGGTTTTGAAGAAGCATTGAGAAACATATCAAAAGCATCTATAACACCGTTTGAAGGGACATATTCCACTTTTGCAGAGCCGATAGTCGCTTTGCCAGGTAAAATGCCGAAGAGGGCTGTCTCAAATTCTATATAGTGATAGTTAATACCGGCAAGGGTTTCATAACCCTGATTGGTTTTAATATCTTCAAAAATAAAACCTTCCATTTTAGGTCTGTCATATTGAGGATTACCAAAAGTACTTTTGTTTTGATAAAACCTAATCTTTAAATTGATTTGTTCATTTAAGTAGGCCTCTTTCTTATCGGCACGGGCCGTCATAAAGAAATCTGGCAAATTAGGCTTTTCGGACACGCTTGTTTTATTTGTTTGAGTATGTTTAGAAGATGTGTTTGCCTTTTTATTTGTATTTTTAATTTTATCCTTATAGGCAACAGCACCGGAATAAGAAGGATTTTGATTGCTTGCACTATTTGACGAGTTGCTTTGACCGGCGCGGTAAACTTCGATATCTATCGGTTCGGTTTTGTAAACTTTATTACCAACTTCCACCGTAAAAGGTGCTATGGTACTTTTGCCGGCAAAACGCGGGGAAAGAATATAATTAAAACGAACATTAACACTTACTTTGCCATTTATCATAGAAACATTGCGGGATTGACCGGAAGAATAAATATTAAAATTAGGCAAAGAAGGCATAGTGGGACTCTTAATATCCGTAGAATCACTTGAAACGCTTAAAGTTAAACTTATTTCTTCTTTAACTTCCACATAGGTTTTATCCACTCTTACATAAACTTGCGTTTGAGCAAAAACACCTATATAAGAAAAAAGAAGACAAATAAATAAAATTATCTTTTTACAAACCATTACCAATCTTTCTCCACTTGTGTTTCATTATTTTTATCCTTACCGGCATTTCCCTGCAGAGGTGGAGGACTGTTTTTCTTTTCCCCTTCGCCGAGCATTTTCAAAATATCTTGCGCCTGCTGCTGACTTAATTTATCTTTATCTTCCTGCTCTTGTTGTTCCTCTTGTTCTTGCTGATCTTGATTTTGCTTATCTTGATTATTTGTGCCGGCTTTATTTTGATCTTGGCTATTATCTTGATTATCCTGAGGAGATTCTTTATTTCCGTCTTTATTTTGTTGGTCTTTCTTACTGTTTTGGCACTGTTCAAGCATAAATTGCATATTATGAATTGCGGCTTCGTCTTTACTGTTTAGCATGACTGCTTTTCTCGCGCTTGAAAGAGCTTCTTCGGTTTGATTATTCATATATTGGGCATTAGCCGCATTATAATAAGAATCTTGAACGAGTTTTTCATCTTTATTTTCATAATCTTTTGCGGCCTGTAAATACTGTTTACTTGCGCCTTCATAGTCTTTCAAACGATAAAGAGCCGCTCCGCTGTTATATATCCCTTGCTCAACGCCGGCATTAGCGGCTTTTTGATAATACTCGTATGCCGCACCGTATTTATCTTGAGCATAGGCCTTATTACCAAGTTTCAAATCTGTATTTGCTCCCGCATTAAGCAAAAGCGGACAAAGCAGAAAAATCGGAAATAAATATTTAGACATTTTTCTCCCTCTTTCTAAATTCTACCTTTCTTAGAGTGATAAGTATAGAGGTTATCAAAAATAATAAAGCAATAAATAAGGAAATTTGATAACGGTTTTTATACTTAAATAATTTTGTCTTTTGATCGGTAGTCTTATCAAGTTGTTCTAGTTGATCCAGAACATCGTTAGCGGTTTTTAACTCGCCGGAATAGCGAATATACACCCCACCTGTTTGCTGGGCAAGATCTTTTAAGACTTGTTCGTTTAGTTTGGTCAAAATAGGATTGCCCTGTTTATCTTTTTTATATTCCTTGCCTTGCGCTGTTTTTATGGGTATAAGTTCGCCTTCGGGTTTGCCGATACCTACGGCAATGACATTTATTTCATGCTCTCTAGCAACGGATGCCGCATGCTGAAGATCTTGGGGAAAATGGTCTTCCCCATCCGTAAGTAAAACTATTGCTTTTTTACCGCTATACGGCGCAAGCATCTGCGCGGCAAGTTCCAATGCGGCAGAAAGAGATGTCCCCTGGACGGGAATATTTTCCGTAGAAAAAGAACTTGTTAAACTTTTAAGGGCAAGAGTATCTGTTGTAATAGGACATTGTAAATAGGCTTTAGAAGTAAAAGCAATTAAACCAAGCCGTTGCTCAGAACTTTGACTTAAAAGCATATTTATCATAATTTTTGCACTTTCAAGACGGTTTGGCTTAAAATCTTGCGCAAGCATTGAATTGGATACATCTAAGGCAATAACAGCTTGGGAATAAGTAGCGGCAGCAGTAATTTTTTCTCTACCCCATTGCGGACCGGCAAGCGCAATAAATAAAAAGAAAAGTCCCAATAAAAAGAAAAAATTTTTAATTTTTCTTCTTATCTTTAAAGAAGGGTCTAAAGTCGGATCGTAGCCATGTCGTTCTGTGAGCCAAG
>JAZRZE010000041.1:0-13488 GCA_045601125.1 Elusimicrobiaceae bacterium | reverse complement strand
ACAGGAAAAATTCTTAAATCTTTATAAAAAAAGTCCCCAAAAAGCAACTGATTTTTTAAGCCAGTACTTTAAGGATATTTATTATGTAAAAACCGATAGAATCGCAAAAAATATCATCTGGAAACAAAAGACAAAAACCGGCACTTTAGAAATGGCAATAAATCTTTCTAAACCGGAAAAAGACCCCAAAGAAATTGCCCTTCAAATTCAGCAACCGCAAAACCAAGATTCCTTACCGAAATGCTTTTTATGCGTGGAAAATGAGGGCTTTTGCGGAAATATAAATTATGCTTCTAAACAAAATTTGCGTTTAATTAAAATTATTTTGGGAAGAGAAACTTTTTATTTACAATATTCCCCCTATGCCTATTATAATGAACATAGTGTGGTGTTTACAAAAGAACACTATCCTATGAAAATAGACGGGAAAACCTTAAAAGATTTACTTGATTTTGTGGAACAATTCCCGCATTATTTTATAGGTTCCAATGCAGAACTACCTATCGTAGGCGGAAGTATTTTGACACATAATCACTATCAGGCAGGCAGACATACTTTCGCGCTTGATAATGCAAAAGCAGATTATAATTTTAAGTTAAAAAAATATCCAACAGTAAAAGCTCAAATTGTTAAATGGCCTATGAATACTATCCGTCTTATAGGTTCAAAAGAACAAGTAGCTGCAGCAGGCACTCATATTTTAAATGCTTGGCGCAAATATACGGATAAGGAAGTAAATTTAATTTGTAAAACAGGCAAAACCCAGCACAGCACCATTACCCCTATTGCAAGAAAGCAAGGTAAGAACTTTGTGCTTGATTTGATTTTGAGAAATAATAAAGACGCCCTTTTCCACACCCACGAAGAAAGACGCAATATCAAAAGGGAAAATATAGGCTTGATTGAAGCCCTCGGTCTTGCTGTTTTACCAGACAGACTCGAGCGGGAATTTGCCCAAATTGCACAAATTTTAAAGAAGAAAGATGTGGAAAGATTACAAGATTTATCTTCCACCGCGCAACATTACAAATGGGTTAAAAGTTTTATTAACAAATATCCAAACTACCATAAAAACCCGGAAGAAATTTTGCTTAAAGAAACCGCCCTTACCTTTGAAAATATGCTTAAAGATTGCGCCATTTTTAAAGATACCGAGCAGGGCAGAAATGCCTTTAAGCGCTTTATTAATACTCTCTAAATATGATAAAATATATAGAGTAAGGCAAAAAGCCCTTTAAAAAAGAGGGGCTTTTTTTTGTAAGGATAGGAAAATTATGATCAGAAAAGATGTTAGAAATATTGCAATTATCGCCCACGTTGACCACGGCAAGACAACGATTGTGGACTCTATGCTAAAACTTGCCGGACAATTCAAAGTTAAACAAGATGAAGCACAGGAAACCGTTTTGGACTCTAACCCGTTAGAAAGGGAAAGAGGTATTACTATTCTTGCAAAATGCACCTCGGTCAATTATAAAGACCATACCATAAATATTGTTGACACTCCGGGACACGCAGATTTCGGCAGTGAAGTGGAACGCGTTTTAAAAATGGTTGACGGCGCCGTTTTGATGGTTGACGCCGTTGAAGGCCCTATGCCACAGACAAGATTTGTTTTAAGAAAAGCACTTACTTTAGGCTTGCGCCCGATAGTAGTTATAAATAAAATGGATAGGGATAATATCCGCCCGTCCGCCGTTGTGGATGAAGTTTTTGAACTTTTTATGGAACTTGGCGCAAATGATAAACAACTTGATTTCCCTATTTTATATGCCTCCGGCCGCGAGGGTTGGGCAAGCAAAAAATTAGAAGAAAAAGGCAAAGATATTGCGCCTTTATTTGACGCAATTATTGAACATGTGCCTGCTCCTTTGGCTGATGAAACAAAACCTTTGCAACTTCAGATAACTATGCTTGATTATAATAATTTCCTTGGACAAATCGGTATCGGCAGAATTTTAAATGGCTCTATTAGAAAAGGCCAAAATGTTTTAATGATGAAGGCAAACAATATCCAAAAACCTTCAAAAGCAGTTAAAATTGAAAAGTTTTTAGGTCTTGGCAAAACAGAAGTTGAAGAAGCCAAAGCCGGCGATATTGTGGCAATCAGCGGACTCGAAGGAGTTGATGTCGGTGATACTATTTGCCAAACAGATGCCCCTATGGCGCTTGAAGCCCTTAATATTGACGAGCCGACAATTTCAATGGACTTTTTTGTAAACGATTCCCCCTTTGCCGGCAGAGAAGGCAAATTTTTAACAAGTCGCCATTTGCGTTCAAGACTTGAAAAAGAAGCCCAAACCAATGTCGGTCTTAAAATGGAAGTTCTTGAAGGCGAAGGAAGATTTAAAGTTTCAGGCCGCGGCGAACTGCACTTAACAATTTTAATTGAAAGTATGAGAAGAGAAGGTTTTGAACTTGCCGTTTCCTCCCCGGAAGTTATTTATAAAGAAGAAAACGGAAAGATTTTGGAACCTATGGAATATCTTATTTTGGATATTTCTTCCGATATGCAAGGTGCTGTTTTTGAGTTAGTCGGTAAACGCGGCGCAAAACTTGAAAATATGATTAGCGAAGGCGAAAACCGCTTGCGCCTTGAATATATTATTCCGTCGCGCGCTTTGATTGGTTTTAAAAATGAATATCTTACTTCTACCCGCGGTAAAGGTATTATGCACCATAGTTTTTACGGTTATTATCCTAAAGCGGATGTTCCCCCCTTACGCTCAAACGGCGTTTTGATTGCAAAAGAAGCGGGCGAATCTACCGCATACGCAATTAACAGTTTGCAAGAAGGCGGAGAGTTATTTATCGGACCCGGCGTTAAAGTTTACGAAGGTATGATAGTCGGCCAAAACTCAAGAGATAATGACCTTGTTGTTAATATTTGTAAAGCAAAAAGACTTTCCAATATGCGCAGTAAAGCCGCTGATGATGCTTTGATTTTGACACCTCCGCGCATAATGAGTCTTGAACAAGCCATTGAATATATTGCGCCTGATGAACTTGTGGAAATTACGCCCACATCAGTTAGACTGCGCAAGAAAATCTTGAATATTCACGAAAGGCGCAAAGCATCCCGCAAGGAAGAAGCCGCCGACGAAGATTAATTTAACTAATATTAGTTTAAAAGAACCACGGGTATAAACCCGTGGTTCTTATTTATTTTCTTTCTTTCCTTGTAAAGAAATAATATCTTGTTTTATTTCAGTGGTAGAAATATCAGGTGTTCGTGGCAAATAAACAACTTCACAATACTTTTTAAGAAAATCAAATTTACCTTTCCAATCATCTCCCATCACAAAAATATCCGCGTGATACAATAAAACATCGGCCTTTTTTTGCTCCCAACTATTTTCGGGAATTATCAAATCCACATAGCGACAAGATTCTAACATTAACTTGCGCATAGAATAAGAATAATAACTTTTCTTATTTTTCTTTTTATTAAATTCATCAGTAGATAAACCGACTATTAAATAATCGCCAAAGGCTTTTGCTCTTTTTAGCAAGCGAATATGCCCCGGATGTAGCAAATCAAAAGTTCCATAAGTTAAGATACGCTTCATTTTTCCTTCAAGAAAACGCGTAAGGCTTTCTTTTCATTTGATGTAAAACTTGCTTCCAAGGAATGAAAATGCAATTTCTTAGGCAATTTTTTATAATTTCCAAAACATTGCGATAAATAAATATCTGTTTTTGCTACACAAGGAAAAAACCGTCCACAAAAAGAAATAGTTTTTAAAGGAAATATTGTTTCATAATCGAAGGCATTATACTTATGTCCCCTATGGAAATATTCTATTCCGTAAAAAACCGTTTTTGCAGGGGCAGTATCTTTTAGGCCTGCTATTTGTTTGCGTTGTTGGAAATACTCTTCATGTAATTTTTGAGGGCTGTAGGCATCACCTTGCGGGTAAGATTTGCGTTTAGCCAATTTTTTTATTTTATCGGTAAAAAATAATTTTTCTTTATCATTCATTTTTATATCACAAAAATCTATTGAGAAAATATCTATAAACACTTTGGGGATTTTTTTATGTTTTACTTTTAAAATAACACTGCTCCTACGACTGTCAAAACAATACTCAGCATAAAGTTGAGAATTTTTTGTTTTTTTATTAAAGATATGGGCAAACTGCTCATAATCTTTTCGTGGCATAGATAAATCTATATCGTCATCCCAGGGGATAAACCCTCCATGTCGCACGGCACCAAGCAAAGTTCCAAAATCTATCCAATATACAAGATTTGATTCCTTACAAACACGGTCTATTTCCTGTAAAAACTTAAAAGATGCCAATTGAATATCTAAAAGAAGGCCGTGCGCCTTGGGAATATGGGGAATGTTTTTTAGAAATAAGGCCCTAAATGAGGCCCACATAATACGCCACGCCATATAACGAGGACAAAGAGCATATTTACGCATAAATTTTTCTATTTTTTGTTCCATATAAGTAAAACTATCCATTTGATTTCTAGTAATCATTATTCAATCACTCCTAAAATAGTATTTTTAAAACCGCGGTATTTTATGCGGATATAGAATTTGGGGCTTAAAAAACACAAAGGGTATCTAAGCCAATATTTAAAGGCAATCTTAATAAAATTGATAAAAGATAAAACATCTTTTGGGATAAACTCTGCCCAAGGCGAAGTTTTCATCATTTCAATATATTCTTGTCTAAACTCGCTGATATTATTTTTGCGCCAAGGTTTAAAATGGCGAATAGCAGGGTCTTTTTGTGCTTTAATAATCTCTGCTTTGTTTGGTTGTTTGTGGACCAAATAAGGATCATAACAATGATTACGCATATTCCAAGTAGGGCTTATTTTTAATATCTTAAGTGTTAAAAGATAGTTTAAGCAGTCTTGGTCTGCGTAATGTAAATCTTCGCTATGGGTTCCGGCATATTTAAAAAGAGCATCAGCAATACTTTCTTCTTTCCATTTTTTATTATTTATCAGTAAAACACCTGTGTTGACATAATCAGAAGGCAAAACCCCATTGCCAAACTTAGAAATTAAATAACTTCCCTTTATGGCAAAATCAAGGGCACCTGCCATATAATAATTTGAAATATCGGTATTAAACAAAGGCGCAAGGGAGTGGCGCACAAAAATATCACAATCTAAATAAAGCAGTTTATCAACTTCAATTAGCCAAGGCACAAGAAAGCGTGCAAAAGCAGTAAGGCTTAAACCTTTTTGATTTGCGTGGCAGTTTTTAAACATTTCATCATTTATTGGGATATAGATTATTTCAAAATCTTTTATTTTTTTAAGGGAAGCGATTTTATCTTTTTCTTCCTGTTTTATTTGATTATCCAAGATAAAAAAGTGTAATTTATCTTCTTTATTTGCACTTTTTAAAATTGACATTAATGCAAGGCCCATATATTTTGCATAGTTATTATCCGTTGCAAAGCAGATATTTATGGTTTCATTTTTCATCATTTCTCCTAATATGAAACCTTGTACAAAACAATAGAAGAAAAAGACGCTGTTAATAAAAAACGGCTATTGTATAAGGGTACTAACCAGGACACCCAAATATAACAGCCGTGGTTTGCCGCTCTTAGTAATATAAGAACGGCAAACACTCGGCACGCAAAACCAAGGGGATCAGCCAAGTTAATGCGTGCCTAATAACGAACCGTTTTTGGACTGGTTAGTTCTTTTGATTTCTCAAAAGGCCTCCTTGTTCTGCACAAGGTTCCAAAAATGCTTAAAATTGTGTTGCTATTTCTAATATAAAAAAGCAATATTATAGAACATAAAAAAACAAAACAAATTTTTTTGAGAGATTTTTTTAGGGATAATAAATTTGCCCCGACCTATTTTTTATTTTTATAAAGACGAGATTCCCGACAAAAACACTTGGGAATGACAACTTATATAGGTAAAATTGTTTTGCAAGGATTTTGGAGATAGTTTTAATTTTTTAGAAATGAGGAATACCTATGGGGATGGCCGTCCCGCGTATCCGAAGTCTTAAAAAATAAAAAAGGGAAAAAAAGCCAAAGCAAAATTAGTCTTTTTTAATAAATGCTCTAACAAAAACCATAATAATTCCCATTAAAGCATATAAACCAAAGACAATAAAAATAACATCTTGCGGATATTTGAAAAACAAGAAAAGAATAATAACAATTAAAGCAAGTTTAGCAATAGTGCCTTTTCTTTTATCTGCGGGGTTGCGTTTTTCTTTAAAGGCGGCATAAGGTACTGTGGAAACCATAAGCAAAGCAAGCCCTATTGTAATAAAAGCAATTGCGCTATAAACATAAGGAAGTAAAATCTTCATAAACGGCAAAATGTGACCGTTAGCATCAAAAGCAAAAATATTATAAGAAAGAACAAAGGAAACAATTACAAGTGCTGCTGCCGGTGTAGGCAAGCCGGAAAAATATTTTTTTGAACCTTTGCCTTCGTGGGCAAGAACATTAAATTTTGCAAGGCGTATTGCGCCGAACAAAACAAACATACAGGCAATTGCTTGGCCCCAAACGGGTATTTCTTTTAAAGCAAAAAAGTAAATTAAAAGGGCCGGTGCGGTGCAAAAAGAAATTAAATCGGCCAAAGAATCCATTTCAACACCGAAAGAACTTTCCGCCTTGAGCATACGCGCAACTCTGCCGTCAAAACCGTCAAGAAACATAGCAATAAGAATAAGCCAGCCTGCTTTTGAAAAATTGCCGTTTACGGAAGCAAGTATCGAGAAAAAACCACACCCGATATTTCCGATTGTAAATAAAGATGGTATTGTTACTATTCCTGCTCTTTTAATTTTATCTAAATTCATAATTAATCCTTCCACAAGCCAAGCACGCTTAAAGCGCCTTGAACACTTTGGCCTTCTTTTACGGTAACCGTAACTTTATCTTTAGGCAAATAAACCGCCACTTGTGAACCGAAATAAATCACGCCGACTTTTTGACCGGCTTTGACTTTTTCGCCTTTCTTTACCCAGCATTCTATTCTGCGGGCAATAGCGCCTGTAATTTGTTCAACGTGGGCAAATTTCTCGCCGTTTTTAATTTTAATTAAATTGCGTTCGTTTTTATCGGCATTAGGATTATTGGCAAAGGCAAAAGAACCTTTTGTGTAAATTGTATCTTCAACTTCTCCGTCAATTGTTGCTCTTTGAATGTGAACATTAAAGATAGAAAGGAAAATGCGGATAACTAAAATATTTGGATCATCTTCTGTTTTGATAGAAAGGACTTTACCGTCTGCAGGAGCGGCAATTTCACCAGTGGCATAAACCGTATTTCTGATAGGATCTCTAAAGAAAAATGCGACAAAAGCACCCAAAAGAAGATAAATAAAAAACAAAATAAGTAAAATTAAATTAGGATAAATAAAATAATCAATTAATAAGATTAAAGATAAAGCAAAAATTATAAGTGAAGTTTTACGACCGATAGGAAGTATTGTTTTAACCCAACCAAACACCTCCCCAAAAGTTCTTTTAATATCTTCCAACATACAACCTCCGTTGTGAGGGCTTGCCCGAGCTATAAACAAAAACAGCCTTGGGCAGGGGGGGACTCGAACCCCCACGTTCTTGCGAACATCAGATTTTAAGTCTGACGCGTCTACCAATTCCGCCACCAGCCCTAAGCTGTTATATATATTTTAACAAATTTAAACAGAAAAGTCACTAAAAAATTTTGAACAATTAATTGTTTTGATTTCTTGCGCTCTTAACTGCTGGGCAAGTTCTCTATCGGAAGTTATCACACTGACCCTTGTTCCTTGACGGTGTAAAAAACTTGCCTGTTCTAAAATTAATTCATCAGCGGTAATTTCTTCCGTAAAAATTGCATCAACATTTTGGCAATTTCTTTGTGAAATATTTCTGAAAGTTCCGTCAAAAATAACTCTAAATGTACTGCCGATTAATTCTGTATGAGTAAGTTCTTCAAGCCATAAAATCAATTCGCGGCTCGCCTGTTCTTCTTTTGAGCTGATACCTTTAAAAAGGAAACTGCGCACAAAGTTTAAGCCGTCAATAATATAAATTGTTGGTTTTTTACTTATCATTTTTTTGCTCGCTTTTGGCTTCTTTTCTTGCTTTAAAAAATTCCCATACCGCAGGTAAAACTGAAATTATAATAATAGCAACTATTACATAATGAAAATGATTTTTGACTAGCGGCGTTGAAGCAAAATAATGCCCACCGAAAATAAATAAAGCAACCCACAAAAAAGCACCCGTGATATTATAAAGAGCAAAATGTAAATAACTCATTTTGCCGATACCCGCAACAAAAGGCGCAAAAGTTCTGATTATCGGAATAAAGCGCGCAAGCAAAATTGTTTTGCCGCCGTGCTTTTCATAAAAAGCGTGCGCGGCAAGCAGATGTTTTTTATTTAATAATTTACCTGTATCTTTATTAAAAACTTTCGGCCCGATATATTTGCCGATAGAATAATTAACAGCATCGCCAAGAACGGCGGCAATAAATAAAATAAAGAAAGCCGCCCAAATATTTATGCCGGAGCCTTCCACACTTGAAAGCGCACCGACGGCAAAAAGCAAAGAATCACCCGGCAAAAAAGGTGTTACTACTAAACCCGTTTCGCAAAAAATTACCGCAAATAATAAGATATAAAGCCACGCACCCATGCTTGCAGCAAGTGCGGCTAGGTGCGTGTCTATGTGGAAAAATATATCTATTATTTGTTTGATAATTTCCATTTTGTTTTACTAGTCAATTCTCGGGAAAAGCGGACCGTATTTTTCAATTTTACCGCTTTGTAAACGTCTTGAAATTTCGGCAGCACTTGCCGGCATAAACGGGGCAAGCCAAGCACCGAAATAGCGCAAAGCAAAAACTAACTCAAGCAAGATTTCTTTTGTTTTTTCGGGGTCGGTTTTGGCAAGCATCCAAGGTTTTGTTTCGTCAATATATTTATTCATATAACCGGCCAAAGCCCAAATAGCATCAAGCGCTTTATCAAAAGCAAGAGCGTTCATATTTTCGTCGTAAATTTTATTTGTTTCTTCGGCTTTTTTAAGTAAGGCACTATTTGCGTTTGTATAAGTTTGCGGAATCTCACCGACATTTTTTGCTGCCATATTTAAAGTGCGGGAAAGCAAATTGCCAAGGTCATTTGCGAGATCAGCATTAAAGCGTTTTTTAAATGCTTCCATACTAAAATCGCCGTCTTGTCCGAAGGGAACTTCCCTAAAGATAAAATATCTAAAAGCATCAACTCCGTATTTTGCCGTAATATCTCTTGGGTCAATAAAATTGCCGCGCGTTTTTGACATCTTTTCCCCCTCAATAGTCCACCAGCCGTGCGCAAAATCTTGCTTGGGTAAAGGTAAATCAAGCGCCATTAAAACTGCAGGCCAAATAACGGCGTGGAATCTTAAAATTTCTTTACCGAGGAAGTGAATATCAGCGGGCCAAAGTTCTTTAAATTTATTTTCATCTGCCAAATAACCGGCGGCGGAAATATAGTTAATTAAGGCATCAAACCAAACATAAATGGTGTGGTTAGGATCGCTCGGCACGGAAATACCCCATTTAACTTTTGTGCGGCTTACAGATAAATCTTTAAGTCCACCCTTAACAAAGTTAATAATTTCTTGTGCGCGGTGCTTTGGGAAAATGAAAGTGGGGTTTTCTTCATAATATTTCAAAAGTTTATCTTGATAGGCGGAAAGTTTGAAGAAATATGTTTCTTCTTCAATAATTTGCGGCTCTTTTTTGTGAATAGGGCATTTGCCGTCAACAAGTTCACTTTCGTCTAAATAAGCCTCGCAGGAAAGGCAGTATTTGCCCCTGTAAGAACCTTTATAAATATCACCTTTGGCAAGTAATTTTTCAAAAATGGCTTGGACGACTTTTTCGTGTCTGGGTTCGGTGGTGCGGATAAAATCGTCGTATTCAATACCTAGAACTTTCCAAAGGGCTTTAAATTTTTCGGCCATATCATCAGTCCATTTTTGCGGGGTGACATTATGGTTTATGGCGGCCTTTTCAATATTTGCGCCGTGTTCATCAGTGCCGGTTAAGAAATAAACAGGTTCGTTTTTGGTTTTTTTGTAACGGGCAAGAACATCGGCGGCAAGCGTTGTATAAGCGTGGCCGATATGCGGCTCCGAGTTAAGATAATAAAGCGGGGTTGTGATATAAAATTTTTTTGTCATAAATACTCCTGATTTTTAAGTCTTTTAAAATTCAATTTTATTTTGCTGCGCGCTTATTATTGCACTTTCTACGACTAAAGATGGGGCAACATTTCGCGTCAGGGCTTTTTTGTAAAAGACTAATTTGTTTAATAATTCTTTTAAATCTGTTTTTTGTTTTTCCGTCTGCGCTTCAAGCCAAGTTTGATGTGTCTTAAAAGTGAGCATATCAATTATACAAACAGCTTGAGGGCGACTTTGCGCCAAAGTTTTGGGTAAAGAACGCGCGGCCTGCATTGCAAAAGCCGGGCCTTTTGTTAAGGCGGAAAATTCTTCTAAAACTTCGCTTACTCTTAAAGCGGTTTCACTTGAACCTTGCGCGTATTTTAAAGATTCTTTAGCAAGGTCTTCTTCCACCATATTATCTTTTAAAATATCTAGCAAAATATCGCCTGAAAGCGGCGCAAAATTGATAATTTGGCAGCGCGATTTTATGGTGCTAAGCATAGCTTCCCTTTTAGATGTAATTAAAATCCAAAGGGTATTTGCGGGTGGCTCTTCAATAAATTTGAGCATAGCATTTGCACCTTCTGCCTGCAATTTTTCGGCTTTATCTATTATAAAAACTTTCCATTTTGCCATTGTCGCTTTTTGCTGACTTAAAGCGGTTAAATGGCGGATAGTATCAACCCTTATTGTTTGCTGCTTTTCCACTTCCTCTTCGCGCAAGTTCGCCTGATATTCAAAATCGGCAAAAACTATATCAGGGTGGGTTTTGGCGTCTATATGTTTGCAGTTTTGGCAAAGCGAGCAATTATCTATATTTTTATTACTATCCTCGTCCAAACAATTTAAAGTTTTAGCAAATTCAAGGGCAGTTGTAGCCTTGCCTACACCGGCCGGTCCGCTGAAAATTAAAGCAGGTGGCACGCGCTGGCTGGTAATAAAACCTTTTAAAGTTTCAATGGCTTTTTGCTGACCTAGAATTTTTTTAAAACTCATCTAAATTACCTTAAATTCTTTTAATTTACTAATAACATCCGCGTGGACAAGTTCCACCGGTTTGCCCGCATCAATTATAGTTGCATTGGGGGTTGTGGCAGCAAGTTCTCTATAACCTTGACGCATTTTCATACGGAAATCTTCGCCTTCCTGCTCAAGTCTATCGGGGGAGAGATTTGCCCCTCTTTTGGTAAAGTACTCATCGGGCATTAAGAAAATTAAGTTCAAATCGGGTTTTAAATTAAGGGTTGCAATATCATTTAAACTATTTATGATATTCATATCTATTCCGCGACCATAGCCCTGATAAGCGCAGGTGGAAAGGGTGTATCTTTCGCAAATGACGCTATAGCCGGCTTCAAGCGCGGGAATAATTTTTTGCTCGGTATGTTGTGCGCGGGATGCTTCATAAAGTAAAAGTTCCGTCATGGGACTTACTTTATTTTTGGGGTCAAGCAAAATTTTGCGGATTTTTTCCGCAACTTCATCGCCGCCGGGTTCGCGTGTTAATATGACTTTTTGCCCTTCCCGTGTTAAGTATTTGGAAAGGAGCAAAGCCTGTGTAGATTTGCCGCCCCTGTCCGGTCCTTCAAAAACGATAAATTTGCCTTTTTTGTTCATAATATTTAATTTTAGCATTTTATTAGCCGGCTACCAAGTGTTTATTTTTTACCGTCTTAAATTGACGGGTTTTACGAGTGAGATTTTATTTCTTTTTTCAAATATGCTATAATAATATTGCGGGGTAGAGAAGCCCGGTATCTCGCAAGGCCCATAACCTTGAGATCGCAGGTTCAAATCCTGCCCCCGCAAAAAATCCACTTTGAAAAAGGTGGATTTTTTATTGGGCAAAATTTGAACAATATATCCATATTCTTTTATTACTTTATTTGTTCTATTCTAGTTTTATGGTTTGTCAGTTTTTTTGTTTGCTTGGTTTTGGCTCAAACTCGTGCAAAATTATATTTTTCTATCTAAGCCGCTAACTCATTAAAAAGCAAATTTGTAAAAGAAACGGCTTTTGCTTTTTAATTCGGACATAGTCGGCTTGTTAGAACAGAAAAATATTTCAATTTTGCAGGCACTCCATATCGCCAAATACCAAGCAAACGGGAGTTTAAAAAACAAAATACTAAAATGTAGTATAATTATGGTAATGAAAAAATATTTTTTAAGCATATCTTTATTACTTTATGTTTTATGCTTGCCTGCGTATGCTAAAACATTTAAAGCAAATGATTCTCTTATCTTACAGGAAAGTGAATATCCGGATTTCCATAGAAAATTTACTAAAGAATATCGTTCGCCATATCTAGCTATATACAAAAAAGGAAAGAAAACTCTTGTTTATTTAGCAGCAAAACATTCTCCTGAAACAATTTCTTTTGTTCAATATGCATTTGATGTTTTTAATCCACAGATAGCTTTAGTTGAGCGGGAACCTAATGAACCTTTTATTCCTTGTGTTGAGGGAGAAGATGGATATACTGCCGCTTTGAGTGCAAAAAAGCAAATACCTTTAGTGCGCGCAGATGCCTCTTTAGAACATCAATGGGATATAGCAAAACAGGCAGGATTTAGTTATAATGATTGGCAAGCTCTTTGGCTTATTAGAACAGCATATTATAGTGGATTAGAAGGAGACAGCAGTAGTGCACAAAGTTCTATTAGAGATTATGAGAAAAGGCACCACAATCCTAGTTGGGGCACTTTATTTACAGAAGATAGTTTACTTAATTACTTTAAAGAGAATTATCAAGAAGATTTTAACAACTTGGACTTTGTTGAGTTTTTTGATAATTTAACAGATGTCTATAATAAAGATCCTAATACACCTTTTAATCGTTTGCATGCAAATATGAATCAAACACGCAATTCTTATATGTTGCAAAACATTGTTCAAGCCCTTAATCAATATGATATCGTATTCGTAGAAAGTGGTTCTGCACATTACCACTATTTGACCAAGGCACTTAAAAAGATGTTAGGTAAGCCGCGCTATATTAAAGCAGACCAAATCCCCCCGCAAGAACTTTGGCAAGACTGCACCCTAGAAGGTTTACAAGAAAAAGTATTAGTAAGATGATAAGATTCCCGATTAAGACTCGGGAATGACGGATAGAACAAACACCCCACCCCTAACCCCTCCCCTTTTCTACGAAAAAGGGCGGGGAATATAAAAAAAATTTTGCGAGAATTTTTTGGAAATTTAACTCCAAGAGAGCAAATTGTTTTGCAAGGATTTTTGAGGAAATTTTAACTTTTCTTTTAAATGAGGTATACCAAGAGGGGCTGGCAAGCCCGCGTATCCGAAATTTAAAAAAAATTAAAATTTACCA
>JAZRZE010000040.1:0-3816 GCA_045601125.1 Elusimicrobiaceae bacterium | reverse complement strand
TCCGGGCGAAGTCTATATCTAATTAAAGTAGGAACTACCGCTTTATCAGGATTAATGTAAGCAATAGCCGTATTTATTTTGCTTGAAACTCTTACTCCGCCGATTTCAGAATCTTGCGCTATACCGTTTCTAAGAATATTTATAGCTTCTTCCATAGAGCCAAGATTCTTGCCAAGAAACAAACTGGGATTTACATTGAAATCCTGCGGCAAAGTCTTACCCATTTCTTCACGGGTTTTTGCTCCTTCTTCGGAAATCAAATAAGGTTTAAGAGCATCGTTTACCGTTTGTGTCGTTGCAGATGTTTTTTCAACAGTACCTGCTTTATCAACATCTTCTAAGACTAGTTTATTATTCTGTAAACTTGCTTTATACCAACCTTCCTTTCCGTTAACTGTAGTCCAAACTAAAAATTCTTTTACCGTACCTTTAGGTTTTTTAGGTAAAGACACCTCTATACGTTCATTAATGGCTTGTCCTTTTTCTATATCAATATTAGTTTCTTTTGCCTTAGCATAAACGTCCTTTACAGTGGAATCATTAAATTCAAAACGAGATACGATTAACATTTGGTTTTCACTAAGAACGGAGATATTTACTGCCTTTTCTAAATCAAACAAGAAGATTCCATAAGCAAACTCTCTATTTTTTATATGAGTTGTAAGTTCTTCTAAAGATTCTACCAAAGAAACTTTATATAAACCTTGCTCTGTCTTAAAAGATTGCGGAACTTGAGCAATTTTTTGCTTTACAATTTGCATTGCTTTAACATCTTCTATTTCCTCTCTTAAATCTTTCGCAGCAGATTTACAAGATTCGCTTAAAATATCAACTAATTCACTTTTACAGACTGCACCTGCATCGAAATCAGCCAAAGCACCGACATTATCACCGGCCTCCATTCTTATAAATCCTCTTGAATGATAATAGGCAGCATCAGGATTGATATTTATTGCTTCGTCTAATTCTTTTAAGGCAAGTTCTCTTAAGGCAGCATCTTCTTGTTGTCCGTTTTTCCATAAAGATATAAATTTAGCATAATGATATTTCCCATTTTCCGGTGCAAGTTGTAAGGCCTTTTCCAAATCAGCAAGCATATACTCTTCTATACGATTGTTATTTTCTCTAACATTCAGTTTATAACGAGCATAGTAGGCCTCTGCAAAGTTTGGATTTGCAATTAAGACATTTTCTATTATATCAAGGGCATTTTCAATTTCGTCACCTGAAATATATCTGGTATCATCTTCTGCCTTTGCCATAGTTTCTGATATTTTTTCAAATTCCTTAAGATAGTACTTAGGATCCTTCTTCATCTGGGCAAGTATGGCATTTTTCCTTTCCATAGGAGCGATACATTGACCTTCAGGATCTAACTTCGCACCTATTTCGTAAGCGGCATAGGCCCCTTCTATATCTTGCATCCAGTATTTCTTAAATTCACCCAATGAGAAATAATAGGAAGCATTGGTCGGATCAAGTTTAATTGCTTCTTCATAAGTGCTTACAATAAGAGCTCTGAGTTCCTTAAAGTTTTCTCCATACATAAGGTCGTAATAATAAGTATCTTTATAGGCCTGAGCAAGAGTTATATAGTATTTCGCTACTGTGGGTTCAAGGTTTATTGCCTCTTTAATAAGATTAATTTCTTTTTCACCTGTTTCATAAGAAGCCCTTTCAATCAAATCTTCTGCCTGATATTTTGAATCATTTAAGTATTGTTTAACTGTATTCATAATTTCCGAAGCTTTTTCATATTCAAAACCGGAAGCCATAAGTTCCTCACCGAAGATAACTAAAAATGTTATTTCAGCATCTTTTACCGCTATTTCCCCTTTCTCTATTTTGTCCGATACTATAGAGTCCGCTTTTTCAAATGCCTTTTTAATAACGGGAACTTTATTTACGTAATCAGATATAAACTCCATAGCTTCCAAAACAGCAGATATTGTAATAGGGAAAAGGAAAGCATTTAACCTATTTGAACCTTTTTTCTTAAAGAATCTGTTATAAACTTGTTCAAGTTTTGATTTAAACTTACTTGAATTATCTTTTGCAACAGCAGCCTCATCTGTAAAGAGAGAAACAAATCTCTCTGAAATATCCATAAGTTTATCAGAAAGTCTTTGAGCAAAAGAGATATTCAACGGTATAGCCTCTTCTTCCGGTTTAACAACAGGAGTTGTGCTTTGCGGTCTGATATCTTTGACGATATTACCGGTTAAAATATCCATTTCCACATGAGTCATTCTTTGAGCAGAGGCATCAATATCTACTTTAGCTTCTGTTTTAGGTGTTTCTGCTTTTTTTCTATGATATTCATCTAAATAGATTCTATGGCTACCTACCTCGGCATATACTGCACCGCTATAGAAAATAGTAGCCGGCACAGTAATAATTCTCACATTACCGTTATCGGCAGAAGCAATAATATTTTCATAGTTATTGGCAAAATTAGGGTAAGCTAACTTTGCTTGAGTTCTCATATCTTTATCAAGTAAGATATTAGCAACACTTCGGGTTAACATCTTTCTCAAGGTATTAAAATCTATAGACTCATTTTTCATAGCAATACCAAAGAGATTGCCGTTTTCATCTATTATTGCAGATCCGTATTGCGAACGGGCAATATTGCTTCTAAAACTCAAATAACCATTATCTAAATTTCTCTTATCAAACTTATTAGCAACAACGAACTGATTACCATCTTCTGTATTGCCGGTCATATACAAAACTCTACCCGGTAAAGGATAAGATTCTGCAAGAACATAAGGTATCTGCAAACCTTCGGCATTATCTATTAAAATTACAGAAGTATTACTTCCCTTATCGGAGTAAGCGACCTTACCGGTTGCTACAGTTTTATTATCTCTTGTTAAAGTGATTTTAGTTACTTGATTAGCATCCGTAAAGTTATTAAGCATAAAACCTAAAACCAAACCTCTATAATTAACCAAAATCACGTTTCCGCTGAAATTTTTACCGTCTACTTTAACACCGTAGACAGCAGATTTTTCGGTAATCTTCTTAGCATCTGCCTGTTTTTCTCTTGATTTTTTGATAGGTGCTTCATATTTCAATCTTTCGGCAAACATTCTTCTGTATTCATCTTGTCTTGCTACAGGCAATTTGGTTTTTGCTAAATTAATTTGAAGTTTTTCCATAAATATGGCAACAAATCTAGGATCCAATATTGCTTCATCATTTTCTATTTTATCTACTGCTTCTTGACCGTATTTGTTTGCATATTCATGCATTGCATCTTTTGTTGCGGCAAAAGATGCTTTCTTAACGGCGATGATTTCACCGTCTTTCATTTGTTCAATTAATTTAGCTAGTCTTTTTGTAATCTTTTCTTTAAGGTCAGCGGATTTTATATTTAACGCTGAAATATTAGCCTCAATCTTCTCTTTTAAGATTTTTATAAAGTTTTCATCTTGGGCTGCTGTTGCTTGGTTAATTCTTTCTTGTGCACCGTCAAAATTCGCTACATATTCTATGCTTGCATCTCTAAAAGCTTCTTGCACAGCTTGCTTAAGGGCTTCCATTTCAGTATCGGATAAACTGGACAAGCGCGTCATTCCCGTTAAATGCCCGACCCATTCTTTAGGCATCGGTACAAACAACATAGCCGCTACTCTAACATTATTTGCCCTCTTGGTATTCTCTTTACTGTAATCAGTTATAATGCTTTCTACTTTATCGCCGTATATCCACCAAAGAGTATTTGTGTTGATTCGGGTTTGTGTATCGGCATAGGCTGCTTTTTGGGCCCATGATGAGGCATCTGCAGATAATTCTTCCCCTTCCATTATC
>JAZRZE010000039.1:0-11332 GCA_045601125.1 Elusimicrobiaceae bacterium | reverse complement strand
TATCTATCTTGTTACATAACACAAGTGAAAACGATATCGTTATGAACGGATTGGGTATTGATTATACTGTTGCTAGAGATGTGCCCGCTGAAGATATCGCTGATGTTATAATTTGGACTAGTATTGGTGGTAAAGAAGGGTGGTATAAGGCAACTTTAAACGAAACAGGTAGACTCCTTTTGGAATTTATTTCCGGCAGAAAAGCTGAACCTACAATATCTCAAGAAGATTTTGACGAAGTTAATATTAATACAACGGCCGATTATGACCAATCCTTAGTCGTTTTCGCTGACGATTTAAGACTCTATTATAATGATGAAAAAGCACTTTGGGAATATACTTATAAAGAAGAAGAGTATGTTCAAAATGCGTATGATGCTCAATCTGCATATATTGCCGGTGTTGATAAGTTTAAAAAAGGCAAATATCAAGAATCTATTCCTTATTTTGATGAAGCAATCACAAAAGATTCTGAATTAGGAATAGTTTACTATTATCGCGGTCAGGCCAAATTCTACTCGGGCGATTTACAAGGTGCTTTGGATGATTTAACTAAATCACTTAAATTTACAACAGTTCCCGAAGCCAATGCCTTATATATGAGCGGTGTAGTAAGACAACAGATGCAAGATTATGGTGGCGCTCAACACGATTATGCCAAAGCCATTGAAAAACTTGATGGTAACGACGATAATTACAGCGTTTTGAAGAAAATATATGATAATGCTATTGCCGATGCTAAAGCAGAAGCTGTTATGACTCCTCAAGAAAAAGCCGCTAAATACTTTGCACAAGCTTCCAGATATTTTGATGCCAAAAATTATCAAAAAGCTCTTGAAGCGGTAAACCACGCAATTGCTTTAAATCCTAATTCAGCGGAAAATTATTTCTTACGTTTCCAAATAAGAGTAATTCTTGAAGAAGGTAGTCTTGACGTTATTAAGGATATAGATAAAGCCATAGAGGTAGCGCCTCGCGATTTCTATTATTTAATGCGCGCTGAGTTTAAGGCAAAAAATAATATTAAGGGTGCTTTGGAAGACTTTGATAAGTCCTATTCCGGACGTGATGCCCAGTTCTATTTTGACCGCGCAAACTTCAAATGGTTCTACTTGAACGATAAAGAAGGCGCAATAAAAGACTTAAGAGAAGCTGCTGAAGACGCCAATCTTAATCCCTATAACGGTACCTTGTATAAGATGAAGGCAGAAGAACTCTTGCCTAAATGGGAAAAAGAACTTTCAACCATTAAAGAAAAAACAAAAACCTTTAAGGGTTTGCTCAAAAGTGTATATAGTAAAATGTTTGCAAAACCGTCTTCCGGTAAATTATACGGAACTTTCCTTCCTATAACCACATCTGTTATAGAACAAGTAGCAAATTATATTTCAGATTTGCAAGACGGCACTATTGATACTAAAAAGGCCTTCAAAAATGCCGAAGAAAAAACAAAACAAGCCTTAGCAAGAGGGGATACTCCCGAAGCTATGGCACTTTTCCTTGCTTATTTTGAAGCGGAACTCGGTGCTGTAAATTTCAGCGCGGAAAGAATTAAAGAAATTTCCAATAAAGCAAGAGTTATTTTACAAGCACAGTTAAATGCTCAAAAAACTCCTGCTGTTACTGTTATGGATCAAACTGTTCCTGCTGAACCTGTTTCAAGAGAACACAGAAAGGGCTTTAGTTTTGACGATTTAACCCCGCAGGAGATGATTTCTCAAAATCCGCAAGCAACAATAGAGGATTTAACAAAAGTTCTTAATCTTATACCCAGCGATGATGTGGCTTATTCCTACCGCGCTAAGGCCCAAGCGGAACTAAAGAACTACTATAATGCAATCAGAGATATTACCGACGCTATAAAATACAACAAATCAAATCCCGAATATTTCTACGATAGTTCTTGGTATAAGAGATTTGTCGGAGATTATCAAGGTGCCGCAAGAGACTTAGAAGAAGCTATTAAATTAGACGAAAATAGAGCGGAATATCTTTTTAATCTTGCTGTTTTACAGAGAGGTCACCTTAATCAATTAAGCGCGGCTGTTGAAAACTTTAAAAAGGCAGTTGCTTTAAATCCTAATAGTGAATTATACTCCTTATCTCTTGAAGAAGCCCAAGATGCTTTAGCAGAAGGTGCGGAAATGGAAAGCAATATTCCAAGTATGGCAATTAATAACTTTATTGAAAGTATTAATGCCAAAATACCCGCTAATTTGACCGAAGTACAGGAAGCGGCTTTACAAGAACTTGTTAAGCAGGTTCAAAAACTTCGTGAAGAAAAGAATATCGCAAGAGCCCTAGATAAATTATCAATATACAGAGAGGCCTTATCCGTAATCTTACTCTCAAGACCTATCTTAAATGTTAACGGAACCCAGATAGGCGATGATATTGTTGATTCTTTCTTAAAAGCAGATTCTAAAGATCTTGTAAATGTCAGCGTCGGCACTGATATGAGAACTAATGATGATTTGGCTGCACGCTTAATGCCTGACTTTAACGATAGACTTAAATTCTATGTTTCAAATATGGCAAGTTCTCATGAGGAATTTACCGTAGTGCTTAATATGCACGGTTCTATAAACGGCATTGTCGTTATGGAAGAAGAAACAAACTTACCCGCTGTTTTAAAATTGATACAGGAAAATTCCGGCGGTTCTAAAGTAAATATTATTGTAACCTCTTGCCACGGTCAAGCAGGAGATCCTGCTTTTATCCAGCAAGTAATTAATTACGGCTTTAACTATCTTGGCACAACGGGCAAGAACGACTCTTTCCACGGCTATGATATCAAGAACATCTTTAACTATGATTTGCCTACCGCTTTTATAAACGCAATTATGCTTGGTTATTACGGCGCATTTTTAATTTATGAAGGCAAGGTTTACCGCGCGCTTGATTTTGCTAAAGAATATTATAAAGATAATCCCGCTAAATTAAAAGAGATTGAACTTTTACAAGAATATTTCTTTGGTGAAAAACCGGCCGAAGCTATGCTTCAGTTAGGTGATTTATCTAATTATAATTTAAGTTTCTTCCGCTCTTTTGAAGAATTATCAAGAGTTAGTAATGTTCAAGGAAATCAATTATCCAGAGAAGAAATTGAAAAAATAGTTCTTAATAATCCTACGGCAAAGCATATGTTCAATAGGATGATATATATGGGTTATCCTTTTGTAATTACCAATGATGATTATGTTCTTGCTTTAACTCAACCTAGTGCAACAACAAAAAGAGATATTATTCAAACCGCAAAAACAGCCTTAGCACAAGATAATGTTGAAATTATCAATGAAGATTTGGTAACTAAACCCGGTAATATGGTCCGCAGACCCGAAGGACAAGAAACTTACGATACACCTTCAACGGTAGATCTTTTCTTAGATCTTACCTCAGATCAGCAACCTATTATAAATGCCAGAGCGCCCGAATATACAGAGGCCTGGGCATCTTTTGCGAACTTGCATCCTAATGATATTCTTCTCGCGTTAAATAAAATACCCAGAAGAAAATTACTCGTAAAAGATAAATACGGTAAATTGCCGGTTGAATATGCTTTAAAAAATACTCATAGAATCGGGCAAAGTCCGCAAAACAATGCTTTTATTTATGTTTATCTGTATTCCACTCAAGCAGGCTTAAATCCTAATATAATTGTGGATAAAAAAGCAGGAATAACCCTTGCAATGTTAACCTTAATGTTGGAAGATACACATTTCCCGTTTGCTATGCTACAAAGTAATATAGATTGGCATATTGTTGATGCACAGGGAGATAGCATCCTCAAATATATTATAGAAGGCATAACTCCTACGGAAACAGCAAAATTCCTATTTAGTAATATGAGTGAAACCGAAATAGTTGAACTTGTCAATATGGTTAATGCGGAAGGTAAAGGTGTTATATACTACATAGATAATGCAAAAAATATTTCTTCCGATGATAAAATAAAACTTATAAGATTTTTTACAGAACACGGCCTTAAGTTTAACCCCGAAGATGCAAACTTAGTTTCTTCTCTAAAAACACGTGAGTTAAGAGATTATGCCCCTGAGATGGTAAAAAAGGCAAAAGAACAAGCCCAAAGAGAAGCCCTTATTGCTAAAGCAGAACATGAATTCTTTAATCCTACACCGGCTCAAGCAGTTGAATCAGTAAGAGAAGGCATAAAGGTTTCTATGTCGCCTTTAAGTTATGTGGATGATGTTTTGGCAATACAATTTATCTATCAGGCTAAAGATATTAACGAAGTCAACGGCGAAGGTATGACGGCTTTAATGTATGCGGCGCAAAATCCTAATCCTAAAGTTACGGAACGTGTTTTGAAAACAGGTGGTAGGGCAAATATTCAAACTAAAGCAGGTAGGGCCTTGCTTATTGCCCAAGCGGCAAATAATACAGCCGTAGTTGAAATTTTAGCAAAGAAAGATAAACTTTATAAACGTGAACAAAAAAGTCGCAATAATCATACCGAACAACTTGTAAGTTTAGATCCTGAAAAAACCGCTTTCCTCGGACAAAAAAATCTCTTGCCCAAAAAGAAAGATTTAAAAGGTTTATATGTCAGTATTGAAACTTCCGGCGATCTTATTGCACCTTTAGAAGAAGCGGAAGGTTTACGCTATTTAACAACCGATAATGAAGTAAAAGTTAAAGAAGAAAAGAAACTCGGCGAAGTTTATATGACAATAGCCAAGAAACCTTTTGAGGGAACACCTCAAACAGTAATGGCTGTTTTACAAGGTAACGGCAGATTATTTATCTTAAATCACGGTATTGCTTTAAAAAGTGCCACAACCGGTAAACTTGAGCCGGATATTTATCCCGATGTAAGAAGATACTACGGACTTGTAAGAATAATTCATAATCACATGCCCGGCGTAAAGAAAATCACCAAGAAAGACTTTATGCTCTTGCCTGAAATCGTGCGCAGCAAACCTTTCTTTGAAGATGATAAATTTGTTGTGTTCCACGTTCCTCAAACAGACGGCACTGTTTTAAAAGTAGTATTTGCAAAAGTTAGTGAGGAAGAACTTATTATTACTTCTATGCAATATATCTCGGCAGAAGAAGCGGCAAAAGATACTTTCTCTAAAGAAGAATTAAACTCTATGGATAAGGAAAATAATTCTTCTACTGAAATTCAGGGCGTGGTTAATGAAAACGGGGATCTTCCCGCAGCAAATATTGCACCGGTAACTACTGTAACAGAACAAACTCCTGCAGTTCAAGAAACGCCTAAACAGGAAGCAGCCCCTGTTGTTCAGGAAAGATATGTCAGCCCATTGTCTGCTTTCTTATCTAATAGTGATTACTATATTGACGACACTTTACTTAAACAGGATGTGGCTAATTTTGCAGCATCCGGCAAGAAAATAAGAGTTTTAAAAACATCAGCAAATCTGACGCCTGTAAAAAATAAAGACAGGGCCTATTTTAATCCGGAAGATTTTTACGGCAAAGAACATTTTGACGGAGAATATTCTATCGAAAATCCACAAGATTATACCGTCTTAGTAGTGCAAGATGATTCTAATGTTTTTGATAGAACCGTTGCCTCTTTAAAAAAGAAAGGTTTCAATGTTCTTGAAGCAAAAGACGGAGAACAGGCCGTTTCAATATTGAACGGAACCAGAAAAGGTGGCAGGAAAGTTCATTTTGTCTTTATAGATACTTTTGTATCTTATGTAAACGGTTATAAAATTGCGGAAAAAATTGTTAGTGAAGATTTTGATTCAATAACAATTCTTTCTTCCGGTATGAATGATAATGTCAGACATTATAAACAAGGGTTTGACTTTCAGTTGAGTGCTTCCGGCAATGATATGTTAAATGCTGGCAACTATGTTTCTTATCTTATACAAAAATACGGTTTTAAAGGCGGGGGTAATCCTGTAAAAATAAATGGGGTTGAATTTAATAAAGATACAAAAATAGAAGTTAATCAGCAATTAATAAATCCGCAAGATTATACGGTTGTGGTAGTAAATGATAATCAAAATTTTAAAAATGCTCTTAATACTTTAAGGGAGCAAGGCTTTACCGCTGTCGAAGGGCAAACAGATCTTTCCGGCACAATATCCGTTTTAAGAAGAAATAATAGAGTACCGCAATTTATTTTAGTTGATAAAAACAATCAAGGAATTAACACAGAAAAAATTGAACAGACTTTACAAAGTGAAAACAATAAAGATATTGTTATTGTTAAAGTAGATTATAGAAATGCCGATCTTAGTAAACTAAATGATTTTATCTCCGCTTTAATACAAGAACAAGCAATAACAGGTATTCCCTTTACTAAAAATACAGATTGGACTATTTACGATAAAGAAGATGTTGATTATAAATTAAATGCCAAATCTCTTAAAACCCATGTAATTAATAATCCGCAAGATTATACTGTTTTAGTAGCACAAGATGATTTAGAACAAGCAAAAGCCATAGCAAAGATTTTAAAAGACAAAGGTTATAATGTAATAACTGCCGGTAGTAGTTTGGAAGCTTTAAAGATATTAGAAGAGTATAATAAAAAAGGCGAAACAATACATTTTGCTTTGTTAGATAATTTTTATTCTGACTTTATAAAAGGTCAGTCAATTCCCGGTAACGGTGAGATAATTAGATATATTAACAATCAGGGTTTAAATACAGTCACTATAAATATTGCCCAAATACCTACTTTCGGCGGGGATTTCGCCTTTGATATAAGTCATAAAAATAAGATAGATGATTTCCTGTCTTACTTGATAGAAAAATACGGTTTTAAAGGTAACCCGCAAACTTCGGAAGATTTGGATTTAGAGGAAAGTTCTCAAACCTATTACTTATACAAAGAAATGGAAAATCTTATGGGTTTATCCCAAGAAGAAGATCATGCTAATTTAACAACGGAAATAAAAGAAGAACCCAATTCTAATTTATATACTCAGAATTTGCCGGCAGATGCCATTGATGCACCTACTTCTTTAGGAACGATGCTTGCATTTTTCCCTATTCTTTTTTCCAGAAAAATGAAATCTTCTCTTTCTTTAAGAAAGAGTTCCAAAAAGACTCCCACAAATATACCTTTATACTTTACAGAAGATATTACAAAGGATGAAGAAATTCCTTTGAATTTTCATATTAAAGTCAGTCCGGATATAAAAACAGCAAAAAATTATGACAAAGTTATTTTTGATGCAAAAGGTGTTGCTTATTTTAAAGATAATAACTCCGGTAAGTTAACTTATATTCCCCATTTTCATATGGAAATTCCCGATAGTAACAATGATTTGAGAATTTTGATGGGTGCAGCAAAAAAAGCAAAACTTGCAACTTCTTTTGATTTGAAATTTATTATGGCAGGGTATGAAACTTCGGAATTTCAAAGAGTAACGATTTACGGTGCGCATTATCAAGTGTTAAATGTTGTCGGTTTGCTTCCCGAAGGCTATTTAAAAACCGGTGAGAGAGTAATGTATTCTAACGGCGCTTTCTATATCTTTGACAGTAAAACCTTAAAAAGAAAAAGAGAATTAACCGATTTTATTTTAAGAATACCGAAAAAACAAATACCGAACTTAGTAGAAGTTTTAGCCAATGTAACAACAAAACCGACAATTTATTTTAACCCGACAAGGGATAAAGCAAGCGTAGTTTACAGAGATGCTATGTTTACCAATATCAGTATAGGTAAAACTTTCGGCGGTATTGTTAAAAATGAATTAGGTGTTAGTACAGCAGTATCTAACGGTATGATGTTCGGTATTCAATATGTAGTGCCTGTCCTTGCTTTGTTTATGGGACCGCTTGTAAAAAAACTTGGGGAAAAGAACACTTTGATTTTGGCTTTGTGTTTTTCTGTTGCAGCCGGCACTTTGGCTACGACGGCCGGTTTTTACGGAATGGCCCCCGGTGCCACAAGCGTTGCTTGGCAAAAAGTAGTGTTTTTACTGTCCTTTGTTTGTATGTCCTTATCTACTTTATTTAGACAACTTGTTTCCTCTATTTTAATTAGAGATAATAGCGGTATTTTGAAAGATACCGATGAAAGAGCAAGCAAGCCTGAAGAGAAAGAAGGGCAGGGAACGATTGAGAAAAACTCTTTTAAGAAAATAGAAAATGAATCTTTTGGAGAATATTTTAAGAGAATTAACAAGCAAATCTTCGGCAGACCTATGCATATTTACTCTATGACAGATGATCTTATTTTAAGTAAAGCCGCAGTTTTTAAAAGTATAGGAACTTTGATTTTCTTAGGGTTCCCGTTCATTGTAAACGGGATTGCTCGCTTGGTAACTTGGGGTAAAGTTACTTCTCTTGTAGACTTCTCGGCAAGTTTTCCTTTACTGGCTTTATACTCTTTATATACCACGATAAAGATTTTGAATACCAATTTAAGAAACAGAACACCAATTCCTACTAAAGCGGAAAGGGTAAAAGCAAAAAAAGAAAGAAAGAAAGAAAGACAAAAAAGAAGAGAACAATTTAGAGAAAATGTAAGAGATTATGGTTTCTTCCCTATTGTCAATAAGAATATTAAAGACAGAATGGATACTCTAAGAGGAAAAATTAAAGTCAAGAGGGATGCCTTCAATTTGAAAAAGCAAATAAACAAAATACAAAAAACTTTTACTAAGGACAATTTAAACGTAAAAAAGGAATTACTCAAAAACAAATATAAGGAAAATTCAAAGATATACCGTTTCTTCGGTATGTTATCTTTTGCTAATGCTCACGAGATTGTTATTTCTTCTGCTTTAGCAAATCAGTTAAGCAATTTGTTTACAAACAGTGCAACTTCCAATTTCTTGATAGCCTTAGGTCTTTATGCTCCGCTTTTACTGGGAAGATGGATGTTCGGTATCGTAAGAGGTAAAACCACTAGGGCTTCTTCCACTATCGCCTTTACCAGTTTATCTCTTATAGGCACGCTTATAATGTTGTTTACAACAAAATCTATCCCCTTATTGATAACGGGTGCGGCTATTGCAAGTTTGGGTATGGGTAACTGCTTTACCTTGCTTTACTCCTACATAAGAGATTTGTATCCCGCAAATAAAGAATTACAGATTTCCACATCTAGCACATTGGCTGCAGTGCCGGGTGCAATTTTAGCAATGCTATCACCTATTTTAGTCCAAAACGGTCATTTACAGGGAGCAATACTATATGGGTTGGTTTTATTGACCGGTTTGATAATTCTATCTTGGCCGGCTATGGAAGGCTTAGCACCTATAAAAAAGGCTATGCAAGAGTATATTAAAGAACATCAATCTTCTTCACAAACGGAAACCAAACCCGAAGAAAGAAAGCCTAATTTCTTTGATAACATTGGCAAATGGTGGCATGTTCCGCCGGATAATCAGAAAGGTCCGGATATGAATAATCCCGAACCGCAAAATTAAAACGCTTGCAAAACAAAAACAAATTGTGCTATAATATTAACAGGATAAGATATGCCCGGGCCTATGGTGAAGTGCCCAAAAATATCTAAGTGCTAACGAGGTAAAAAATACCTTGCTAGTATTTTTTTTATAAAAAAACAGGAATATGAAAACATACGAATCAGTAACAATAGTTAAACCGCAACTTACAGATAATGAAGTTGCTGCTTTTGTGGAAAAAACAAAAGCGTTTATTACCTCTTCAAACGGCGAAGTCCTTTCTGAAGAGAAGCTTGGCAGAAGAAGATTCTCCCACGAGATTAACAAAAACCGCGAAGGTTTTTATCTCTATTTGAAATTTAAAGCAGAGCCGACAATCGTTAAAACTTGGAACAATAATATGAAATTAAATGCCAATGTTTTAAGAAGCATTGTAATGGTTGCTGTTGAGCCTAAAAATAAACCGGCAAAAAAAGATAAAGTAACGCCGGCGGCGGTGTAATTATGGCTACGGGAATGCGTCTGCCGGAATTAAATTTGGTCCTTCTTTCAGGCCGCTTAACGCGCGATCCTGATAATAGAATGACACAAAAAGGTCAAGCGGTTTGCAGTTTTGATATTGCAGTAAACCGCAGATATCTTGATAATGCCAGCGGGGAGTGGAAGGACGATGTTGCTTATGTTCCTGTTACGCTTTTTGGTTCTGCGGCACAAAGATCACAAGATAAACTCAAAAAAGGTGTACCTGTTGTTGTAGAAGGTAGACTCGTTCTTAACGAATATACCGATAAAGCAGGTCAAACCCGCAGAGTTTTAAGAGTCAGCGCCAGAAGAGTGCAAATCTTGCAATCAGGTGATGGCTTAATGACAGAAGAAGATACTTCTGCCGAAATACCAAGCGACGCAACGGAAGACGATGTCCCGTTTTAAACACTAAGTAAATTTTTATAGAGGAAAATAAATAAAATGTCAGAAGAAAATATTACAAATACTCAAAACAGCCAACCTAAAGAGGCTGCTCAAAATCAAGAAAATACACGCACTGCAAAACCTTTTGCCAAGAAACGCTTTGAATCAAGACGCAAAGTTTGCAAATTCTGTGCAGAAAAAATTGACCACATTGATTACAAAAATATTCAGTTAATCAAAAGTTTCACAATGGATAGCGGTAAAATCTTATCCAGAAGAATCACCGGAACCTGCGCTAAACATCAACGCCAGGTAACCCAAGCAATTAAGAGAGATAGAAATTTGGCTTTCCTCGCCTATTGCTTACCCAAAAAATAAATTTAAGGAGTTTTTAAAATGAAAGTTATTTTAAGAGAAGATGTTAAAGCCTTGGGCACTATGGGTGATATTGTTGAAGTTAAACCCGGTTATGCAAGAAATTATCTCTTGCCCCAAAATCTTGCTGAAATTGCCACCCCGGCAGTAATTAAGAATTGGGAACTCGGCGCTGAAAGAAGAAACAAAAAAATTCAAGCCGAACTTGCCGCCGCTAAAGAAGCAGCCGCAAAAATTGAAGGTATTGTTTTAAATTATACAAGAACCATCAATCTTGAAGGTATCATTTACGGTTCCGTAACGAAGGCAGATGTCCAAAAAAGTTTAGCCGAAATGGGCCACAAAATCAGCAAAGACCACATTGATATTTTCACACCTATCAAGAAAATCGGCGAAACAGAAGTTTCTATTTACTTTAAACCGACAGTTTATGCCAAAATTAAAGTAAGAATAGAAGCTGTTGAAGAAGAAAAGAAATAAACTTTCTTTACTCTTTTTAAAAAATAAAGAACCCTAGATTGTTATCAATTTGGGGTCCTTTTTTTGTTCTACCCGGGGAAACCATAGGCGGAAGCCTATGGAGGAGAGGCAACTCTTCCTCTTCTATGCTACAATTAAAATATGAGTAAGATAGCATATAAGAAACAAGGCCATTGTATATATTATTGTAAGTATCACAT
>JAZRZE010000038.1:0-24683 GCA_045601125.1 Elusimicrobiaceae bacterium | reverse complement strand
GAATATAGGCCTTCTTTTGTTTTAATTGAGTTTAGCGCAAATGATTTTTTTCAAAAAATATCCCGTGAAAAAACAAAAGCAGCCCTTGAAGATATTGTTGATTATGTCCAAAATATAGGTGCTGTTGCCGTGTTAATTGATACCGGCGGTAACCCTTTAATGGATCCTTATAAAAAAATGATAAAACAAATCGCAAAAGAAAAAAGGGCTTTATATGTTGACGGTATTATGGATGATATTTTTGATAATAAAAAATTAAAATCAGACAGTATACACCCAAACGAAGAGGGCTATAAAATTATAGCCCAAAAAATTGATAAAACCTTAAAAGATTATCTCTAAAAAATAGTGCCGGAAATCAAAGAATTAAGCAAGTCATTAAAAGTTTTTATGGCAATATAAAGTTTATAACAAAGCCAAAGAGAAAGAGCCGTAATCAAAACGGCATTTATAATTTTTACTGTTTTATTTTTATAGGGTGATTTATATAAGAACCATAAGCAAAAAGGACCTATCAAAAAGAGCAAAACCCATACGCCCCACATTTTATAATACCAAGCGATGTGACTGCCCTGTCCTGCGCCGCAATAGCGGCAGTAATTATCATTATCTTCTATTTCCTTTTTGCAGTTATAACAAATCATAAATCTATTCCGCGCGCTCTTAAGGAAACCTTTATTTTGGAACGTGCTCTGGCGGTTCTTGCCGCTTCAAGCCATTGTTTTGAAGGCAAAATATTTTTGCGGGTTTGAACAGTACAAATATCACCGCTTTTTAATTCACTGTTCATTTTTACCATTTTGCCGTTTACTAAAGCGCCGGCATAGTGATCGCCGATTTCGGTGTGGATGCTATAAGCAAAATCTAAGGGAGTAGCGTGTTCGGGCAGAACTTTAACTTCGCCTTTAGGCGTAAACACAAAGATTTGGCTTAAGTTAATATCTGTCTGGAAACTTTCAATAAATTCTCTTGGTGCGGTTAAATCGCGTTGCCACTCTATCCATTGGCGTATCCAATTTAATTTTTCATCAAAATGCGGGTCTTCTTTGGTGCCGAGTTTATAACGCCAATGCGCCGCGATACCGTATTCGCAAGTGCGGTGCATTTCTTCGGTTCTGATTTGAACTTCAATCAATTGCCCTTCATAAAAAACCGTTGTATGTATACTTTGATACATATTCATTTTAGGCATAGCAATATAATCGGTAAAAGTGCCGCTGACGGGTTTAAAATTAGCGTGCAAAGCACCTAAAGCACGGTAACAATCAAGTTTGCTTTCCGTTATAATACGAACACCGAGCAAATCTTGTATTTGGTCAAAAGAGATATTTTGCTTTGTCATCTTTCTATAAATAGAATAATAGTTTTTTACCCTTGAAAGTAAGCGGTGCGGAACTTGTTCTTTTACTAAAACACTGTCTAAATTATTCTTAAAGGAAAGTAAAATTTTATCTAAACTTTCAGACCTTTGGGCTACCCCTTTAACTAAATTTTGAAACTCTTCCGGATGTAAATACTTAAAAGATAAATCTTCAAGTTCGTTTTTAAGCGTAAATATACCAAGACGCTGGGCAAGCGGAGCATAAAGATTTATGGTTTCCTGTGCTTTTTCTATGCGTCTTTGGGGAGCAAGAGCGTCAAGGGTTTTCATATTGTGGGTTCTATCGGCAAGTTTAATTAAAATTATGCGCATATCGTGCGAAACGGCAATTAACATCTTGCGCCAATTTTCCATTGTTTGCTCGTCATTAGAAGTATTTTCAAGTTTATCAATTTTGGTAAGACCTTCCACCATTAAGGCAATTTCTTTATTAAAGTTTTTTTCAATATCGGCAACGGTTGTTGAAGTGTCTTCTACCGTATCATGAAGCAAAGCCGCACAAATAGTATCAATATCAAGTTTATGCTCAAGCAAAATAAGCGCAACTTCGCAACAATGCATAAAGAAATCTTCCCCCGTAAGTCTTTTTTGCCCTTTATGTGCTGATTGCGCAAAGTTATAGGCTTTTTCAATCATTGCGGTATCTTGATTGGGGTTATATTGTTTAAAACCTTCAATTATTCTTTTTAAATAGCCTTCCATAATACTTATTTAGAATGTAAAATATCTCCTAAAATAACTTCAGCTGTCCTTTTGGCAACTCCGGGCATACCTAACATTTCCCTAATAGCAAGAATATTTTTGCGCATAGTGTTAAATCTTTTACAGTTGCCTAAAACAAAGCAAGTTTCCTTTGCAATTTGCTCGGGGGTGGCATCCTGTTGAATAAGTTCTTTAACAACACTTTGTCTGCGCAAAAGATTGACTAGGGAAATATATGGCACTCTTATTACCATTCTTGCAATCCAGTAAGTTGCCCAAGAAAGTTTATAGACCACTACCATAGGTAAACCCAGTAAAGCATTTTCCAAAGTAGCAGTACCTGAACAAGTAATAACAAAATCCATAGTACTTCTAACCTTATAATCTCTCTCGCGAATAATATTAAAATCTGCATTTTTTCCGCCGATATGGCCTTGTAAAGTTTCATCACTTACTTCCGGTACGGCAAAAAGATATGCTTTTGCGTTAGGTAAAGTTTTTTTGATTTCCAAGAAGGCCTGCCAAAACATTTTTGTGTGTTTCTCTATTTCCGCAGGACGACTACCGGGCATCATACCGATTTTAAACTCGGCTGATTTATCTTCCTTAAATTCTTTTTCCAAAGGTTCCGGAATAGCATCTAGCAAAGGATTACCTAAGAACATTGCATCCCCGCCCAGCGAAGTATAAACTTTCTTTTCAAAAGGATAAATGACAAACATTTTCTTTGCCATTTTAACGATTTTTTTGGCGCGATATTGTCTGCTTGCCCAAACTTGCGGACAAACATAGTAATAAACCGGTATTTTGCGCTTATAAGCGGCTTTCATAATATGGCTGTTAAAACCAAAAAAATCTGTCAAAACAACGCAAGAAGGTTTTTCTTTATCAAAATAATCCTCGATTAGATTAAGCAAATCTATCCAAGTAAATATTTTTTTAAGAGGTTCGATAAAACCGCTTGCCCCCTTTGCTACCATATCGCACAAAAAAGTATCACTTAGCGCTTTCATTCTTTGTCCGCCGATACTGTCAAGGCGAATTTGCGGAGCAAGGGTTTTAAATTCTTTCATCAAATTGGCAGCATGAATATCCCCGGAAACATCACCGGCTGAAAAGAAAATTCTTTTTGAATTTACTATTTGCTCCATATTATCGCCTCCTTTACAAAATTTGATTTTACCTCATGTTTATTTAACATCGTAACAATGTATTTTATCAATGATATCCAAAGCCACCTGCAAGGCCTTTGCGCCTTTTTCACCGCTTGGAGCGGGGGTTTTGTGATTCTTAATACAATCAATAAAGTGTAAGATTTCCGAAGTCATCGGTAATTGTTTTTCCACCTGAGGAAAAATTACATCGACATCGTCCAAAGTTTTTACCAGTGGAGCTTTTTTGCGGTAAATTTTAACTCTTGCGTTCATAAAATCTACGGAAATATAAGCATCTTCCTGATAAAGATTCATAAAACGTGATTTTTCAAAACTTGCACGGCTGGCCGTAACATCAGCAGTGCAGCCGTTTGCAAATTTTAAGCGAACATTGGCCATATCTTCATATTGGGAAAAAGCACTTAAACCGAGTGCATCGATACTCACAATTTCACTATTTATCATTGTCAAAAGCAGATCAATATCGTGAATCATCAAATCTAAAACCACGCTTACGCTTGACACGCGCGGATCATAAGGTCCCATACGCTTAATAACAATAAATTTGGGGTCTTTTATGTATTTGAAGGCCTCTACCACAGCGGGATTAAATCTTTCAATATGCCCGATTTGCAAAAGGACTTTATTTTCTTGCGCGGCTTTAACAAGTTCGCGCGCCTGCTCCATAGTAGAAGCAATGGGCTTTTCCAAAAGGGTATGAACTTTTTGGTTCAAACAATACATACCTATTTCGTGGTGTAAAGGCGTCGGTGCGGCAACAATAACCGCTTCAACCTGTTTTAAGAGTTCTTTATAATCTGTAAAAGGGGTGCAATTATATTCTTGGGCAAGGGCACTCGCCCTTTCTAAATTTGTATCGCATACGCCGATAAGTTCAACTTCTTCCATCTTTGATAAAGTGCGCGTATGAAAAGTACCTATTTTACCTGCACCTATAACACCAAATTTTATTTTTTTGTCTGACATAAAAACACCTCTCTACAATTCTATTATAGCAAAATACTACTCACGAGAGTAACATTTTATGACTCTTTTATTATATAATGGTTGTATGGAAAAAACTTTAATTTTAATTAAACCCGATGCCATCAGTAAAAAACTTACCGGCATTATTTTAGACAGAATTGAACACCTTGGACTTGATATGAAAGCCGCCAAGGTCACCATAGTTACCGAAGAACTTGCAAAAGAACATTATGCTAATTTAGCGGGCAAACCGTTTTTACCTAGCGTAATTAGTTTTATGCGCGGTGATTTTAACGGTATAAAAGACCACAGAATCTATGCCTTTGTATATGAAGGCGAAAATGCAGTCGAAAAAGTCCGCGCCGCACTTGGCGCAACGGACCCTGCCAAAGCTGAACCCTCTACCATAAGAGGCGCTTTTGGTTGTTTCAAAGACGGCGTTATGCAAAACTGCGTTCACGCATCCGGCTCGCCCGAAGAAGCCAAAAGAGAAATTAATATTTGGTTTAAGCCGGAGGAAGTCCTGTAATGAAAAAGTTTTGCCTTCTCTTGCTCTTAACTTTAATAGCCCCTTTTGCTTTTGCCCAAAATGAAGTTTCTTGGCAAACGGAAGATAATTGGACTATTAAAGGTTCTTTTTTGCCGGCTAAAAACGGCAAAATAGTTATTCTTATACACGAACTTGCAAGAACAAGAGAAGATTATAACAACTTTGCAAAACGCCTTGAAAATGAGGAATTCGGCTATCTCGCCTTTGACTTAAGAGGTCACGGTCAAAGCACAAATAAAGGCAGTTATACAGGTTTCAAAAAGACCGGCACAGATAATGAATTTAATCAAATGGTGCGTGATGTGGAAGGTGCAATTGCCTTCTTAAATAACAAGGGATATGACACGGAAAATATTTTTATTATCGGCGCGGGACTTGGCGCAAATGTAGCCGCAAAAACTGCCGGTCTTGAACCGCAAATAGCTGGGCTTGGGCTTTTAACACCGGGGCTTAAAACGAAAGATGTTCTTTCTATGGGCGGAATAAAAATGTATAAAAACCCTGTTATGATTGCCGTAGGTTCTATTGACCGAAAACCAATGATGGAAGCAAATTTACTTAGAAATGCCGCCTTTTTATCTTCCGGCGCAGGTAAAGTTTTATTTTTAACCGCTTATGATTTAGCAGGAGTAAAAATGTTGGACCGCTATTTAACAAACAATGTTATTGAGTGGTTAAAAACCCCCGTTTTGCCGGAAATTTTACCGGATAATCCAACTTCGGAAGAAGAGGACCAAGAAACTATTATTCTTGACGCTCCAAGCGTTTTATAAAAATGCAAAAATTAAGCAAAACAGAAAAAATAAATAAGAATACAGCAAATCTTTTAGCACTTACTTTAGATAAGCAAATTGATTTAATGAATGAAGAAAATTTGCGTTCTGTTTTATGTCTTAAAAAAGCAAAAAAATCCTTAAAACAGGCAGTTATTTTAGTAGCAAAAACTTATCAAGAAAACAAGACAACTCTTTTTATGGGAGCAGGCACAAGCGGACGGCTTGGCATTTTAGAAGCGGCAGAACTTCCCCCCACTTTCCGCACTTTACCGCAAGAATTTAAAGCCCTCATAGCAGGCGGAAACAGCGCCGTTTTTAAGGCCGTTGAAGGCGCTGAAGATTCCGCAAAACAAGGCGCTAAAGATTTCTTAAAAAACGCAAAAAATGTCGGCACGCTAATTACAATTGCCGCAAGCGGAAACACTCCCTATATTCAAGGAGCCTTAAAAGCGGCTAAACAAAAAAAAGTTTCCACAATTTTAATAACTTCCAACAAAAATGCAAATAAAGAAAATGCCGACATTTCTATTTTCCTTGACACAGGTGCAGAGTTTATAAGCGGTTCTACTCGCTTAAAAGCGGCAAGCGCGGCAAAGTTTGCTCTAAATATGATTACCACCCTTGCTATGACAAAATGCAATAAAGTTTATAAAAATTATATGGTGGATGTTAAAGCAACCAATACTAAATTAAAAGCGCGCGCCGTTCGCTTAATCGGTTTAATCTTAAATATTCCGCAGGAAAAAGCGGAAGTTCTGGCAAAACAAACAAAATATAAAGTAAAAGAAGCGGTTTTGCTGGGTAAAGGTAAAAAAAATTATAAAACTTTGCTCGAAAAATATAAAGGCAATTTAGCGGAGGCCTTAAATGCAAAATAATCCGCCTCTTGCCCTTGGTTTAATGAGCGGGACTTCCGCCGACGGTTTAACTGTTGCCGCTTTTAACTTAAAGGACTATTCATGCCTTTGTTATAAAACTTATCCTTACAGTAAAAAATTACAAACGGAAATTTTAAAAGCCGTTAATTACAGCGCAACGAACCTTGCTAAACTTGATTATGATTTAGGCAGATTATATTTCAACTTAACAAAAAAATTTATAAAAGATTTTAACTTAAAAAATATAAAGGTCATAGGTTGCCACGGACAGACAATTTGCCATAACCCCAAAGATAAAGCCACTATGCAAATAGGTCAAGGGACTTTTCTTGCAAAGGGCTTAAATATACCCGTAGTAAATAATTTTAGGGCGGCAGATATTGCCCTTGGCGGAACAGGCGCGCCTTTAATGCCTATTTTTGACGAACAGTTTTTTAAGAGCACAAAGCCCTTGATTTTACTTAATCTCGGCGGTATTGCTAATTTTACTTTAGTCGGTAAAAAGATAAAAACTTTAGGTTTTGATATAGGGCCGGCCAATGCTTTAAGCGATAGCGCCGTAGAAATTTTAACTAAAGGCAAAAAAACTTTTGATAAAGACGGCGCTATTGCCGCAAAATATCAGCCCGATATAAAATATGCCCAAAAACTGGTAAAAATTTTTATGCTTAAAAAACTCGGGCTTTCTTTGGACAGAAATACTTTCAGCAAGGATTTTTTAAATAAATATTTCCCTAATTTAGAAGAAAAAGATATTTCCACCTTAAATTATTTTACGGCTTTACTTATAAGCCAAACTCTTAAAAAATTTGTGCTTTCAAAATATAAAGTCAACACTCTTGCTGTATCGGGCGGAGGAATTTTTAATAAAACCTTAATTTACAATTTGCAAAACTTAACACAACTTGATATCATAAATACAATACAACTTGGTATAGACCCTATGGCAAAAGAGGCCTTGGCTATGGCTTATTTTGCTTGGCAAACTATAAACAAGAGTCCCCTTAAACTTGCAAACGGCAAGAAAACTATTTTGGGAGAAATAATTTTACCATGAACATAAGCCGTCTTATATTTCCGGGCTTTTGGTTCGGCAAAAGCAACAAGGAAGAAGCCCTAAAACTTGCACAACTTGGAGTAGGCGGTTTTTGCCTTTACAACGGTTCTACGCAAGAAGTCAAGGAATTAATTGAAGAATTAAGGGCAAATGCCCCCCATAAACTACTGATTTGCTGTGATTATGAATACGGGCTTGGGCGTTGGCACAAAGATGCGCCTTTACTTGCCTCAAATATATCCGTAGGGGCTTCCGGCAGGGAAGATTTATCTTATAAAAAGGGATATTTAACCGCCATTCAGGCGCGCGCTTTAGGGGTAGATTGGGTTTTTGCCCCCGTAATAGATTTAGCACAAGAACCCAATAATCCTATAGTTAATACCCGCTCTTTTGGAGCAAATCCTCGTAAAGTTGTAAGTCTTGCTAAATCTTTTATGATAGGTCTTGAAGACGGCGGTTGCCTTAATACTCTAAAACATTTCCCAGGTCATGGTTCAACTACGATTGATTCCCATCTCGCTATGCCTGTTTTGGAAAAAAATTTTAATTTGCTTGAAGAAGAAGACCTTTTGCCTTACAGACAACTGATAACTAAAGCAGATTCTATTATGGTAGGGCACTTGAATATTCCGCATTTAGATGATAAATTGCCGGCTTCTTTTTCTAAAAAAGTAATACAAAATTATTTAAGAAAAGAAATGCGCTATAAAGGTCTTATTATAACCGATGCTTTGGTTATGAAAGCAATAGGACCTCTTGACCCTATTGACGCTTTTAGAGCCGGCGCAGACATCTTACTTTGTCCAAGCGAGCCTTTAACTCTAATAGAACAATTAAAAAAAGTTGTTAAGGAAAATCCTGTTCGCGCACAAGAAGCCATAAGCCAGCAGGAAAAACTTATTTCCAAACTTGCCTTTATGCAGCCAATACCTTGCCGAACGGAAGAACCTTGTAAAAAATTAAATAAAGATATTGCTGAAAATTGTTTGGTTCAAAAAGGTTCTTTTAATGTTCAAAAAGGCGACAAAGTTTTTTACCTTGAAGCAGAAACTTATCCAAGCAAGGAATATCGCGCAAAAACTTTTATAGACGAACTTAAAAAACAAGAAATCAAGGTAGAGCCTTATACCCCTAAGGTGAGTAAAGAAAAAGTTATTATAGCAACTTACTCAAATTATGCCGCCTTCAGCGGTCAAATAAATTTTACCACAGAGCAAATAGAATTATTACAAAAAATTATTGGCGAAAATAAAGAAACTGCCCTTATTTCTTACGGCAGCCCTTTTGTAGATAAAGACTTGAAAGGGCTTACCTCTTTTATAATGGCAGGTTCTGCAGGTGAAGAATTTGAAAAGGCAACGGCAAATCTTCTCTTAAACAAACTGCAAGCCAAAGGTAAAATGCCTTTTTAATTGCTAAAATATAATTATGAGTAAAGATAATAATATTCTTATTGCTAAATCAGCGGGATTTTGTCCCGGTGTAAAAAGGGCTATTGAGTGCGTTTTGGAACTTGAAAAACAAGGGCATAGTCCTATTTATACAGTCGGACCTTTAATCCACAATAAACAGGTTACAGACAGTCTTGAAGCAAAAGGTATTAAAGCCATAGAAAATCTAAAAGAAGCAACCGATAAAAACGGTGTTTTGGTTATTCGCGCACACGGTATTACTCCGGCTTTCCAAAAAGAAATTATGAATCTTGGTATGAAAGTGGTTGATGCTACTTGCCCGCTTGTCAAAAAAGTGCATAATGTTATTGGAGAATATGCCAAACAGGGTTATGAAACCATTATTATTGGTGACAGTGAACACGCCGAAGTTATAGGCCTAATGGGATATACACAGGGCAAAGGCAAAGTTGTAGGCAGTATAGAAGAAGCCCAAAATTTACCTAATTTTGAAAAAGTTAATGTAGTATCTCAAACAACACAAAAAGAAGAAACCTTCCTTAAAATTGCCGATATAATAAAGCAAAAAGCAAAAATTTGTAATGTTTCAAATACTATTTGCCACCCTACTAAACAAAGACAAACCGAAACAACCAAATGCGCAAAAGATGCCGATTTGGTAGTAGTTGTCGGCGGACATCATAGCGCAAATACAGCGCGTCTTGCTAAACTTTGTTCTGATTTATGTAAGAATGTTATACACGTGGAAACTTCTACCGAAATTAAACCGGAAATTATTACCAAAAGTAAAAAAATATTCATTACGGCAGGAGCTTCTACTCCGATTTGGCTTGTAGAAGAAATAGCAGATTATATTAAAGAATTAAGGGAGAAACATCAATGAGCATCAATAGAATAGGTATTTTAACCGCCGGAGGCGATTGCCCCGGTCTTAACGCAGTTGTTCGTGCAGCAACAAAATATGCTTTGAAAAACAATATTGAAGTTTTTGGCTTTCAAAATGGTTTTGACGGACTTGTAAGAAACCAATATCTTATTTTAGACGACAATCTCGTTTCGGGAATATTAACAAGAGGCGGAACTATTTTGGGAACAAGCAATCTCGCAAATCCTTTTAACTATACTCTTGCTCCTTTAGCCAGCCCGCAAGCTCCAAAAGATTTATCTGATATGGTTTTACACACACTTAAAACAAATAAAATTGATGCTTTAATTGCTATCGGCGGGGATGGCACTTTATCAATGACAAGTAAATTTATTGATAAAGGGGTAAAGATTATCGGCGTGCCAAAGACTATTGATAATGATTTGAGCGCAACCGATTTTACTTTTGGTTTTGACTCCGCCCTTGCCGTTGCAAGCGAGGCCGTTGATAGAATCCACACAACCGCAGAATCACATCATAGAGTAATGATTGTGGAAACTATGGGACGTTATGCCGGATGGATTGCCCTGCGGTCTTGTATCGCTGGTGGCGGCGACATTTGCTTAATACCTGAAATTCCTTACGACATAAACACCATAGCAAAAGCCATAGAACAAAGACAAAGAAGAGGCAAAACTTTCAGTATTATTGTTGCGGCCGAAGGTGCCGTTGATGAATCAGGTAAAATGGCTGTTCAAAAGAAAGTAGAAAGTTCTACGGACCCTATCAGACTCGGCGGTATCAGCGGGATAATAGCAAATCAAATTGAAAAAATGTTAAATGTAGAATGCCGCGTTGTAGTTTTGGGCCATTTGCAAAGAGGCGGAACCCCTACCGCTTTTGACCGCTGGCTTGCAACACGCTTTGGCGCAAAAGCCGTAGAATTAATTTTGAAAGAAGATTTCGGCAATATGGTCGCTCTAAAAGGAACTGATATTATCAGCGTGCCTATAAAAGAAGCCGTTGCCAAACTTAAAAGAGTAGACCCTAAAGGCCAAGAAGTTAAGGCAGCCGTAGAAGTAGGCACGAGTTTCGGCTCACCTGTTATAGGTTAATTTCAAAGAGGTAAATTTTTATGGAAAGAATCAGTAAAGAAGAACTTATTTTCGGTTTACATCCGGTTAGAGAAGCGTTAAAAACAAAAAAACGCCAAGTATCTGTTTTATATATCGTTGCAAATAAAAACGCTTCTAAACAGGTGGAAGAAGTTATCCGTCTTGCCAAAGCAAATAATGTAAAAATCAAATCTTTAGAATTAAGACTTATGGATAATCTTGCTTCAGGCGGGAATCACCAAGGTGTTATTGCAAAAGCCGAGCCCATAAAAACTATGCGTCTTTCAAATGCTATTTATGAAGCGCAGGAAAATAAAAAAGAACTTTGGCTTGCCGTTGATGAAATAACCGATCCGCAAAACTTAGGTTCACTTTTAAGAAGTGCGGCCTGTCTTGGTTTTACTACCGTTCTTTTACCGAAACACAGAACCGTCGGCATAAATGCAACCGTTCACAAAGTTGCTTGCGGTGCCGTTGAAAAATTAAGAATTGTTGAAGTTTCCAACTTAAATACCGCTTTAATTGATTTAAAGGAAGAAGGCTTTTGGGTTTACGGCGCAGATATGGACGGAAAAAGTATTACTAAATTTGATTATGCTTATCCTGCTGTTTTAATTGTCGGTTCGGAAGGAACAGGCATACGCCAAAAAACTTTAGAGCATTGTGATGATGTTATAAGCATACCGCAAAAAGGCGGTGTAAGCAGTTTAAATGCCGCCGCTGCCGGTGCTATCATTATGTATGATATGTTTGCAAAATCTTTGAAATAGATTTGCTTTCTCAAAAATAAAAACACCTTCTAAAAATAAAGAAGGTGTTTTTGTTTGTAATAAATATAAAAAACTATACGCCTTTGGGTAAGCGGTCAGATAAAATCTGTGGCAATTTTTCTGCCTCAATTTTAGTTTGAACCGCCTTAATATCATAAGGCAAGCGCAGTAAGCGAAAAGTATTTTTTACCGTATCAAAAATACCGAAAGACGCCATATTATTTGCATCGCGCGGCTGGCCTATAGAACCGGGGTTTATCATATATCTTACACCGGGCATAAGTTTTATGGTAACATCGCGCCCGTAAAAAACATCTACTTGCGGAATATGGCCTTCGCGATAACTCATAATAAAAGGCACGTGGCTATGCCCTACAAAACAAACATTTCCCTGCCATTTAGGCAGATTTAAAATAAATTGTTCCGGCGTTAAAAGATAATCTCTATACGGATCTGTAAAAGAGCCGTGCACCATAGAAAAATGCTCACCGTTATAAGTTGTCAAAAATTGGAAAATGAATTTTTTACTTTTTGCAGATAAGTTCTTTACGGTAAAGGACATTGCTACATTAGCATATTCGCTGAACCAGCGAGAAAAACTTTTTTCAAACAAACAAATATCGTGATTACCCATTACCCCGATAAAGTTTTTCAAAGGCATTAAAGCGCGCGTACATTCTTCGGGATTAGGACCATAGCCGATTAAATCACCGCAAAAGGCATAGCCGTCTACCTTTAGTTCATGCATCTTTTTTAGGCAAACTTGCAAGGCCTCATAGTTTGAATGAATGTCTGAAAAAACGGCATATTTCATATCAAAACCTTTATTTAGAGGAAGACGCCTCAACAAGTTGCTTTGTTTTGGCATCCTGCTCTTTTAAGTTGAGTGATAAAACCTTTGACACACCGCTTTCTTCCATAGTAACACCGTAAAGCATTTGCGCAGCTTCCATAGAACGTTTATTGTGGGTTACCACAATAAACTGCGTCTTAGCGGAAAACTCTTTTATCAAATTAACAAATCTTTCAACATTTGCCTCATCAAGCGGGGCATCGGCTTCGTCTAAAATACAGAAAGGCGAAGGGCTGTGCGTAAAGAAAGCAAATAACAAAGATACCGCCGTTAAGGCCTTTTCTCCGCCGGACATAGCAGAAATATTTAATAATTTTTTGCCGGGCGGCTGGGCAATAATTTCAATGCCGGTTTCAAGCAGATTTTCAGGGTCGGTAAGTTTAATTTCCGCCTCGCCCCCGCGGAAGAGAATTTGATATATCCTCTTAAAGTGGGTGCGCACTTGCTCAAAGGTATATCTGAAGTTTTCCTTTGTTGTGGCATTGATTTTGGCTATTGCCGATTTCAAATCTTTTTTAGCATTTTGTAAATCTTCAATTTGTTTCTTTAAGAAATCATTTCTTTGGGTTAAAGCATCGTATTCTTCCGGTGCGGTCATATTAACTGCGCCCATATTTTCTATACGCTTGCGCATCATTTTAACCCTTTCAATATCTACGGTTTTGCCTTCACACTTCATTTGGGCTTCTTGGGGAGTAGTGTTCCAAGATTCAAGCAAAGTATTGATAATTGCCGTTTTTTGGCGGCGGTGATTTGTTAAATTATTTTCCAAATCTTGCGCTTTTAAAGCAAGTTCGTTTGCACGGGTTTTATTTTTGTTTAAAGAGAACATCTTTTTATCATATTCTGCTTTCAAAACATTTAAGTCGCCACGCATTTTATTTTCGGCAGTTTCAAGGGCGGCAAGATTATCACGGCAGGCGGCAAGTTTTGCTTGGGAAGTAAGTTTTTCTTCCTGAAGGGTTTTTATTCTTGCCTCTGCTTGGGTAGTTTCTTCCGTGCGTTTTGTTTTGGCTTCAAGCAAGGTTGTTTGCTCGCCGGCAGTTGTTTTATAATCAAGTTCGACATTATTCTTTTTGATTTTAATTTCATAAAGTTTACTGCTGGCTTTTTCTATTTCCACTTTTAAAGTTTGTTCTTCCTGTTCAAGAGCCGTCCTTTTAGCGCGCAAGGCCTCGTGTTGTTTTTTGGCTTCTTCGTGTTGATTATTTAGGGCGGTTAATTGTTCCTTAAAAGTAGTAACATTTGCTTTACGCTTTTCTATACGGGCTAAAATCTCTTGTTTATTTTTAACGATCTGTGCGCTTGTCTGCTCTAAATCACTAAAAAGTCTTTGCTTATTATTCAAATTGTTTTGCAGGGAATTTTGGGCAAGGGCTTCTTCTTGGAATTTACTTCTTGCGGTTTTAAGTAAATCTTCCGTTCTTGCCAAATCATCTATATTTTTGAGAGTTTGTTTGGTTAATTCTTCCTGCTCTTTATTTAATTCCTTTAACTCTTTTTTGGCAGATTCTTCCTCACCCCAATAGGCCTCAGGCGATTTTACATTTAAGGCACCGGCGGAAAGCCAAAAACCGCAATTTATATTGCCTTCTTTAATATCGGCAGAACCCAAAATATAATCAACCAACGGGCGGAATTTATCTTCGCAAGTAATTTTTGAAGATAAACCTTTTTCCCCTTTGCTTGCGGGAACAGCGTTTAAGATGATAAAGCGGCATCTTGTCTTGCCGTTTTTATTTAAGAGCTCGGCCGCTTGCTTAAAGGCATTTTCATCTTCGCAAACTACGGAATCAAGATATTTACCAAATGCCTCTTCAATGCCGAGTTCAACGGATTTGTCAAATTTAATATGCTTTCTTAAAGTACCCAGAACACCTGAAATTTTACCTTCTTCCACAAGTTTTGTACCGACCCAATAGGGATTATTTTTGCCCTGTGTTTGTATCATTTGCATTTTGGTATTTAGGGCGGCCTGTTTGGTTTTTAAAGAAGTTAGTTTATCGTTTAATTCTTGTTTTTGAGTAAAAAGTTTTTGTCTTTGTTCTTCAAGTTTGGTTTGCTCTTGGCGTAAAGTTTCAACGGTTTGTTTTTTGTTTTCAAGAGAAGTTTTAATTTCGTTTAATTCTTTTTGGACTTCTTCAATTTGCACTTTTTGCGCCGTTAAAGAACGTTCTAAATTGATTAAATTATTATTTTCGTGCTGGGCGGCGGATTCTTCAAGAGCGATTTTTCCGCTTAACTCCATTTCCTTATGGGTAAAGCCCATTAAATTATTGGTAGCCTTTTCAAATTCCTGACGGGCCTGTAAAATTGCTTTTTCATTAGCGGAAACCTGTTCGTATTTTTTATTATATTCCTGCTGGGCGGGTTCAAGTTGCAAAGTAATTTCTTCAAGTTTCTTTTTTAAATTGTTTAAGGCGGGTTCAATTTCGCCGAGTCTGCTTAAACTTAAAGTTTCCTCTGAAGCGAAATTTTTGAGCCTTGCCTGTAATTCTTGGACAAGATTTTCACTACTTTGTATTGCGCCTTCTAAAAGACCGATTTGGTATTTATCGGCGGCAATTTTTTCACTAAACTCGCTTAACTGTTTTTGTTTATGGGTTAAGTTTAAATCTAAAGCGGCGGTTTCGCCTTCGGCGGCGCTGATGGCATTTTGCAAATCGCCTTTTTCGCGGACAATCGGTTCAAGTTCGGCAGCGATTTTATTTATTTGTTCTTCGTGGCTTTTGATATTTTCAAGACATAAAATAATTTCGCTTTCTTTTAATTCTTCGCGGTATTTTTGATAAAGACGCGCTTTGCGGGCTTCGCCGTCAAGTTTTTTGATTTGTTCTTCAAGCAAGGTTAACGTATCGCTCAAGCGGGCAATATCCATATCCACACGCTCAAGGCGGCGCACGGCCTCATCTCTTTTGGCTTTGTATTTGGAAACGCCGGCAACTTCTTCAAACATTTCGCGCCTTTGTTCGGGGGAAGCCTCAAGCATTTGGTTTACAGAACCTTGGTCAATAATAGCATAACCCGCCCCGCCGATACCTGTATCTAAAAACATTTCCCTAATATCTTTAAGACGGCAGGGAACGCGGTTTAAAAAATACTCACTTTCGCCCGAGCGGAAAATTTTGCGTGAAACGGTGACTTCGTTAAATTCAACAGGCAATTTTCGCGAAGTATTATCAAAAATCATATTGACCTGCGCCATATTTAAAGGCGCGCGCTTTTTTGTGCCGTTAAAAATTATATCAACCATAGAACCCGAGCGCAGTGCCTTCCAAGACATTTCACCGATACACCAGCGCACAGAGTCTATAACATTTGATTTACCGCAGCCGTTAGGCCCCACAATACAAGATACGCCCGGTTCAAAATTAAGGCGCACTTTATCTGCGAAAGATTTAAAACCGATTATTTCAATTGCTTTAAGATACATTAAATTTTCCTATAAAAATTTGGGGCGTAAAAAGCCCTCTATATATAATACTAAATTTAAGTGTTTTTATAAAGAGAAAAAGACAAGGTTTTTGTATAGTAAAAATATTGTTAAAAAGAAAAACCGTGCTTGCTAAATATTTCCTTTAAAATTGTCCGGGATTCCGCATTTGTTATAAATCTGTAATTTCTGTTATCTTTTGACTTTAAAATAAGCAAATCGCCTTCAAAACCGGCAAAAGATATTTGTTCCCAAGTCAATTTTTTACCATATATTTCTACGCCTTGGGAATTAAGAACAAAAATTATTTTCGGTTTAAAAAAACGCACCAGAAAAAATATAATAACAGGTATTTGTATTAAAGAGATAAAACAAAAAGATAAAACAAATATTTTCTCTTCGTATAGTCCTAAAAAGAATATAATAAGGACAAAAACAATTAAACCAAGCAGCGAACTAATAGCTGATATTAAATTGACCGTTTTATTTTGATAAAATTTTATTGTTCCGTCAGGTAAATATTCTATTCCTTTATTCATTTTTATTCTCCGTTCTAAAATCTTGTCATTGTTAAATATATAATACTCAATTTACTATAAGAAACAAGCCCCAAAGGCCATTTCGCTAAAATTTTGCGTTTAAATAAGGCTTGCCAAGCAAAGTATATCACTAGGGGGTAGCATATATGAGCGAGGCATAACACACTATAAACGCAAAAGCCGAAACAAACAAAAAGCACTTCTTTTTTGAGAAGTGCTTAAAATGGTGGACCTGAACGGGATCGAACCGATGACCTCCTGCATGCCATGCAGGCGCTCTCCCAGCTGAGCTACAGGCCCGTAAATATATTATAGCAAATAAAGTTAACGTTTAGCAAATTAAGATTATTTACTCCAACTAGGAGTATAAGAGTTTCCTTTTATATTGGCTACTAAATGTTGTGCGCTACCGTCACCGTCCATAACATAAATCTGCCTTTTGCCACCGCGCGTTGTGGTAAATGTTATAAAACGGCCATCGGGTGACCAAGCGGGGTCTTCGTTATCGCCGCTGTCTGCGGTAAGTTGCCTGATTTGGGCGCCGGTAATATCGGTTATAAAAATATCTATAGGGTGTTTTGGCGCTTGCCTGCCGGCAAAAACTATCCACTCGCCCGTCGGGGACCATTGTGGTGTATCAGTCCAGTTAAACTTTGTTAAACGACGGGTTTGCTTTGTCAATAAATCTAAAATATAAATTTGCGGATTGCCGGAGCGGTTTGAAACATAAGTAACAAATTTGCCGTCAGGAGAAAAAGAAGGTGAGCCGTCAACTCCGTATTTATCGGTCAACTGTCTTAAATTGCCGGTATCAAGTTCTTTGATAAAGATGCTGGCATTTTCTCCGCGGGACATAGTAAAAACGATTTTAGAATCGTCGGGAGAAACGCCGCCGATTAAGTTAAGTCCGCCACCTTTAAGCAAGGGATTTATCGTGCCGTTTTTTAAATCAATATAAAAAATATCTGGGTTTCTGTTGCGGTAAGTGGTATAGAAAATTTTTGTGCCGTCACTATTCCAACGAGGCAAAAGGGCAATACTTTTATCTTTTGTAAGTTTAACAAGATTATAGCCGTCATAATCAACCATATAAATTTCTTTGCGGCCGGTAGAGTCATTGGCAAAAGCGATTTTGGTATCCGCTATGCCGCGTTTACCGTAAAGAAGTTTGACAATTTGATCGCTTAACAAATGGGCCGAACGCCTTAAGCCTTTTGTAGAACTGACAAACTTTTTGGCGAGTACGGCCTTTTGGCTTTGTGTGTCATAAACAAAGGCCTTAACTTCCCAAGAATCATCTTTTACGGGGGAAACTTCGCCAAAAACAAGATAATCTGCCTTTTTTGCTTTTGCTAATTTTAAAGAATAAGCGACATTATTTGTATCAACAGCTCCGACGCTGTCTTCCATTTCAAAATATCTTGTGCGCATTAAATCAGAGCGAAGGATATTTGATATTAAAGAGGCATTTTCCTGTGCGTTCAAAGTATCATAAGAATTCTTAAAAGAACCTAAAGCAATTTTAGGCAAGGCATTGGGATTATATTTAGAAGATATGCCGATATAAACATCGCTTTGCTTGGCAGCAAAACAAAATAAAGGGCAGAGCAAAACTGCCGCAAGTAAAATTTTTAAAGTTTTCATTTTATAGTTTTAAGTAAATCTTTTGCTTCTTTTGCAAAATCGGTATTTTTGAAATCTTGGACAATAGATTTTAAATACATAACCGCTTCATCTTTTTTATCAAGCGGTAAAATGCTTTGGGCATAAACAAGACGGGTTTGCGCGGTCAATTTGCTATCGGAATATTTATCAAGCAAAGTAGCCGCATTTAAGGCAGCTTGTTGGTAATCTTTTAATTCCAAATTGCTTTTAGCGCAATATAAATAGGCCTCTTCTATATTTGTACCTTGCGGTGCTGATTTTATGTAAAGATTAAAACCTTCGGCTGCTTCGGCATAATTTTTATTATCAAATTGTTTTTTGGCTTCTTCAAAAAGTTCTGTCGGGGACATTTTATATTGTTCCGTTTCTTGAGAACCTAAAGAAGTTGTGATATTATCAAGTTTGGAAGAAACTTGGTCAAGTTTATAATTGAAATCTCTTAAATTATCATTTGCTTCTGTCAGTTGAACGGATAAATCTTGTATTTGTTGGTCATTAGAGGCTTGGTTTGCCTGCACGCTTTGTAAGGTTTTATTTAAAGCGGCAATTTGGGTTTTCAAAATGCTGATATCATCGCGCGTAGCAACACAACCGCAAAAAGAAAGGGAGCCTATCCCCACGAAAATTAAAAAGATTTTTCTAAATTCCATAAAAACAAACTCCCTTTATTAAATTAGAGAATTACCGTATCTGCTCTGCGGTTTTCAGACCAGCAGGCATCTGTATTTTCTGTACAAACAGGTTTTTCTTCACCATAAGAAACGACACTGATATTCCCTGCGGGGACACCAAGTCTGATATAGTAATTCTTAACTTCTTGTGCTCTTTTATCGCCTAAAACGATATTGTAAGAAATAGTTCCTCTGTCATCGCAATTGCCTTCAATAACGATTTTGTTTACCCCTCTTTCTTTGAGGATACTTGCATTATCTTCCAAGGTTTTGCGGCTTTGAGCATTGAGGCTGTATTCATTAAAAGCGAAATAGACAGGCTCAAGTTTAACAGATTCAACTGTAAGGACGCTATTGTCCTCTTCTTCTACACTAAGTTCTTCTACGACTTGAACTTCGCTTCCATCTGCATAAGCATTTGCATCTGCACCGGCATCTTTTTTAACGTTTTTGCTGCAGGCAGTTACACCTAATACTAAAGCAAAAACGAGCATTAACTTCATTACTTTACTCATTGTTTTCTCCTTACTTCCTTTATAATAATAAATGATACAAGACTTTTGGGCTTTCAGTCAATATCTATTTTGGCAATCTGCCCGACATTATTTCCGCAAAGACTCTTGTAGGTTCTATTTTACTTAAGATTATACGAACTGCCGCCGTAATAGGCACCGCCAAAAAGGCACCGGGAACCCCCCAAACCAAAGTCCAAAAAACTAAAGAACTGATTATTGTGACAGGGTGTAAATCCATACCGTTGCCCAGTAGTTTGGGCTCAATAATGCTACCGATTGCTATTTGAATAATTGTAGGTATAAGCAAAACGATAAAAAACTTTGCCCCAAGCCCATATTGCATATAGACAATAGGCAAGGGCAGTAAAACCGCAATAACCGAACCAAGATTAGGTATAAAATTCAAAATTACCGTTAAAACAGCAAAGGTAAATGCCAGTTTTAAGCCAACGCTATAATAAACAATTCCCACACAAACACCGGTAATAACAGACATAATTATGTGAACAAACAAATAAGCGGAAATTTTATTTTGTATTTCCTTGATTAAAGGATTTGTAATTTTTGTACTTGTACTGCCGACAAATAAAAAGAATAAAAATAAAATAACAAGCATAGTACCGGAAACAAGTTTAATAGTTATACCGCTAAAACTCTTAAATAAAGTGGCGCCGTAATCAACACTAATAATATTAGATAAAGTTTCTACTTCAAAGAAATCTTGAGAAATAGGTATTTTATGGCGGGCAAAGAAATCACCTATTTGAGTAAGTAAATTTGTAATATTTTGTTGATAACTTGAAAAGACTTTAAGAAAATTACTTATGGACTGAACCATAAATATTGAAATTAAAACCAAAGGCACCAAAACTATTGCCCCGCCTATTAAAAGAGAAAGCCATTTCGGCAATCTGAATTTTACGCGGATATAACGCATAATAGGCGTTGTCATAGTGAAAATAAAAGCAGAAATAACTAAAGGTATTAAAATCGTTCTTGTGTAAGATAAAGCAATTGTCAAACTAACGGACGCCAAAACAATTAAACAAGCCGTATTGATTTTACGATAAACTTCGGGAATATTTTTTTGTTCCTGCATATTTTGTTGTTCTTTAAGCATATTGATTCTCCATACTGCGCATTAAAAATAAGATACGGTTTGTGGTTTTGAAAAAATCTTGATTACAACTTTCAAAAAGCCACCAATTTAAGCGCAAAGGTAAATCTTTACCTATTACCTGTAAACGTTTATAAAGGGTAAAAAGTTCATCTGTCTGACGGGTAAAATCAAGGGATGTTAAAGCAATTTTTTTTACTAAAAGGCGGTGTTCGTCTTTTAATTCCTTTTCATATTTGCTTTGATATTGGTTGCGGATTTCGCCCCAAAAATTATAATTTTCATCACTTAACAAGCGTAATTCGTCAATGGTTTTACAAAAGTCTTTTTCAAAAGTCGTATCCGTTATAGGCATCTTTCTTTTGTATTGGACACTGATTTCGGTTAGTCTGTTAAAAAGGGTTTTAAAACGCTCATTAAATTGGCACAACTTTATATGAGAATCCTGCACTTTAGCAAGCATTTGTTGCAATTTTTTTTCTAACTCACTCATTAGTTTTTTTAGGGAATTTCAAAGAAATTATTGTCCCTACCCCATATTGTGAACGCAAGGCAATATGCCCTTTATGAAGGGCTATTATTCTTCTAACCAAAGCAAGCCCAAGACCCCAACCTTCTATTTGGCCGGTAAAATAATCATCAACTTGATAAAAAGTTTCAAAAATTTTATTTGTTTCTTCTTCTTTTATACCGACACCGTTATCCGCTACGGCAACGACGTCAAAAGCGCCTTCTTCATAGTGAAAAAGTTTTATGCGCTTGTTCATATTGTTGTTAAATTTTATACTGTTATCTACAAGTTCTTCCACCGCTATAAGCAAAAGTTGCCTATCTGCATAAACTTTAATTTCGGAATCGCATTTAACTTCAATACTGGGACCTTTTTGGCGCATTGTTTCTTCGGAAGAATTGGCATTAATATCATCATCCCTAAAAGCACATTTAGCAACAACTTCTTCTAAAACTTTACCTAATTCTACTTCTTCTCTTTTTATGTTGTTTTCTTTTAAGTCGTTTATGGAAGAAAAGTGAACTAGTCTATCAACTAAAAGGGACATTTTTTCCCCTTGTTTGCTTATATTACGCAGGGCTTGTATGTTAAAGGCAGACATTTCACCCGGTTGTAATTGGGACAAAATCGTTTCGCTGTAACCATTGATTATAGACAAAGGCGTCTTTAATTTATGAGATACCAAAGCCAGCAATTTTAATGCCGGATCTTTTACTATTTCTGGTTTAATTTCTTCTGACATATTAGCCCCTTTTTAAAACTTAAAAGATATAATACCTTTAAAAATGTCCTTATCCTTACGAGAACTTATGAAAATATGATTATACGCAAAAATAAAATTCAAACGAGATGTTAAAAGCATAGAACTCTGAAATTTAACAGAGTGATAAGCAGGCATATCTTTTTCATAGAACTCTATAAATCTATAGGATAGCATATTTTCACTTCGGCTTTCTAGGGAGTTCCACCCTACCTTTAAGCCGGCTGACCCTTTGGGTAAAGCAAAAATATAATCTAAAGTTTCCAGAGAAGCAATTTTTTGCTGGTCTAAAATACCGCCGAAGGCCTCCACCGAACTGATACCGGAAGGATATTCAAAAATATTTCCGCTTATTTCAAACAAATAGGCATTAAAATAATCTAAAACTATTCCGCCTTCATAGGCAAGTTGATAGTAATTTTCTTTTTTCGGAAGTTCCCCCTTCCTTGATACATAAGCGTTTTGATCTGCAAAACCAACCGATAAAAAAGCATGGGAAGAAGTATTTTCCACTTCATCATATTTAACACCGAAAGTGCAAGATAATTTTGCCCCTTTTGCGCTTGCGCCGTTTGCATTATTGGGAGTTATAAACGGAGTAAAAATTAAACCAAAACCCTCTGTGCGAACGGCAAAAGGCAAACTGAAAGTGTAAATATGATTATCAACATCATCGTGTTCTGTTAAGTCAAAATTTGCACCTAAAGAAATAAAATAATTTAGTTGCTGGGTAGCACTTATACTGTTCTGCCAAAAAGAATTACTGTAAGTAAAACTTTCGGCCACTTCCAAAGCAAAAGCGCTTATTCCTATGAAAATTAAAATCAAAGATAACAATATCTTTCTCATAAAACTATTTTACTATAAATTAAGACATTAGGCGCACTAATATTTTATTTATTATGGCCGGGTTGGCTTTACCTTTTGAAAGTTTCATCACCATACCGACCATAGCACCTATGGCTTTTGTATTGCCTGCTTTATAATCAGCAACGGCTTTAGGGTTTGCCTCAAGCGCTTGCTTGGCCCAAACTTCTATTTGTGCTTCATCATTTATCTGAGTTTGCCCTAAACTTTTTACTAAATCGGCAATTTTTTTATTTTCATTAAAGGCCTTTGTAAAAATTTCTCTACCCATCTTAATAGAAATTTTGCCTTCCTGTATAAATTTAATTAAGTCGGCAATTTCTTTTGGCGCAAGAGGGCTATCTTCAATTTCTTTACCGGCTGCATTTAAGGCACCCAGCAAATCTGTTCCTATCCAATTAGAAGCCTGCTTTGCGGGAACATTAAAAGAAAGAACCTTTTCAAAATATTCGGTAATTTGACGGCTCTTAGTTAAAAGAGTTGCATCATAAGAACCAAGACCGAGTTCTTTTTCAAAATATTCTCTTTTTTGGGAAGGTAACATCGGCATAGTTTTGCGAACTTGTTCTATTTCTTCCTCACTGATGATTAAAGGTTTTAAATCCGGCTCCGGAAAATATCTATATTCTTGCGCGGTTTCTTTGCTGCGCATAACTTTTGTTTCCCCTGCAACTTCATCCCAAAGCATTGTTTGCTGATGTAAAGGTTGCCCTGCTTTAACGGTTTCAATTTGGCGTTTAATTTCATAAGTTAAAGCATCTTTTACGGCCTTAAAAGAATTAAGATTTTTTATTTCCATCCTAGTTCCAAACTTTTCTTGACCTTTCGGGCGAACAGAAACATTAACATCGACTCTTAACTCACCTTTTTCCATATCGCAATTTGAAACATCAAGCCAAGAAAGTAAAGAACGTAAATTTGTAAGATAATCATATGCTTCTTGCGGACTTCTTAAATCCGGCTCGCCTACAATTTCAAGCAAAGGCACGCCGCTTCTGTTCAAATCCACAAGGGAAGCCCCCTCTTCATGCATACTTTTGCCGGCATCTTCTTCTAAATGGGCGCGGGTAATACCGATTTTTTTAATATTACCTTTTGCGTCTTTAATTTCGACATAACCTTTACCGATAATAGGTTTATCGTCTTGAGAAATTTGGTAGCCTTTTGGCAAATCGGGATAGAAATAATTTTTGCGCGCAAAAACAGATTCTTTATTTATCTGCGCATTAAAGCCAAAACCTGCTCTTAAAGCAAGTTCCACTGCTTTTTTATTCAAAACGGGTAAGGCACCCGGTTGCCCGCTGCATACAGGACAAAGCGCCGTGTTGGGAGCGAGGTTTTTTCTTGCACCGCTTGGGCAAGAGCAAAACATTTTACTTTCGGTATTTAGTTGGACATGGATTTCCAAGCCAATAATAGATTCAAATTCTTGTTCCATATATTTAATATAATATCATATATGGCAGGCTTTAAGAAAGGGGCTTTATTTTCTGTTAGTTTCGGTGTGCTAGGAAAAGTATTTTCCTTTGCCAGTAGTTTATTACTTGCCTTTTTATTTGGCAGTTCCTTAAAAGCAGATATTTATTTTTATCTTATTTTAGTTACCTGTTTACTTAATATTTGGTTACAAAATATAAACCTAAATTTAGTTATACCGGAGTTTATACACAAGTATCAAAAAGATAAAACAAGTGCCATAGATTTTGCAAACTTTTTTATTTTTATTTATGCAATTTGTTCTATAATTATAATTCTCTTATCCTTATTTTTCCCTTTAGAGATATTGACTTTTATTTCCGATTTTACAAAAAGACAGGCAAGACACGGTTTAATTTTAATCAGTTTGGGAAGCATCTATTTTTGCTTATTTTTTATAATGAATTTTTTGATAAATCTTTGCGAATCTTTTAAATTATTTAAGGTTTATTTTTTACTGCCTTTACATACCTTGTTACCTTTGCTTTTTTTGTTTTTCATACGGCAAACGGAAGCAATGTTTTTAGGTTTTATTTGTGCTTACACTCTGCAAATTATTTTATGTTTTTATCTTTTATATACAAAAGCTAATTGGTATTTATCTTTTAAAAGACCTAATTTCACAAGTA